>JAFEGP010000009.1 GCA_018239815.1 Verrucomicrobiota bacterium | reverse complement strand
GGTTTTACGGCGCAAAGGATAAATTGATAAGAAGGGTCACAGCATTTTCTAAGCAATGCTTTTAGAGCAACTCCATCTCTTTCATCGAGGTAATGCAACTGCGCCCGAATAGTATTGGCAACATGCCAGCAAATTCGCTCTCCATCAGCTAAAGATACGGTTTTTAAATAGGCCATCAGAATTCCGGTTAAAGTTAGTAAAGGATCTTAAGTTACTCGGATTTTCAGATCAATGATAGTCCTTAAGCGGCTTAAATGTAACCTTCATGCCTTAAAAGCCATATCTTTTTTTCCATCCCCGAGGCATACCCTCCATATGCACCCCCCGTGTTAATCACGCGATGGCAAGGGATAACAATGGCTATAGCATTCGCAGCATTAGCCTGTGCCACAGCTCGATAAGCCGTTGGTTTGTCTAATTTTCTTGCCACTTCAGCATAAGAACGTGTTTGACCATAAGGAATTTCTAACAAATTTTCCCAAACTCTTTTTTGGAATAAAGATCCCACGCATATCAAGGGTGTTGTAAATATCTTTAACTGCCCCTGAAAATACTGAAAAAGTTCTATTTCAATGGAAGAGAGGATAGCACTTTCTCCTAAATCAAAAGTTGTGTTCCTGGATTTCAAATATTTTCCCAGCCTTTCCCCGGCTTTACATTCATCCATAAATTGTAAAAAATACAGAGCCCCTTCATCAGCTAAAGCTAATATTTTCCCCAAGGGGGTCTGAATGTATCTTCCTGTTAAAAAGGTCTTTTGTTGCGTATATGAAGTCATAGAACCCCAGAAACTGTAGTTTATTAAATTAAAAAACCTGTTTTTTGAGGATCTTAGCATATTTTCACACTATTTACTGCTAAAACACTCTTTATTATTTCTCCATGGCACACTCTATGCTTACTAGTCCCTGACATCTACTCTTACCAAGGATGATTCATTTAAGAGAGATGTATAAAGGGGCTAGATCTTTGAAACGGTGGTTATTCATCATAGCTGGTATTTGCATACTATTAGGAACGGTGGCGGTCCTGATTAGTCACCTTTCTCCTCCTACCCCTGCTATTCCTTTTCCGCCTCCCGTCCCTCCTTATCAACACTTTATTGCTACACTTGGAACAGTCGAAGCCTCCTCTGAAGATGTTTGGATAGGCACTTCTGATAGCGATATTGTTGAAACCGTCTATGTACAAGAAGGAGATTACGTTAAAGAAGGGTCTCCCCTTTTCACTCTTCGCACACGTGTTCTTCACGCTCAATTAGAAGAAGCAGAAACAGCTTATATGGTCGCTGTGGCAAATTACGAAAAACAACTTGATCTGCCCAGACAAGAAAGCATCCCCCCTTCCGTGGCGCTTGTTCATCAAGCAGAAGCTCGTTATTTAGATTATGCTTCGCAATTCCAAATCGTAGAAAATCTTAAAAATCCAGGATCAGTCAGCCAAGATGAGTTTAATCAACGCAAATACGCTTCCTGTCTTGCCAAATACCAATTAGAAGAAGCTCAAGCAAACCTTTGCCTTTTATTGTCAGGAGCTTGGGTGCGAGATTTGGAAATTTTTCGAGCTGAAAAGAAACAAGCTCAAGCTTCTGTTAACATTTTACGTGCACAGATTGCTAGTTCCACTGTTTATGCTCCCTTTGCTGGCGTTGTCTTAGTCAACAATATCCATAAAGGAGAGTATGCCCAAGCGGGTTGCTTAGACAAACCTTTAATGATCTTTGGTGCCATCAAAGAATTGCATGTGCGCGTTAGCATTGTCGAAGAAGAAATCTGGAGAATGATTGAAGGAGCTCCAGGTACAGCTTATTTACGAGGAAATCGACTCCTGTCTACCCCTCTTTCCTATGTTCGTATGCAACCGTACATGACCCCTAAAAAAACTCTCTCCGGAGATGTCAATGAGATGGTAGATACACGAGTACTTTATCTTATTTATAAAATTGAAGACCGAGATTTACCTCTTTATCCAGGACAGCTTTTAGATGTCTACCTTGAGGCCAAACCCTCTAAGGAGATACCATGAGACTATTCATCATCCTTGTTTTTCTAGCAGGCTGCACCCCCATGCGTCAACCCCAAGTCTGCCTTCCTGAAAAGTTCACAGAAGGAGATTATGTCGGACAATGCGGCGGGGAAACAACAGAACTTGCGACATGGTGGGAACAATTCCAAGACAATCAACTTTCTGAGCTTATTGTTCAGGCTATAGGATGTAATCACGATTTAAGAATTACTAGAGAACGTATCTGCGAAGCCCGCGCCAATTTTGGAACAGAATTTTCTCGCCTCATGCCCTATGTAGACGCTTTTGCAAGCTACGAAAGATTACGTAATAGCGACACGTTAGCAGCAAGACCTTTGTTTTTAGGCGGCACATTTATTGATGTATACCAAATTGGTTTTGATAGTATTTGGGAAATCGACTTATTTGGAAAAATTACAGACCGAGCCCATGCTGCTGCCTTAGATATCATGGCTCAAAAAGAGCTTGTACGTGATGTTCATGTCAGTGTTGTTAGCGAGGTGGCGAAAAATTATTTTATCCTGAGAAATTTACAGGACCGAATCGCTATCACACAACGGCATATTGACATTGAAGAGCATCTTGTAGCAATTACTCAAGATCGTTTTAACGCAGGATTTATATCCGAATTAGATCTTTATACAGCTAAAGCAACGCTTGAAGAACGCTATAGCGATCTTTATCCCCTTGAAATGCGCTTTAAGCAGACAGTTTACAGCATAGCTGTCTTGCTAGGCCTTAATCCAGAATCCTTAGAACATTGTTTTGATGAAGTAAGACCCATTCCTTGTGTAACAGGAAAAATTCCTTTGGGATTACCTTCCGAACTGTTATGTCGACGTGGTGATGTACGTCAAGCGGAATATAATCTGTATGCAGCAGGAGCTAGAGTTTGTGCCGCACGTAAAGAACTTTTCCCTACACTGTCTTTAGAAGGTATGTTTGAATTCGCATCAGGATTCTTTACCAAATGGTTTCAAGGCAATAGCCGCCAATGGACTATCTCTCCTTCATTAACCTTACCTCTGTTCCATGGTGGACAAATTCGATCTTGGATTGCTGCCGCAACTTCGCGTCAGTGGCAAGCTGCCTTAGCCTATGAACAAAGCGTATTAAATGCCTTAAAAGAAGTAGAAAGCACGCTTGTTGCTTATTTTGAAGAGGGAGCTCGTGTTTCTTCTTTACAAGAAGAAGTGGAGAACTATCGCAACGCTCGTGATTTAGCTGAAACTCTGTATTTAGGGGGAAAAGTCGACTTTCTCTATTTAATCCAAGTTGAAAGAGATCTCTATAATGCTGAGATTCTCCTTTCTATCACTAAAGAAGATATGATGACTAGCTTAGTTGCTGTTTATAAATCTCTTGGTGGAGGATGGGAATGCTAAGCTTTGCTATCAAAATGATCATCGGCGACCGAGCAAAGTTTATTGGGATACTATTAGGTCTCACTTTTTCGTCATTCATCATTACCCAACAAAGCGGTATTTTTGCCGGCCTTATGCAACGTACCTATGGCTTTCTTACAGATACCTCTCAGCCTGACATCTGGGTGATGGAAAGTGCCGTCCAACACATTGACGACATCAAACCTTTTCGAAGCAGTAAGCTCTATCAAACACGTAGCATTGAAGGAGTTGCTTGGGCCGTTCCTTTATTTAAAGGCCTGCTAAAAGCGAAAACATCCTCCGGTATCTTTCAACAATGTAATGTAATTGGCATTGATGATGCGACCCTCATAGGAGGGCCTCCTTACATGCTACAAGGGTGCATAGAGAATTTACGCTATCCCGATGCCATTATAGTAAATAGAGTAGGTGCTCAACAAAAGTTATATCGTACAGGACCAAAAGGAGAACACATCCCTGTACAAATGGGCGAAGTTTTAGAACTTAATGACCGTCGTGCCTATATCGTTGGTTTTTGTGATACCGTTCGTACTTTCCAATCTCAACCTGTTGTGTATACCACTTACCAACGTGCGTTGGAATTTGCTCCAGCAGAAAGAAACCTTCTTTCTTTTATTCTTGTTAAAGCTGCGCCTGGAGTAGATCCTAAAAAATTGGCCAAAAATATCCATGAAATCACAGGCCTTTCTGCTTACACGCGCAAGGAATTTCGCAATCTAACTCTAAAATATTATCTTACTAAAACAGGTATTCCGATCAATTTTGGCTTCGCTGTTCTATTAGGGTTTGTCATCGGCACAGCCATTGCAGGTCAAACTTTTTATACCTACGCTCATGACAATATGAGCTTCTTTGCAACTTTTAAGGCTATGGGAGCCACTAATCGCCTACTCATTAAAATGATCCTATCTCAAGCAATGTTAACAGCAACCCTTGGTTGGTCTTTTGGCATCGGTTTAACCGTCCTCTTTGGTTTATATTCAAGCGGAACAGAACTCTCATTTACTTTTCCTTGGTGGCTGATGTTAGTAAGTGCTATAGCACTCTATGGCATCACATTGTGTGCGGCTTTAATGAGCGTGATAAAAATTATACGTTTAGATCCTTCCACGGTTTTCCAATTATGATTGCTGTTGAATGTATAGATGTTACAAAAAGTTATGGCGACAAAGAAACATCCACACAGGCCTTAAGAGGTATTTCTCTAGAAGCATACGCTGGTGAATTGCTAATGCTCGTTGGACCTTCTGGCTGTGGAAAAACAACTCTTCTTTCCATTATTAGCGGAATCATGCGTCAAGACAGTGGTATGTGCTACGTGTATGGTCAAGATCTAAGTGTTCTATCCCAAACAGAACTTACTGCTTACCGCGGAGCAAATATTGGTTTCATTTTTCAGCATTTTAATTTAATTCCGACACTTACAGCTATTGAAAATGTTTCAATCCCTCTTGTTCTTTCTGGGGTAGAAAAATCTGTAGCTTTTGAGCACGCTGAAAAACTTTTAGAACGAGTTGGACTGAGCTCTAGAAAACACGCCTATCCTCCACACATGTCAGGTGGAGAACAACAAAGGATTGCCATTTGTCGAGGATGTGTACATGCTCCTCGACTCATTGTGTGTGATGAACCCACAAGCGCCCTCGATCATCATACAGGAATAGAAGTCTTAAAATTATTCAGGGATATCGCTTTAAGTCGTGACTCCTCCTTGATTATTGTAACACATGATGCTCGAATTTTCGATTTTGCAGATCGCATTTTACGCCTTGATGATGGACGCATCGTATCTGTAAAACATAATCACCATTCACCTCCATCTTGAAAGCTATTTCTTAAAAATACATTGCGTTTTAAGCTTTGAAAAGAAACACTTTTTCTATAAAGACGTATGAATTTGAGCTTCAATCATACTTATTCAGGCCCTCAACTAGAGAGAATTGCATCTTATGAACTTCGTTAAAGAATCCATTTTTTTGAACGCTTTACGTTCCTTTTTTGTAGCTCTTTTTGGTTCTATCGGAGCCTTCTTTGGATTTTTCTTTGTCATTATGCTCTGCATCTTTCTCATCTCTTCTAGTGAAGACAAGAAAAAATTGCCTTCTAAACTCACCATTTTGCCTGATGCAGAAGGCAATCGAAAAGAACTCTCCGTCTCGTCTCCTGTAATTTTACAAATTAGCATAGAAGGAGTCATAGGATCTGACCCTATTACAGCAGAAAAAATAGAAGAGATTTTGTTAGATTCACGTGAAGAAGCCTTTCATAATGATCGTGTTAAAGGCATACTGCTCGTTATTGATTCTCCCGGTGGTGGCGTAAATGATTCTGATATTATTTATCGTTTGATCAAAGCTTATAAGAGCGTCTATAAAATACCTGTTTATGCCTATGTCAATGGTATGTGTGCTTCTGGAGGCTATTATATTGCCTGTGCAGCAGATAAAATCTACGCCTCGCCTGTAAGCATTATCGGCTCTATCGGCGTCATCAGTTGGCCACCTTATTTTAATGCTGTAGAAGCCATGAAAAAAATAGGAGTGAGCGCATTAACTCTCTCAGCAGGTCAAGGCAAAGACTCTCTGAACCCTACTCGTCCCTGGACCGCTGATGAAGGAGTTCATCGACAAGCTCTGTTAGATTTCTTTTATAAAGATTTTGTTTCACTTGTGACACAAAATCGTCCTAAAATTACAGAAGAGGATCTTGTCAAAATTTATGGAGCAGAAGTGTTCCCTGCGCCTGATGCTCTGCTAAAGGGTTATATTGATGCTGTGGTGGATCTCAAACGAGATGCTCTCACGGCTTTGGTACAAACAGCTGATATTCATGAGCCCTATCAAGTTGTCTGCTTTAAAACAAAATCTTGGTGGAAGGAGCTCTTTCAAGAAAGAGCTCTACCTGTTATTAAACATGAGTTTTCCTTGCCCTCTGAGATGAGTTTAGAGCCTTGTCGCTTCCAATACCGACCCTAATCTATGCAATTATTTATTCTTGACGTTTCGGGTTTTCTGTTTAGAGCTTATTTTGCTCTGCCTCCCATGACAAATGCGGCGGGAGAAAGCACGCATGCTCTTTTTGGATTCATCCGTTCCGTTCTTAAATTATTAAAAGAACATCATCCTTCTCATATCGTTGCTGTCTATGATGGCCCAGATAACAAGCGTAGTCGCACGGAGATCTATCAAGATTATAAAGCAAACAGAGTAAGAGACTATGAAGATCTTCCTGAACAAATTGCTATCTCCAAACAATTTTGCGATTTAATGGGCATTCATCATGTAGAATTGGATGGGGTTGAAGCTGATGACACCATTGGCAGTATTGCAACATGGGCTGCTCAACAGGGAGTGTCCGTACGCATCTGTACAAGTGATAAAGATTTATGCCAACTTGTCACGGATGATGTCCACTTGCTAAACCCTTGGAAAGATTATGCTGTGTTGGATCCTCAAGGCGTAGAGGAAAATTTTGGGGTCAAACCTTCTCAAATTGCTGACTATCTAGGTATGGTAGGAGATAGCTCCGATAATATCCCGGGGGTGCCTGGTTTTGGTCCTAAAACTGTAGCGCCTTTGCTACAACAATATGGAACTATCGAAAATGTTTTAGCCCATGTTGACGAAATTTCAGGGAAAAAGAAGCAGCAAACATTAAGAGAAGAGGCTTCACAAGCTTTATTATCCAAACAACTTGCTACTATCCAAACTCAATTATCTTTTCCTCAATCACCAAATTTTTTTGCAAAACAGCCTGTTCAAGAACAGGGACTACGCTCTTTCTATCTCCAAATGGGATTTCATTCTCTAATTAAAGAATTAGAAATTCATGCTCCTTCCTGCTCCAACGAGGTGTTACATTATCATCTTGTTGATGATCTCAATGGGTTACAACAGCTAATAGCAAAAATGGAAAGCCATGATCATCTTGCTTTTGATTGTGAAACAACCTCTCTAGATGTCATGCAAGCTCTTCCTATTGGGATAGGATTTTGTTTCCAAGCCAAAGAAGCATACTATGTACCTTTTAATGGAAAATTAGGTGAAAAAGCACGGGAATTACTAGCCCCCTTTTTAAAACAACATATGTTCTTCGGACACCATACAAAATATGATTGTCATGTTTTGGTAAATGTCGGGATTGAAGTTGCTCATTTAAGCTTCGATACAATCCTTGCTTCTTATCTTTTAAATCCCTCTGCCCGTAGCCACTCTCTAGACAATCTTTGTTTAGATATTTTTGGCAAAGTCAAAATTCCTATTAAAGACCTTATAGGGACGGGGAAAAAACAAATTTCTATGGATCAGGTGCCACTAGAAAAAGTATGTCAATATTGCTGTGAAGATGTTGACTACACGTTTAGATTAAAGCAACATTTTGAAAAACAACTACACGAAGAAAAATTAGATTCTCTTCTCTATGACCTAGAACTTCCTTTAAGCAAATTACTCTTAAAGATGGAACGAGCCGGCGTCTACCTAGACATCAATCATCTTAAAGATTTAGGGTCGATGGTCATGCAACAGTTGAATGAAGTCCAAGAGGAAGTTTTTTCTCTAAGTGGTGAGTCCTTCAACTTAAATTCTCCCAAGCAACTTGCTGCAATTTTATTTGAAAAATTGAAAATTAAACCCCTTAAAAAAACAGCAACAGGCTATTCCACTAATGCTGACGTTCTAGAAGATTTAGCCATTAACTATCCTATTGCAGAAAAAATCCTTATTTATCGTTCTTTAGAAAAATTGCGTTCTACTTATATTGAAAGCTTGCCCAATCAAGTTAATCTCAAGACAGAAAGAGTACACCCCACCTTCAACCAAGTTGTCACAGCTACGGGAAGATTAGCCTGCCAAGATCCAAATTTACAAAATATCCCCGTCAGGACTCCTTTAGGGAAAAAAATACGCGAGGCTTTTCGACCACAAAAAATGGGCTGGAGCTATTTATCAGCAGATTATTCACAAATTGAGCTTCGTTTACTGGCACATTTTTCAGAAGATCCTACTCTCATTAACGCTTTTGAGCATGCACAAGACATCCATGCTCATACTGCTGCTCTTATGTTTGAAAAACAACATGTCACATCAGAAGAACGACGAGCTGCTAAAGCCATTAATTTTGGAATTATCTATGGTCAACAAGCCTACGGTTTAGCACGAGAACTCCATATTGATATCCATAAAGCAGCTGATTTTATCCAAGCCTACTATCGCCGCTATCCCAAAGTTTTCGAATATATACAAAACTCAATTGAACAAGCACGTCGAACTGGGAAAGCTGTAACAATGATAGGACGCCAACGTTCTATCCCCGATCTTAATAGCGCTAATACACATTTAAGAGCAGCTGCCGAACGTCTGGCTGTCAACACTCCTTTACAAGGAAGTGCTGCCGATCTCATTAAAAAGGCCATGCTGGCCATTGACCAACAATTGCAAAATAAAAAATTGAAAAGTTTTTTAATTTTGCAAATTCACGACGAATTAATTTTTGAGGCTCCTGATGAAGAATTAGAGGCCTTAAAGCCTCTTGTTAAAGAGACTATGGAAAACATTTTTACTTTAAAGGTCCCTTTAGTTGTAGACGTTGCCATTGGCAAAAATTGGGGGCAATGTTAAACTTTGAAGAAGGTAGCCATCACAGGCTCTTATGCCGTTGGAAAATCAACTGTATGTGGATTTTTTAAAGAGTTAGGAGCTTATGTGGTCAGTGCCGATGCAATCGTCCACCGACTTCTTTCTTCCAGTACAGATATAAGTCTACGAGTAAGAGGCTTACTAGGAGAAGAGGTTATAGTAAATGGGGAGATTGACCGCAGTCGGGTTGCACAGAAAGTCTTTGCAGATGCAAAGTTACTGCAACAACTTGAAGCAATTCTTCATCCGGCTGTTCTTGAGGAGTTACAAAAAGAAGTCCAAAAAGCAATTCTAAACAACGTTCCCCTATTTGTCGCTGAAGTTCCATTATTATTTGAGGCAGATTTTGAAAAAGAATTTGATGTCACTGTTGCAGTTCTCTGCGACATCCCTCGCAGACCTTATTCTCCTGATGAGGAGGCTCGGCGAAGTCGTATGTTGACTCCTCAACAAAAAGCTCACCGTGCACAATATGTCCTTGTTAACAACGAGACGCTTGCGTCTCTCAAAAAATCAGTTATAACCCTTTTTAACCAACTCGTATCATCATGAGCCAAGAAATGAGTCAAGAATCCACAGTTTCTGAAGAGAGCCCAAAAGAAAAAAAACGTATGACTTTAAAACCTCCTGAAAAAATGGTCTCGGAGGAATTTAAAGAACCTCCTCCGCCTAAAGGGCCTGTAAAAATCACAAAAATTTCTGATCTGCAAAGAATGACCATCGATGAACTAGCTCAAGAAGCGAAAAATTATGGGATTCAGAATTTACCTTCTTTGACACGTTCTCAAGTTGTTTTTGAGATTGTTAAAATTAAATCTACTCATCCTGAAGAACTGCTCATTGCAGAAGGCGTTTTAGAAGTTCTGCCTGATGGTTTTGGTTTTTTACGTTCTCCAACTTATAACTATCTTTCTTCTGCTGAAGATATTTATGTTTCACCGGCTCAGATTCGCCGTTTTGACCTTAAAAAAGGTGACACGATTGTCGGCACAATTCGCTCTCCTAAGGATAAAGAGAAGTATTTTGCCTTGCTTAAAGTTGATATGATTAATGGTTCAACTCCGGATCAAGCTAAGGAGCGTGTTTTATTTGAGAACCTTACTCCTCTTTATCCCAATGAACGTATTGTCATGGAAACAACTAAAGAGCGTTTGTCAGAGCGCGTCTTAGATCTCACTGCCCCTATTGGAAAAGGGCAAAGGGGTCTTATTGTTGCGCCTCCCCGTACTGGTAAAACCATCATTTTACAAAACATTGCGCATGCTATCGCTCATAACCACCCTGAAATTAAGCTGATTGTTCTATTGATCGATGAGCGTCCTGAAGAAGTGACGGATATGATCCGAGTTGTTAAAGGAGAAGTTGTAGCTTCTACTTTTGATGAACAACCCGAGCGTCATATCCAAGTTGCAGAAATGGTTATCGAGAAAGCTCGTCGTATGGTGGAATACGGGAATGATGTTGTTATCTTATTGGATTCTATTACACGTTTAGCGCGTGCCTATAACACAGTCCAACCTCATTCTGGCAAAATCTTGACAGGTGGTGTCGACGCAAGCGCTTTACATAAGCCAAAGCGTTTCTTCGGAGCCGCTCGTAACATTGAAAATGGAGGATCTCTTACTATCCTAGCTACAGCTTTGATTGATACAGGTTCACGTATGGATGAAGTCATCTTTGAAGAGTTCAAAGGTACTGGCAATATGGAACTTGTTCTAGATCGCCGCTTAGCAGATCGAAGAGTTTACCCATCTATTGATTTAATTAAGAGTGGTACACGTAAGGAAGAACTTCTTTATCATCCTTCTGAGCTTGAAAAAATCTATTTGCTGCGAGGAGCAACCGCTGATCTCACACCTCTAGATGCCATGAATCTTTTACTTAATCGTCTAAAGAAAACAGGCAGCAATGCTGAGTTTTTACTCTCCTTAAAAGAGTAAGTCTATTTTCTCCTTTTGTAGTAGAGATGTTCTAACATCTCTACTACAAAAGGCCTGTTTTTATTCTCTGTATTCTTTCAAAATAAAAAACTTGACCTGGCAAGAAAGGTGCTCGACAGGTAGATTTAGGGTGTGCATATTGAGAGCTATCGCCGCCTTCTATGGAAGCAGTTTCGGAAGAACCCAGTTGGGCTGGGGGCTCTTTGTATTCTAAGTCTTTTCTTGTTTATTGCTATTTATGCTCCCCTCTTTGCCTCTAGTAAACCCTTGTGCCTGATTTGGGACGGACAACTTTATTTCCCTTTATTTCGTTACCTTTTTTATCGAGGTTTTTTTTCTAAACCCATCGATCTATTTTACAACTTATTAATGTTAACCCTCCCCTGCACCCTATTGTTATATTGGTTAGTCAAAAAAACATGGGTCATCTTTGGAATGATGTTACTTCATTTTTGTCTGTTTGCTTGGTTACTAACCGGACCTGTAAAAAATCCTGAAGGCGCTCCAAATTTAGTTATAGCTCGCCAACAGGCTTTGGAAGCTGCTCTTAGTTACCGAGAAGACCCTTTACTTACTCCTTTAACTCCTTATCCAGGATGGTCTTTTGAACTTAAGTACATGACTAATTACGCTAAAATTATTTTACTGCTGCAGCATAAAATCATGTTGCAACAACAAGAACGTTTACATCAGTATGCGGAAATTTTTTACCACCGTTTTGGCAGGGAAATGCCCACTTTATGGAATGTCTCTCAAAGAAATGAGCAAGAAAAACGCGAAGCTTTAGAACAACAAATTCAACAAACACAGGATGGCTATGAACAAGCTATGTCCAAGCTGCCTGATTTAATTGCTCGTTATACTCCTTATTCTCACCAATATTTGATGGCAAAACTTGAACATCAAGACACTCAACTACTCAATCTAACCTCTACAAAATTCACTGAAGCACAAGAAATTCGGAATGCTCTTGTTGAAACACGTAAAATTGCACAAGGACATCGAGATGCTTTAGCTTCTCTCACCTTTCTTCAAGAGCGCACACATTGGATAGATAGTGAATTATCTCGCTTACATATCATCTGGCCTTCTTTATTACGCCCTTTCCACTGGGAAGATGATGCCGGTGGAGCTCAAGCTATCAATCAAATTGTGCCTTGGTGGGAACGTTCTCGTATCAATCGTAAAGATCTGGTCTCCAGTTTAATTTTTGGTATTCGTGTGTCGATTGTTGTAGGAATAGGTGCGCTGCTACTCTCATTATTTTTTGGTATTCCTTTGGGAGCTTGCTCCGGATACTTTGCTGGAAAACTGGATTTGGTGATTTGTCGACTTGTCGAAATCTGGGAAGCCATGCCTACATTTTTTATGCTTTTGCTGATTATTGCCTTAACTCAAAGCAAGTCTATCTTTCTTGTCATCACTGTTTTAGGCATTTTTGGATGGACAAATTTTGCACGCTTTATGCGGGCTGAAGTTTTAAAACAAAGACACCTTTCTTATGTGTACGCATGCACAAGTTTAGGATTTGATCATAAAAAAATCTTATTTTCTCATATCTTACCTAATGCCATCCCTCCCATTTTAACTCTTATTCCATTTGCTATGATGGCTGCCATTTCAGGAGAAGCTGGTCTTTCTTTTCTTGGGTTGGGAGAGGAAGGCGCAACATCCTGGGGTGTTCTTATGGATGAAGGAAGATCTGTTTTTCCTGCGGAAAGCTATCTCTTATGGCCTCCAGCTTTACTGCTGACTATTCTACTTGTCTGCATTGCTTTAGTAGGCGATGTTATCCGAGACGCACTTGATCCGAAATTACGTAGTTAAAATGCTTGCTGCATGCACTCATGCTAGAGCACTGATTACCAATTCAATATCCGAGATTAAGCTCAATAAGTAGAAAAATAAAATCGATAATCCAGCGCTAAGGGGTACTGTAACAAGCCAGGAAATAAAAATATCTCTAACCGTATTCAGATTAATAGCGCCGATACCTCGAGCAAATCCCACCCCTAAGACAGCTCCAACAAGAACATGTGTCGTAGAAATAGGCAAACCTAGTTTAGAAGCTAACATAACAGTAATAGTAGCACCAAAACCTGCTGCAAAACCTCGGGAAGGCGTTAATTGTGTGATTTTCTTGCCGATTGTTTCAATAACGCGCCAGCCCCATGTTGCTAAGCCTGCAACGATACCGCTTCCTCCTAAAACTAATAACCAAGGGGAAATGCTACGCACTCCAGTGATAGATTCTCCTTGAAGCACGTTAATAATGCCTGAAAGGGGGCCTATGACATTCGCCACATCATTGGAACCATGTGCAAAAGCCATAAAACAAGCTACAATCACTTGCAAAGACATAAAAATACGCTCTACTTCCGCATAACCATCAGATGTCACAGAAACAGCAATATGACGTACAAGAAAATACGCAATCCAAGCTGCAACACCACCAATTAAAGAAGCTAAAATAAACAGCCAAGGCACAGCAAGTTGAAAATCTAAACCTGGCAATCCGTCAAAGAAAATAATTAACATCAAAACAAAGAAAATCATAAAGGCTATCCACGGAGTATAGCGAATAGCGGCCTGAATAGGACGGTGCTGACCCAAAATTTTACGGCGAATAAAAGAAAAAATCATATAAGCCCCTAATCCACCAAATAAAGGAGATACCACCCAACTCAATGCAATAGAAGCCATATTCATCCAAGCTACAGACTTCATATCCCCAGCAATAATGCCAAAACCTAAGATAGCGCCAATGATGGAATGAGTAGTAGAAACGGGCCAGCCAAAATAGGAAGCAAGTTGCAGCCACACCCCTGTGGCCAGCAAAGCTCCTAACATGCCTATTAAATAATCCGAAGGACTATTTAAAAGTAAATCGCGTGTGACAATTCCTGATTCGAGAGTCTCTGACACATTAGACCCCAGTAAAAAAGAACCTGCAAATTCAAAAATTGCCGCAATAAGCATGGCTTGCTTAAGCGTTAACGCTCCGGAACCTACAGCTGTTCCTACAGAATTTGCAACATCGTTAGCACCAATGTTCCAAGCCACATAAAAGCCTAACAGAATAGCAAAAATAAACAGCGCCGTGATCATGCTACCTCAAGCAGCATACGTACGCGGTTAGCTAGCCTTTCGGCCTCATCTGAAATAGTAGAAAGTTCTTGGATAATGCGCATCCAAAGAAAAAGCGTTGTAGCGTCCATAGGATTAGGCAATCCAAAGATGCACTGTAACAACTGACGTTGCAACAAGTCAGCCTCATGTTCACGTAGAGCAACAGTACCTATCATTTTCTGCACTCTTTCAGCTTCTAAGCCACCGAACGAGCTTTCCAATAAACGATCTGTTTCCCGTATAATTTCATGTGCCCCTTCAAAAGCTTCTATATTCTTGCGAATAAATTGCCATAATAACTGCGACATTTCTGGAATAAGAGGTAAGGGCTTTAGTGTCAATAAAACGCCTACATCTTCTGCTTGATCAGCAATGTTATCTTGTAAAGAAAGCAACTCAAGGATAGAAGCTCTTGGTACAGGCAAAAATAGACCCGACGCAAGATGGTTACGCATATCATTTTTTAGAAGATCCGCAGCATGCTCTAGAGAAGAAATGGAATCTGCAATAGCATGAATTGCCTGACGATCCTGACGTTCAAGAGCTTCAAAAAGAGGAACGAGCGCACCCACGCATTCGGCTACTTTTTCCATGTGAGCCTGGAGAGGAGCGAAGGGAGAACGTCCAAAGAGGCGGGCTAATGTCTGCATTCGTTAGTGATGATAATAGAAAAAGGGGATAAAGTAAATGGTAATGCAAACAGTTCTCGATGTACAGGAACTTACCACCCTTTTAAAACTGGAAGGGTCTTGCTTCCCTGTTGTACGAGGGATTTCTTTTAAGCTTTATGAAGGACAGACCTTAGCCTTGGTAGGAGAAACGGGGTGTGGAAAGTCTATGACCGCCTTGTCTTTGTTGGGCATAGCACCCCAACCTCCTACTCTTCCTTCTACCGGTCAAGTTCTTTATCAAGACAAAAATCTTTTAACTTTGCCTAAGCAGCATATGCGTAGTATGAGAGGAAGGCATCTGGCGATGATCTTTCAAGATCCACGTTCTTGCCTGAATCCAGTTTGCACGCTTGGAGAACAACTGTTAGAAACATGTTATGCTCACTTAAAAATTTCGCACGAACAAGCTTATCAGCGCTGCTTACATGTCCTAGAAGAAGTGCAACTATCTCATCCTGAAATGATGATGAAGACCTACCCCCACCAACTTTCAGGAGGCATGTTACAACGTGCGATGATTGCAATGGCTCTGATTTGCGAACCAAATATTTTAATAGCTGACGAACCCACAACAGCTCTAGATGTAACGATCCAAAAACAAATCCTTCAACTACTCAAAGAAATTCAAAACAGAAGAGGAATGAGTATCTTACTCATCACACATGATATGGGAGTTGTTGCTGAATTAGCCCATCATTTGGCGGTTTTGTATGCGGGTGAAATCATCGAACACGGTTCAACGCAAGCTATTTTTCAGAATCCTGCTCATCCTTATACTCAAGCGCTTTTTGCAGCTAGGCCAAATCGCCCTTTAAAGGAAGGGAGATTACCTGTTTTGGAGGGTCATGTTCCCTCCGCTCGACAGTTACCCTCAGGCTGTCCTTTTCATCCTCGCTGCGTCTACCAAATGCCTCAGTGCACGCATGAAGCTCCTTCTTATTTTGCCTTACCTAACCCTTCCCACCATGCAAAATGCTGGTTGTTTGATCCCACTTTAGCTTGGAGAGTTGATGCCGACCCCTCTTTTTGAAGTAAAAAATTTGAAAAAATTCTTTCCAATCTATCGAGGTCTTTTAAACAGACAGATAGGCGAAGTACGAGCTGTTGATGATGTTTCTTTTGTGATTCATGAAAGAGAAATTGTAGGCATTGTAGGAGAATCGGGATGCGGCAAGAGCACCACTGCTCGTACTGCTATCCGTCTTTTGGAGCCCACCTCCGGAGAGGTCTATTTTCTAGGACGGAATTTTTTGTCTTTAAAAGGGAAAGCTTTAACTCTACATAGACAAAAAATACAAATGGTTTTTCAAGACCCCTTAGCATCTCTTAATCCTAGAAAAACCATTCTAGATAATATTGGAGAGGCCCTGCTTTATCACAAGTTGATAGCGACTAAACAAGAACAAATTGACCATGTATGCGAAATTCTTAAACAGGTAGGGCTCCCTATCAGTTCTTTGAAACAATATCCTCATCAATTTTCCGGGGGACAACAACAAAGAATTTCTATAGGAAGAGCCATAGCCATGAAGCCTAAGCTTATTATTTTAGATGAAGCTGTATCAGCTCTTGATTTGTCAGTACAAGCTCAAATTTTAAATTTGCTCTATAGCTTAAAAGAAAAACTTGGTTTAAGTTACCTTTTCATCTCTCATGATCTTTCTGTGATACGTTGTTTATGCGATAGAATTCTTGTAATGTATCAAGGCAAAATTGTAGAGGAACAACCCACTGAGAAACTTTTTACATCTCCCCAACACCCCTATACAAAACAACTCTTAAACTCATTGCCTAACAATTTATGGGAGCAACAGAAACCTGCGCAAAGGCTTTCAAAGCTTGATAAATCTGGTTATCTGACAAACGGTTAACGTGAATAGGGTCATAAAAAGTTTTGACATGTGGACCTAAAGGGGCCCATTCCCCGGGACGAGATTCTCCAAATAACACAATGGTTTTTTTCCCCATAGCCGCACCAATATGTCCGGCTCCTCCATCTCCGCAAAATACCAAATCTGCTTGCGCTAATACCTGCATAAATTCAGCAAATGACTTAGGAAAATGTAAATGATATGGAACCGTAAGTTCGCTAGCAATAGCTCTAGCTCTAATATGATCTGAAGGCAAGGCCAAAATGTTTGCTTCTAACCGAATTCCTTCTGCATACAATCTATTCACCAGTTGAGCATATCTTGTCACATCTAAATGATTAGACACTCTAGTTGTTGAAGCTGTTAGAACAATGGATAAAGGCCCAGGTTCTTTACAAGGCACTTCTATAATGGGACAGTATTCTTTAGGCACTTCTTTGAGATGAGGAGCAACAAGATGAAGAACTTTCAGAGACTGGTGTATGGTACGCGCTTGCCCTTCATCGTAGTAAATAGGATCATTGACAAGGAGCCCTGACCAATTTTTTTCTATATAAGCCGCCCTTTTTTTAGCGCCTAATGCAAAAAGAAATAAATTCATAAGCTTCATGGGAGAGGTTTTTGCGGAAATCGCCAGATCAAATTTTCTTTTTCGATACTTCCAAGCCGTTTTTAAAATTTGCCAGTATTTGCTGGAATTTTTTTTAAAAACAACCACTTCTTCTACGCGAGGTAGATATTTCAGCAAAGGAGCGTTCGTTTCATCAACAAACAAAGTAATGTGCGTTTGGGGATCCTGTGCTTTTAAATACGCAATGGTTGGGAACACGCACAGAAGATCTCCAAGTCCATTACGTCGAACAATCGCTATTTTTCTCATTTACATGCACAGGGTAAGCTGTTAGAATGGGGAAATAAATTTTAGCATGTGTTATGGAAGAAAACAAGTGGATTTCACAGATTAAAGCGCATTGGAAAAAGGGTTTTTATGTCCTTTTACTCATTGCTTGCGTCAGCATATGGTCTGAACGTTTATATCGAAGACAACAACATTCTGCGTCTCATGACTATCTAGTTATGCGCCAAATTTTTGACCGCTTTAAACAAGCTCATCCTATCGCAGAAGAATCCCTAGAAGTTGCTGAGCGTGTTGTAAAAAAACATCCTCAACTTCATCCCTCTTATGATGCAATGTTAGCGCAGTATTACTTAGCTAAACAAGACACCAAACATGCGGCGGCCTACGCTCACGCTATTATTAAGCGTACCTCTGCGTTTGTCCATCCTCATTTCAGTGCATTTGCTTACACAACTGCTTCCATCATCAATGCCGATTATGACAAAGCTTACGCACAAGCTTTACAGTTAGAAGACTCTGTTAAGGGAGATGAAAACTTTGAACATTTAAGGGCTTTTAATTTATTACGACTGATCTTTCTTGCACAACGTACTGGTCATAAAGACGCTTGTAATGAATGGAACATAACTCTGCAAGGATTACCTTCTTATAGCTCCATAGCTGATCTTTTTGAATTGGGCGATCTTTCTCTGCAAGACTACCTAAAAACTAGCTAAACCCGACCATCTTGCCTATTATCTTAACTCGTGCTATACAGTTGGAAGATCGTAGGTGTGCTATGATCAAACTAATGCTTCTTTTATGAAGCAACACCAATTCAAGGTGGAGAACGAACTAAAAGTTCGAAGCTAAAGAGGGGGTGAAACGGGGTTATAGCTTGCTAACCACAACGAATTGGTCTTGGGATTGGCCAGGAAATTGGAGCTTATCTAGGGTTTATCTCTCTTAGATAAGTTTGGGATTGGAGATCAGTTACGTGAAAAACATCCTGCTTACATTGGAAGCAGGAAGTCTAGAAGTCGAATGCTTACCCTGTGAGGTTTCGCATACGCCTTCCAAGTCGCTAGAGTGTCCTTCTAAAGATTGCGAAGAGACGCTAGTAATTAGTGGGAGTATTGTTATATCTCCCTAGACTTTCTGGATCAAACATTCGCCCTGCTGTCCAAGACAGCAGGGCTTTTTTTAACAAAGGACATGGCATGCTCAGCGTAACAATTCTGACCTACAATGCCGAACGACATCTTACTCGTGTATTAGATTCTGTCAGCTCTTTTGATGATATTGTTGTTCTTGACTCCGGCTCTACCGATTCTACAGCAGAAATTGCCGCCCGTTATCCTCAGGTACGTTTTTTCTTTCGCCCGTTCGAAGGATTTGGACAAGCACATCAGTTTGCTACAATGCAAGCCAATCATGATTGGATTCTTTCATTAGATTCTGATGAAGTAGTTTCAGAAGCCTTATTGCATGAGTTAAAAAACTTAGATTTGGATCCTCATAGCGTTTATGCTTTCCCTTCTCATAACATTTTTAGAGGGAAATGGATCCGTTGGGGCGGATGGGCAGCCAAAACTCCTATACGCATTTATAACCGTCTGACAACTTCTTTTTCTTTAGACAAGGTACACGAACGCGTTTTAAACGAAGGCCTTAAAACAAAGGTGCTGACAGGGCATATTTCTCATTATTCCTATGAGACACTTAGCGATTTTTTGACTAAAATGGAGCGTTATACAACCTTATTTGCTGAGCAAAATCGAGGCAAAAAAAAGGCTTCTTTACGATCTGCTATTTCTCATGCTATTGGAGCTTTTTTTAAAAGCTACGTCTTACAAAAAGGTTTTCTAGGTGGAGCCGAAGGATTCATTATCTCTAGCTATATGGCTCATACAGCTTTTTATAAATACTTAAAACTGCAAGAGCTTAATTATGCTGCTCAATCTCATGTATCATCGAGTCGGGAAAGGGAAACATGCCAACTCCCTTCAAGTACTCACTGAACATTTGACACACTTACAGCAATACCCTGTCGTTTTACCTGGTGAGCCTTTAGCTCAAAGAAAGCTGTCGATCTGCTTGACATTTGATGATGCATTATTTGATTTCTATCATTTTGTTTTCCCTTTGTTAAAACGCTTTAAGATGCGAGCCATTGTGGGAGTGCCTGTCAGATATATTTTAGAAAGCACCTCTTTGCTCCCGGAAGAACGTTTAGCTGTTCCTTATGGTCTAGCTATGCAAGACGGAATTTTTGAAACACAAGCTCCATTTTGCACATGGGAGGAGCTGCGAGAAATGGTAGCTAGTAGTTACGTGCAGCTAGCTTCTCATTCTTATATGCACTGCAACTTAACATTTCCTTTTGTAGATCTAGCAAGAGAAGTTGTGTTTTCCAAGCAACTGCTGGAAGAAAATGTGCCTCAGGCTATTTCTTCTTTTATCTATCCCTTTGGTCGTACGAATCGATCTGTTCATGCTTATGTAAGGAAACATTATCCTTATTGTTTTCGTATTGGCTCTGCTATGAACTTTGATTGGAATACAAAGAGGCCCTTAACACGCGTGTGTGCTGACAATCGCTCTTTGCAAGAGCTCCTTAGTCCAACTCAACAACTTAAATACCTACTTAAAGGCTTTATTGAAAAATTTCTAAGATAGATTTTAGATGATAGACAAACTGGTCAATGTCTTCTTGAGTATTGTACACCCCAAATGAGATGCGACAGGTTGCGGATACACCAAAACGTTGCATGGTAGGCTGGCTACAGTGATGTCCTGACCGCAAAGCAAAACCCCTACAATCCAACATTGTTGCAATATCTAGAGGATGCACGCCTTCTACAACAAAGCTAATAATCGCTCCTTTATGGGCTGCTGTTCCCAAGATACGTAAACCTTTGACTTTATTTAACGCTTCAGTGGCATACGCAAGTAAAAAGGATTCATATTCTGCAATCTTAACCATCCCTATTTCTTGTAAATAGTCAATAGCCGCTCCTAAACCAATAACTTGACCTATCATGGGTGTTCCAGCTTCAAACTTATATGGTAATTGATTAGGGGTATAATCTTGCAAAGTCGCTAATTCTAGCATATCTCCACCCCCTTCCACAGGTGACATACGCTCTAAAAGCTGTTTTTTACCGTATAATATTCCTACTCCTGTTGGACCATACAGCTTATGACCAGAGCAAGCGAAGAAATCGACATCTAATTGTTGTAAATGAATAGGTAAATGAGGCGCGCTTTGTGCACCATCTAAACATACATAAGCTCCGATAGCATGTGCTTGCTGAATAAGGGTCTCTACTGGGTGCAACGTTCCTAACACATTCGAAATATGGGCTAAAGATACTAATTTAACCTTTTCATCTATCAACCCATCAAATTCTAATTCGCCCTGGTCATTAACAGGAATAAAACGCAACTGCACACCATAAGCTTGAGCTGCCATTTGCCAAGGGATCAAATTGGAATGATGTTCAATTTCTGATAACAAGATAACATCTGCTGGCTTACAAAATGCAGGTATAAAACTATGGGCCAGAAGATTGAGAGAGGACGTTGTTCCTCTTGTAAAGATAATTTCCTCAAAATGCTTGGCTCCTAAGAATTGTTGCACCTTGGTTCGAGCTTCTTGATAGAGAGTTGTTGCTTCTTGCACTGTGGTATAGACTCCACGATGCACGGTCGTACCTAATTGCCGATCAAAATTAGCAACGGCTTCGATAACAGATTTTGGTTTAAGTGCTGTGGCAGCGCTGTCTAAATAAACCAGAGGATATCCATGCACCTTACGCTGTAAAGCTGGGAAATCTAGACGTTTTTTAAGTAAGCAATCCATGCAGCACCTCTGCACAAAATGCTTGGATCAGCAATTTTTTGGCTTGTTCTTGATGCAGGCCTCGTGCTTTAAGATAAAACAAAGCTTCTTGATCTAACTGTCCACATGTTGCGCCATGAGACGCTTTGACATCATCGGCAAAAATTTCTAAATTGGGCTTACTCTTTGATTCAGCTTTTGAGCTTAAAATCAAGGTTTGGTGCATCTGATAAGCATCTGTTTTCTGTGCTTGAGGATGTATATAAATTTTACCTTCAAAGCTATGGCGAGAATGGTCATCTAAAACAGCTTTAAAATGCTGCCAAGATGTTGTATGAGCTGCTGCGTGCTCCATTAAAACATGCACGTGTTGTTGTTCATGATCATGAGATTGCACAAGACCATATAGTTTTGCATCTGCCCCTTCTCCCAGCAAGCGAACGTGATAGTCTTGGCGAGCAAGCTTGGATTGAGCTGGTAAAGCAAGACTATAAAACTGAGCTGAGCGTTTCAAAGAAGCTCTAACAGCGTCAAAATGAAGGCTTTCCGAAGGATGTGGTTCAAATTGGATATGAAGTTTTGCATCTTCATCGACATGTGCATCTAACTTACGATAAATCCATCCTTGAGCTTCTTCATCCTGCTGTCTTAATAGACGCAAGGAACAAGAGGCTCCCTTGGCAACATAGACAAAGAAATGAGAGGGTTGGCTTATAAAAATAGGTTTTTCAACCTTGGTGTTAGGAGGAACGTACAGAAATAGACCGGGCTGTTCTAATGCACCACTCATTAGGGCTAAAGGGTCTTTCTCATATTCTAACCAAGTTGCTATTTGCTTATCTAAATAAGAGTGAAAATAAGTATAAGCTTCGCGTAGGGGCAAGATTTTTACTGAAGAGGGAACAACTGGCATGACAAGAGGAAGTTGAACCGATGCACTTTGATAAAAATTGCGTAGAGAAAGATAACGATAACTTTCAAGATTTTTAGCAGGCAGTCCACCTAACTGTATAAAACGGGCCCAAGCCCGCTCTTGCCAAGGATGGTGGCCGCGCAGAGGCTCTATACATTCTAAAAATGTGTGCTCAAGAGCTTCTAAAGTGGTCATAACCTTTCTTCTCCAATTCTAAAGCTAAGGAGGCATCGCCAGAATGTATAAAACGACCATCTGCAAAAATATGGACATAGTCGGGACGAATATAATCTAAAAGACGCTGATAGTGAGTAATAATAAGCAAAGAGCGGTCTTTTTGCATGAGTCGAGTGACACCTTCTGCCACAATACGCAAGGCATCAATGTCTAATCCGGAATCAGTCTCATCCAAAATGGCTAAGGAGGGTTCCAACATAGCCATTTGTAAAATTTCACAGCGTTTTTTCTCCCCCCCAGAAAATCCTTCGTTGAGGTTACGCTGTCCTAGCTCTGTGCGCATCTGCACAAAGGCCATTTTCTGTAATAACAACTCATCAAAAGCAAGCTCATCCAAACTTTCTAAACCTTTTTGAGAGCGTAAAGCATTCAAAGCATGAAATAGAAAGTTACGTGTGGATACTCCTGCGATTTCTGGAGGATATTGAAAACTCATAAAAAGACCTAGAGCAGCGCGCTCTTCTGGCTCAAGTTCAACGATATTTTGTTCCTTAAAGAGAATCTCTCCTTCTGTTACTTCATAAGCAGGATGTCCAGCTAAAACTTTAGCCAGAGTAGATTTTCCAGCTCCATTAGGTCCCATCACAGCGTGGATCGTACCCGGTTCAACAGTTAGATTTACGCCTTTCAAAATAGGCGTACCCTCAACGGAAGCATGGAGATTACGAATTTTTAACATAAAGACTACCCCACTGAACGTTCTAATTTCATAGCCAACAATTTTTTTGCTTCCTCAGCAAATTCTAAAGGCAATTCTTGAATAACTTTTTGACAAAACCCGTTTACAACAAAACTAATCGCATCTTCCCGAGAAAATCCCCTGGATTGCAGATAAAATAACTGCTCTTCATTCATTTTACAGGTAGAAGCCTCATGTTCTACTTCTGATTGACTACCAGTAACTTCAATATAAGGGAATGTATTAGCAGAACACTGGTTGCCCACAAGCATAGAATCGCACTGTGTATAGTTACGAGCCCCCTCAGCTCTAGAGCTCATATGCACCAAGCCTCGATAACTATTATGAGATTGGTCTGCTGAAATACCTTTAGAAACAATTGTGGAGCGTGTTCTTTTCCCTATATGGATCATTTTTGTACCAGTATCTGCCTGCATCTTACCATTAGTCAAAGCTACAGAATAAAATTCTCCTACAGAATCATCCCCTTGCAAGATACAACTGGGATATTTCCATGTAATGGCAGCGCCTACTTCTACCTGCGTCCACGAAATTTTTGCACGGTTTGCACAACGCCCTCGTTTTGTTACAAAATTGAACACCCCACCTTCTCCAGTCTTGCGATCCCCCGCATACCAATTTTGGACTGTAGAATACTTAATCTGAGCTCCGTCTAAAGCAATTAATTCCACAACAGCTGCATGCAGTTGATTTGTAGAAAAAGCAGGAGCTGTACAGCCTTCTAAATAACTTACAGATGAATCTTGCTCAGCAATGATCAATGTTCGCTCAAATTGCCCTGTTTCTTGATCATTAATACGGAAATATGTGGAAAGCTCAAGGGGGCACTTAACACCTTTGGGAACGTATACGAAAGACCCATCCGTAAACACAGCGGAATTAAGTGTCGCAAAATA
Source organism: Verrucomicrobiota bacterium (assembly GCA_018239815.1). Classification (GTDB taxonomy): domain Bacteria; phylum Chlamydiota; class Chlamydiia; order Chlamydiales; family JAAKFR01; genus SZAS-3. The sequence goes on along the minus strand of JAFEGP010000009.1, from coordinate 28,705 downwards.
ATTATCGCCAATAGGAACAACAGTACCTAAGTAACGGCGAATTAAATCTGGGTACCGATGAACAGCTTCTGAAATCGAACATAAAACAACACCAGCTTCCTCAAGTTTATGGCGAAAAGTTGTTCCGATAGAAACTGAGTCAAAAACCATGTCCACGGCAACATTAGTAAGGCGTTTTTGTTCATCTAAAGGGATGCCTAACTTTTGAAATGTTGCTAATACTTCAGGATCAACCTCATCTAGAGAACCTAATTTTGGCTTTTTTTTAGGGGCTGAGTAATAGGTCATCGCCTGATAGTCAATATCAGGGTAGTGAAGATTAGGCCATCTAGGGGCTGTGGAAGCTAACCACTGATGGTAAGCCTGCAAGCGAAAATCTAAGAGAAAATCAGGTTCTTGCTTTTTAGCGGAAATGAGGCGAATCGTCTCTTCATTAAGACCTTTAGGGAGCTTTTCACTTTCTACATCCGTAACAAAGCCATACCGATACTCTTGCTCTATCAGCTGCTCTGTATCCATATGGGCTACAATGATACAGCAAAAAACCTTTCCCGTCAAATTAGGCGGCGTGTCAATAAAATCTTTTCTACACGTCTACGATAAACACGAATAATCTCCAAACGATAAGGATCCAGCATGACTACATCCCCTTGCTTAGGAACTGCTCCTAGCAATGTCATGCACAATCCTCCTAAGGTACGGTAATGAGCTCTCTCTTCTTGGGGAAGAGCTTCAAAATTAAAAATTTCCTTAAATTCATCTATGGGCATTTTTCCATCCAAGAGCCATGTCCTTGCATTCACTTGATGGTAGTGTGATGTCCCCTGTTCATCAATATCTTTAATAATCGCATCTATCACTTCGTCCATGGAGACAACGCCTTTGACAACACCATATTCATCCGTAACAAGAGCCATCTTACAGTCTGTGTTTTCAAATAATTCCATTAATTCAAAAACTTGCTGATGTTCATGCACAAAGTGGGGAGGTTTAGCAATTTTAGCTAGATCTACATGTTGCGCATCCCAAACCGCCTTGAGTAAATCTTTTGTTTCAAGCACGCCAACAACCTTATCAACATCTCCTTCACACAGCAAATAACGATCTGTGTCTCCCTGAAGTATCAGAAGACGATTTTTTTCCAATCCATCTGCTAAATTGACCCAATTGAGATCGACTCTAGGGATCATAATAACGCCAATAGTGCGATCAGCTAAACGAAAAATGTTTTCAACCATTTCTTGCTCTGCCTGAGCAATGATGCCAAATTTTGCTCCTGAAGCAAGAGCTCCTCGTATATCCTCTTCTGTAATCGCATCAATTTTTTTCCCTTTAGCCAACATTTTAGCAAAAAAGGTAAACGATACGACAAAAGGATATGTCAGCCAAATCATGACTCGAATAGGATGCACGCACCATCCCACCATTTCTTTCCAATATAAAGCACCCAGTGTCTTAGGCAGCATTTCAGTCCAATAAAGCATGGTCAGGGTCAAAATAATGGATCCAAGAGCCACATATTTATCTCCAAATAACGCCAGGACATTAGCTCCCACTCCTACAGCACCAAATGTATGAGAGCATGTATTAATAGTTAAAATAGCTGCTAAAGGGCGATCAACATTCTGTTTTAGAGTTTCTAAAATAATCCCCTTGTTTCCGCCTTTTTTCTTTAAGACCTCAATGTAAGCGGAGGTGCTTGATAACAGCACAGCCTCCAAAATCGAGCAGACAAAAGAAAAGAGATGTGAAATTGTAAAATACAGCAGTAAAGAAGAAATCATCGGGCCTTTTTAGTCTTTTTGCTCTTTTTCTGACTACAACATGTCACAAGAGAATCATAATACGATGATCCTGTTTGCTTTAAAAATGCAAGCTCCGCTTCTGCTTTTTGATCTTCTCCTTGCATATGATAGAGTCTGCCGAGAAGATAGTGACTTTTTTCATGATCCAAATTGATAGCCAATGTAGCCTGTAATGTTGTAATAGCAGATTCATCCTCTTTTAAATCCACATGTGCAATTGCCTTATAAAAAGAAGAGTCTGCATCTGCAGGATTTAGCTTCAAAGCCTGCTGAAAGGATTTCATCGCCTTTTGCGGTTGGTTAACAGTCAGGTAACAAAGTCCTAGGTTGTAATGACTATCTGAGATATCTGGCTTAAGCTCAATCGCTTTTTCATAAGCAACGGCTGCTTCCTGCCAACGTTTCTCAAAGGATTGAAATAACCCTAATTTAATCCACCCCTTCCAATATTCTGGATTGACTGCAATTGTTTTTTCTAAGCAATTGATCGCATCTTCACAATGTCCTTGTTCTCCAAACACCAAGGCAAGATTATAAGAGGCCTTATAATGATTGGGGTCTAGATGCAAAGCTTGACGATAGAATTTGATAGCTTGTTCGCAATTACCTAATTGATCATAGGCACATCCCATAGAAAAAAGACATTCTGCATCGCGAGGATGATCTGTTAAATAAATTTGATATTGCTCAATAGCTTCATGAGGCAATCCCTTTCTTTCAAAAGCGGCCCCTAAACAATAATGAAGATAACCATTATGAGGGTCTATTTCTAAGCCTTTCTCACACCAACTCATCCCTATTTCTATATCACCAAGCTCAAGAGAAATAATCCCTAAATAACAGTAGGCGAGAGGTAGAGAAGGATCATAATCAAGAGCTTTTTGAAACTCTTGTTGTGCTTCTTCGTATTTTCCATCAAGAAATTTGCCCACTCCCTGACAAAAGCATTCTTTTGCAAGATTTGGTTCTCTAGCTGCTGGTGAATTCCCCATGCGTTCACGCTCCTTATTTTCTTTGGATCGTTGTCGCAAGATCGATGCCATGACATTAAAAAACCGGTGACTTTTTAGAAAAAGGCTTCATAAGTTCTTTTTCTAAAAAAGAAGAGACAGCATATCCATCCAAGAGCAAAACACTTTTTGTTTTTGAGAATTAGACTTTTATGCTTGCAAATTGAGATTAGCTGGCCGTTGATCTAACCAATAACCGTAGATGATTCCTGCTATTCCTGAAACTCCTGACACAACAGAGAAAAGCACAACAGCTACTATCAAGTTTGGGCCTTCATCTTGCCTCTTAGATAAGGAACCTCCAGATGAGGAATCTCCTGAAAAAAGACGGAACAAAACAGCCAGTACTGCACTAGTGATACTAATAGCGATTAAAACTCTGGCTGTGTTTTTTTCGCAGCGCGATATGGCGCTGGGATCAACTGTGTCTTGTGCTCTTATAAGAGGAGTCGAGGCCATATGATTAACTTCCAAAATTAAAATCAAAGACCGATACATCTTAGTCCTTAACTGAAGATTAATACAAGAATTTTTATCTTATTTGCGAGTGGCTACTTGTTCTGTTTGTTTAATCTGACGCCATTTCTGAGCCATTTTCAAAGCATAAGGAACAGCATGGCGACCGAATTCACCGTGTTTGAGATACACAATAACAACAAGCTCAGGATATATATATCTTCTCTCATCTTGGGGTTCAAACGTAATAGCTCCAAACCAAATTTCTTTGTTTTTTACCTGTTTAGACAAAGAATCGCATCCAAAGCTATCTAATACTTCTGCTGTGCTTGTTTTACCTATTGTTTGGGTGATTAAGTCTGATGGAAATTTAGAACAAGCAAAGCGAGCAGTCCCTTTATCTCCTAACATGACACCTCGCATACCTTCAAGCAACGGCCTTTTAACAGCCTCAGGTAAAAATACCTGCCAACGACAAATCGTGGGTTCAGTAGCAAGAATTTTTGGTTTGAGAACTTTTCCACCATTCACCAGCGCACTTAACATTACAGCTGCTTGTAAAGGTGTTGCCAACAACGTATGCTGGCCTATGGCCATCGCATATAAGCCTGTTTTATTATAACTAACGTCTTGAGGAATATTCCCACCATATTCACCGATGAGATCGATTCCTGTTTTCTCCCCAAATCCAAATAAGCGAGCTGCATGACATAGATCCTCTGGGTCCTCAAGAACCTCCCCCGCTAGCAAAGCAAAATAAGGGTTGCTTGATACTTCTAAAGCTTTAGCAAGATCTACTTTCCCTACACCAAAGTGTTCGCTACGAGGTAATCTTCCTCCATGATAGTAAAGAGGAATAGGACGGCCGTCAGGGAAAAAGCCTACGTACCACCCTCCTTTTTTACCTGCAATATGATGTTTGCTATCTACAATAGTCAGCGGATTTAAAGATTCTGCCTTGTGTGATTGATATTCTTGACATAAAGCTGCATAACCAGGAATCAGTTTAAATAATGATCCAACTGTTGCTGCTTGTCTAAAGGCATGAGACCGTAGATAGCCGTATCCGTAACGAGGATAAAATCCTTGTGCAAGATGACACTCAAAACGTTCATTGGTTTGAGGATCATGACGTAATTGAGGATAAATTCCATAAAGGGGACGCCTTAATTGGTCGAAAGGACGGAAAGTTTTTAGCAATCCCTGTAAAACCGCTGGATCTAAATCAATAAACTTCTGTTGCAAAGCTAGATAGTCATACTGCCATACTGCTTCACATTCTTTGATTTTAGCTAATTCTGCCTGTTTACTTTTGATTTTTTCGACATAAGGGATCAAGTTCCCAGGAACCTCTCCTCCCTGCAAAAATAACATGACAAGAGCTAATTTATTTTGATCCCAAAACTCTCTAAATTGTCTTTCTTCTTCCTCGTCTAAATAATCCAGATACGGTTTAGCATATTTTCTCCCGGCAGCTTTTTCTTCTTTACGTTGCTTGGCCAAAAAATTTTTAAACTCTTCTTGTCTCCATTGTTTAAATGCATACTCATGAAACCAGGGCTTAAGGATTTCTTTAATAGCTTGCTGAACAGACGTAAATTGTGTAGTTAAAATGCGATACTCATTCAATGTAAGGGCAGCATAGCGATCAAAAACTTCTTGAGAAAAAAACGAAGGGTCAATGACCAGCCTATATAAATCCACAAGCAATAATTTATCATGATTGGAATGCAAATCTTTGAAATATTGAATCAAAAAATCAGTACAGCTTTTTATTTCAGGGTTATTTAACAGTTTGTCCTGAAAAAGATCTTTTTCTTGTAAGGTAATAAGCGTACCTGTCAAATCCTCTTCTGAGTCTGCGTAAAGTAGGTCAATAATTTTTGCAGCAGAAAGAGGATTGAAAATTTGGAGCAGATGACTTATTGCATTCTGAACAAGGATAGCATCTTGCAGAGAGGCGTGCTTGTTCAGCGTTTTTAAGACTGCAGAGTGTTCTGGCAAAATCATATTTAAATAAAGAGACCAATCTAGATAGTTTTCTTCTTCGTAGAACTCACCTTTAAAAATATCGAATTTTTCTCTAATTAAAGGAACTTGTCGATCCCATACGGCGGCTAGATAACCATCTGATTCTAACCACTGACCCACTCTCCATTGCTTTTGTTGCTGTTCCTCTATGTTGGTACTGGCCATGAAATCACAAGGATTGAACCTAGGATGAGAAGCTAAAGCTAAGATTTCCCCCGATCTTGGGTCTAAGACAACAATAGCGCCTTCCTTAATCCAAGGGCGTTGTTCTGGGACACATTTATTTTTGGCTAAAGAAGAGGCCTGAAGAGAAGGGGGCTCTTGACTATACTGCGCCAATAGACGCTCTGCATATTCCTGCAACTGCGAACTGATGGTCAACTTAATAGATTGTCCAGCAATAGGCGGATAAGACCCCTCCAACTCTCTAATATAATTACCTTTAATATCTGTTAGGTACAGTCTTTTCCCTGTTTTGCCCCGTAATTGTTCATCACAGGTTGCTTCTACTCCAATTTTTCCTGTTAAATCATTAATGGTGTAAGCTAGTTTTTCTAATTCACTTAATCTATCCCGAAGCTGTTGCTGGTCAGGATCTTCATCAAGAGCCTCTTTCAAAATTTTCATTTCTTGTAAGATGGCTTCATAGTGCGAACGGCTGATGGGGCCTAGATAACCTACAATATCAGCCGCAACGGATTGCTTAGGATAGCAACGTTTAGCTGATAGTTCTGTAATTAAGCCTGGCCAATCTTTTTCCAGCATATTGAGACGAAAATAAGCTTCCTCCGAAATGTCGAGTTTGAGCATATAAGGAGCCTGTCCTAAAATTGCTGCTTTAGCGTAAATTTCGTCCTCAACACGTTCTGCATGAAGCCCTAGTTCTTGTTCCAAAAGCTGACTTAAGGCCGTAATATAGTCTTTTCTGGGATAGCAGCGAATTTTTTTGCCCTTGTCATCTCTTTTGGTCATATAACGAGGAATATGTCTCATCTGTCCGTAGCAAATTCCCACATTGTACTGGACAGTATTAGTAGCCATAACTTCGCCAAAGCGATCATAGATTGAAGCTCTTTCGGCTTTTTCAACGACTTTGCGTTTTTGAGGACGTCGTGCTTCTTGCAACTTATTTTCGTGCAAAACTATAGCCAAAAACCACACACGAACAACAATCACAAAGAAAACCAGTAAAAGTCCCCAAAGGATCTTTTTTGATTTTTCCAGAATAGTTTTAGCAGGAGTTCTTCTCACTGATCGAATATCCTAACAAAATGAGTCGAGCGTTCTCCAGCCATAATTTTAACCAGTATGCTATTGGAAAAAATAAGGCTCCCACCATCTTTTATCAAAATTTTATTTAAAATAATCTTCTTTTGCATAAAAACATTCTCCCTTTTTATCCCTTGCGATGTAAAACCCACTTCTTCATGGGTGGGATACAAGGCGATTGCAATTAATCCCACGCTATTGTATTTTTCTTCCATCTCTCTCGGACGTGATAGCGTGGGTATCAATCCCTATTCGCCTTTAGGCAAGGGAAATGTCACATTCATTGCATCATCTCTTGTGAGTGGATAGAAACAATTGTTCAACACAGTCAAGTTTCAAAAAAAAGCCGTTGGAATATCGGTTTAAAGCCTGTGGAGCTGCCTTAGAGCTAGGAAACAGGAATTTATTCAAAGTTTTTAGTTAGCGCGCCTGTAGCTCAATGGTAGAGCCGTAGCCTTCCAAGCTACTTGTGTCAGTTCGATTCTGATCAGGCGCTTTTTTTACCTTTCCCCCTCAGCCTTCCTTTTTATTAAGATTCTTGTATTAATCTTCCCTCTTTGATATCCTCTCGCCGTCGCTCTTAGGCAGAAGAGCGTGGGCTAGGAATCCCTAAAAGCTCTTTTAGAGAACTGCCATAAACCAAGACCGAAATCCATTTTTTAATGGATGCCGCGTCAACAAACCATAAAGGGACAAGGCTTGGACTTACAAGATTCACCTATTGAAGTTTCAATTAAAGATTTATTAGATGCTGGCGTGCATTTTGGCCACCAGAAACGTCGTTGGAATCCAAAAATGGAGCGTTTCATTTTTGATACTCGTGGCGGTTTAGATATCATTGACCTCGCTAAAACTCTAGAACAACTGCGCAAAGGGGTCGATTTTGTTCGAGATACTGTTGCTCAGAGAAAATCCATTTTATTTGTTGGCACAAAGAAACAAGCTAAGCTTGTAATCCGTGATTGTGCTGAATCTTGTGGCGAATTTTATGTTTGCGAACGTTGGTTAGGCGGTATGCTTACGAACATGTCCACCATTCGCAACTCTGTTAAAACTTTAGAAAAAGTTGAACATCAAGTTGCAACAGGTGGAGAAGGTTTGACTAAAAAAGAACTTTCTCTTTTGTCGAAAGAGCAACAAAAACTCGAAAGAAACCTTTCTGGTGTTCGTTCTATGCGCAAGCTTCCTGGATTGTTGATCGTTGTAGATCCTAGCCATGAGCACATTGCTGTGAGTGAAGCTCGCAAATTAGGCATCCCTGTTTTAGCTCTTGTTGATACAAATTGCGATCCTGATCTTGTAACACACGTTATCCCTTGTAATGATGATGCTTTAAAAAGCGTTAAACTTATCGTCTCTACTTTGACACAAGCAATTATCGACACAAAAAATCAATTAAATCTATCTCTTGAGGGAGAAGAGGCCTTTGCCATTCCAGCAGGGGTGAGAGAGGAGAAAGAATCCAATGGCTGAAGTGACTGCAGAATTATTGAAACAACTCCGTGAACGCACTGGGGTTGGAATGGGAAAATGTAAAGAAGCTTTGACAGAAGCTAAAGGTGATATTGAGTTAGCTATTGCTAACCTACGTAAAGCTGGCATCGCTTCTGCAGTAAAAAAAGAAAGCCGTGAAACCAATGAAGGTGTCATTGCTATAGCTGAAAACAACCAATATCTATCTCTAGTAGAAATAAATGCCGAGACAGATTTTGTTGTTAAAAACGAAAAATTTCAACAGTTTGCCCATATGATCGCAGAGGAAGTTTGCCGTCATGCACCTGCTTCTGTTGAAGCTCTGCTAAAATTATCTTGCTCTAAGGATCCAAAGCTTACTCTTGATGAAGTAAGAGCTATTACTATCCAAAGCTTGGGAGAGAACATCCAAGTGAAGCGTTTAAAGCTTATTGCAAAAAAACCTAATGCTTCTTTAGCTGTTTACTCTCATTCTGGAGGTAAATTGGTTACTTTGGTAGAAATCGAAGGTGCTGGGAGCTATCAGGATTTAGCTAAAGACATTGCTATGCATGTGGCGGCAGAATCACCAGAATATCTAAACACTGATCAGATTCCTCATGACGTGTTAGAAAGAGAAAAAGATATTGCTCGAGCACAAGTTAAAGATAAGCCGGCAGCGATTATCGATAAAATTGTTGAAGGAAAACTCAAAGCATTCTATGCACAAGCTTGCTTGATTTACCAACCTTTCATCAAAGACACTTCAGTAAGTGTTGGTGATTTGGTTCAAAATACAGGTAAAGCAAAGGGTGAGAATTTAAAACTCTCTTATTTCTTACGTTGGAAAGTAGGCGAATAGTCTATAGTTCACTTGAGACAAAGCCGTGAGGGAAGAAGCTGATGGATACACTCAAAGATACTGAGCATAAAATGCAGGGAGCTTTAACTCATCTCAAAGATGAGTTAAAGACCTTACGTACAGGGCGTGCAAACGCCTCGATGTTGGATAAAGTGGCTGTTGAGGTCTACGGGACGCAAATGCGTTTACCCGAGATTGCTACAGTGACTGTGCCGGAAGCCCGTCAAATTGTTGTAGCTCCTTTTGACCAAAGCAATTTGCATGCAATAGCTAAAGGTATTGAAGCTGCTAACTTGAATGTGAGACCTGTTGTTGACGGTCATGTTATCCGCGTAAAAATTCCAGAAATGGACCAATCTGTGCGACAAGAAATGGTGAAAATTGCCAAACGTAAATGCGAAGAAACTAAAGTTGTGATTCGTAATGCACGTCGCGATGGTAATGAAGCCTTAAAAAAGAAAAAAGCAGATGGAACGATTCCGGAAGATGCTTTAAAACGCGGAGAAAAACAGATTCAGGAGCTTACTGATAAGTTTTGTAAGCGTGCGGATGAAGAAACTCTATTAAAGGAGAAGGAAATCCTCACCATCTGATTGCGCGAAAAGAGTCGCTCAGTTAGAATCTTACCTTTCTTGCCCGGCCCCATCGTCTAGCCTGGCCTAGGACACTGGATTTTCATTCCAATAACAGGGGTTCGAATCCCCTTGGGGTCAAGAAATACTTGCCTAACATAAGGCATGGGTCTTTAGCTCAGTTGGTTAGAGCACCTCACTTTTAATGAGGGGGTCGATGGTTCGAGTCCATCAAGACCCAAACATCTTCCTCCCCTATCAGGGGTGGATTAAGTTTTGGATGATGGAAATTGTGCCTGCAATTAAACACGCTGCATCCGTCCATGCTTTCATTTTAATACTCATTCCCCATAAATCGATCAAAGATCGAAAAAACCTGTAGCTTTTCTATTATTAACATTTTATAAACCTCCGCAAAAACAACATTTTTTAAGGATTTATGGCAAATTTTGATGGTAGTTTCTCCTTTTCTCTCCGCGCTCAATTTGAGGGCAATCCCCCTGTTCCAGAAGCTTGGTCTGACCCTCTCTCTTCAGAATTACAGCCTCCCGTTAACCCCTTTTTAACAGGTGCGGAACCGCAGGCCCTATTGAACCGAGTGGGAGTCATTGAACAGGCTCACATGCAAATGAGTGTAGATCAAGCAGCTCTTCCCTTAGCCTCTTCGCTTACCGCGGGTCAGGAGACATCATCCCAAGCCATATTTCAACGCCTTTTAGATCAGATGCATCAAGACGGTTTTGGTAGACACATGCCTGGTCAAGCTGCGATTGTCTTTGCTAATCCTACACAATCTGTAGCACCACAAACAGTTACTGCTGAGAAACAATCTGTAGACCATTTTGACGGAGCCCCTCTCCCAAGCAATACTCGTACAAAATCCAAGGACGCGCTAGACAGAGCCGCTGCTCTTGTGGTCGACGCTGAACCATCCGCTCCTACTACATTCAAAAACCTTCTAGATCGACTGCATGATGATAGTTTTGGTCACTGTGCCCTTATGTCTAGTCAACCCAAAGCAGACTCCACCGGAGAACATGCTTTAGACCCTCACCATAAACCAGGGAATAGCCTTAATAAAAAATCCAGAGAGCATCCGTCCGGATCAGATTAAAAAGAATCTTGTTTTCAAAACCAAGAAAAGATTTTTTATTGATTAAATTGCTTATTCTTTTTTTGAATTATTTTGCGCGCGCAGACTTTTCTTTATGTCTTTAGTTGCGATAGTTATTTTTTTAAACACTCCCATAACTTGTATTAGTTTTAAAAAATTCAAATTTTAAATTCACGAATTATTAAAGTTTTATAAAAATCAACAAGATTGTTTTATTTTTAATTAATATAATATTATTAAGTATCTTAATTACATTAATTTAATAAACACGGAAATAAAACATGAAAACAAACTATATTCATCCTTCTCCTGGTTTATACTTCGGCTGTGGACGATCTATGCCATTAGATAGTCGACCTGTCATTACGGTTTTAGCCTTAGCTGCAATAGCTGCGTCCACTCTGGGACTACTTGCTTATTTCAGGGTTTTACAAGGTTTATCCACAGCAACTCAGTGGGGGCTCATTGGGGGAGGATCAGGTGCTGCCGTCACCGCCATTGCATTAGGAACAGGGCATTTAGCACACCTCAAACAAGCACGCAAAGAAGCCCTTCAAAATATTACAAAACAAGATCTCTCCGCTTTATTAATGGAGATTAGCCAACAGAAAGATCCTGTTAAAGCCTTAGAACAACTAGCTGATGATATCCCTTACGACAAACTAAAAGAAATTTTTGACGAAACTTTCCCTCAAGCGGGAGACGTCCAAGCTCGTACCCAAGAAGCTATCGAGCGAGCACGCCTATTCTTAGAAGTTTCTAGGACCTCTTCTCCTTCCGCTCATTCTAGACTATTAAAAGCGTGGGATATTTTTATTGAGACGATAGATAGCTTCTTTATAGCATTTGGAATTGCTGAATTCTTTGATCCACCTGAAAGCAAATTTGACTCCGGCTTCAAGTTCCAAAAAATCATTATGATTGTTAGCTTATTTACTCTGTTAACATCTACCTTGCTGCCTATGTTAGGTGCAGCCAATGGTACAGCCATTGTCGGGGGTAGTTTGATAGGGATCTCTATTTTAAGCATTCTCTGGCCTAAAATACGTCCCCTGCCAACCCGATTACCTACTGCGGAGAACTGGTCTCAAAAAGCAAGAGAAGGGAAACTGGGGGCTACCTCAGGAGGACGACAAGATAAGCTCGATGAACTTGCCGCAAGGTTAGCGGATACATCTGCTCATCCTCTTGTTGTAGGTCCAAGCGGAGTAGGCAAAACTGAATTATTAAAATCTTTTGTTCAGGCTATCGAAGATGGAAAATATCCTCATCTTAAAGGGAAGGTCGTTTTTTATTTTAATGCTGCAGACCTAGCAGCTCATGTGGAACCTTTTGGCAGCGGCAACAAAATTCTTGAGCGCATCGCACAAGAAGTCCGTGAAAGAGACAGAGGAAATTGCATCTTAATCTTAGATGAGGTTCACGAACTTTTTCGTCAAGAAACAGCTCTTGGAGAACAATTTAAGACATTTGCTGATAAATTCCATTTGGTCATTGGCATGACAACCGAATTAGAATACATGCGAGATATCCACTTAAAAAATCCAGCTGTTGATCGTCGCTTTAATAATAAGCTTTTCTTAAGCAACACCGACGAAACAGGAACTGTTGCAACACTCAGTCGATATCTATTAAAAGAGGCCCCTCATGTTTTGATCGATAAGATCGATACACTACATTATATTTATCAACAGACATCTAAACACCAACAGCCGTTATCGGCTTTAAAGATACTTGTCAAATGCCTTATTAAACTCTCAGATACGCCCGTGGAATCTGAAAGTTCTAAACGAGCTCAAGAAATACGCAATATTTTAGACGGTCGCATGGCCGGAGGTATTTTAGCAGGCTCTGATCTCTTAACCCACGAGCAAGACGACCAAATAGCCCCCCTTAAGACTGAACTAGCAGAGAAAGAAAAGGCTATTCTAGAAGAGCACAGCCTTCACAGACGCATGCAAGAAGCCAAGAAACAGTTGGCTCATATTCGTAAGCTTAAACTCGAACTCCTTGGCAGAATTAACTTCCCGGCAGATACTGAGCCAACATGTTCGCCTCATGAATTAGCTATATTTATGCTTTTCAGTTCCTTTGAAAAGCAACTAGAAGAAGATATTAAACAACTGAGTCAGGCTGGTCGCATTCCAATCACCCTTACCAAACAACTTGTTGATCAAGTTTTAGAAGAAGAAAGAGTTAATGAAGCTCGTCGTGCAGAAATAGCTGCACAAATAACCTCAAAGCAAGCATCAACTGGGAAACCACTCCCTAGACAAAGGGTAGTAAGAATGACTAAGAGGGGGAATGGCCTTAAGAGGCTCTTCCAGCGCAAGTAGACCCCTTGCTTTAACTTAATGCTTTGCATTTAAAGTATAGCTTGTCTTCTAGAACACACAATACTCATGACTGGCACATCACTTTTGGAATTCTTTGGCAGAAAATCTTTGAGAAAAGCTAATTTCAGATTGCGGAGGAAATATGAGACGTATTCTGTTATTTGCTTATCTTTGCCTAAATTCGATATCACTGGTCGGGTCTGTTGGTAATTCCATTATCGGAGCGATAGATCAACTTGCCATCACAGATTTGGATAAAAAAATCAATTCCAGTCAATCTACAGACATGGTAGAGATCTCTTCTCTTATTAGCCGTAAATTGCGTGTGATGTCTTTCAACATGTTATTGAATTATGACGAAGCTCATCTTGATGTTATCGATCGTTGGGAGCACCGTAAAAATCGTGTGATGGAATATGTAACTTGGGCACATCCTGATATTCTTGGCACTCAAGAACTGCAAGCAGACCAACTTGAAGATATTTTAAAAGGTATTGGTCACGATTATGCTTACTATGGTCTGGGAGTCAAAGATGGCGATAAACAAGGAGATATCCCTGCCATTTTTTATCTTAAGGATCGTTTCACTCTTATCGAGAGTCGTACCTATTATTATTCTGATACACCAGACGTTGTAAGCAATGATCCTTTTGGCAAAAAAAACACTTTTACGTGCTGTCTTTTTAAAGATCGTAAATCTGACAAGCCCTTTCTTGTGATCAACACTCATCTTTCTTTTTCAACAGTAGAGCGTCGCTATGATCAAGCCTGTCGCCTGCGAGATTTTCTTATTAAAAACCGTTTTAATTGTCCTGTGTTTATCACAGGCGATTTTAATACCTTCCCTTTCAGACAGCAGTTAGATTTACCTTTTTATGACGGCGATCTAATTGTTAGGATTCTTGAACAGGGTGGCGTGACAGACAGTTTGAAACTAGCTGTGTTTGGTCATTTTGGCCCTATTGATTCCACAAATTTCTGTGCAGAAACCAAAAAACCTTTTTGCTCACAAGGAACTCCCGGTGTCATTTTAGATCATATTTTTGTCTCCCCCAATGTTACAGTCATTGCTCATGGGATTGACCCTGCTAAAGTAGATGGTCATTTCCCCTCTGATCATTTTCCGGTGATTGTGGATTGCTTGTTAAAATAAGCTGTTTTTTCGACCTGTCTTTGAAGAAAATCTCAAGGATTTGCTAGAATCCAGTTTCTTTTTTGAAAATTCTTATGAAAAAATTAGCTATCTTAGGCAGCACGGGTTCTATTGGCAAAAATTGCTTAGCTGTAGCTAGGTACTTAGGTGAAGACGCTCTGCAGATCTTTGCCTTAGCAGCAAAGTCAAACATTGATTTACTTGAACAGCAAGCCAAAGAATTTCATCCTCAGCTTATTGCTGTTTATGATGCTGATCAGGCCCTTCTTTTACAAAAAAAACTCCCTCATATCCCTGTATTAAGTGGTTTGGAAGGATTGGAAGCTGTTGCCACTTACCAAGAAGCAAATTTTGTTGTCTCTGCTATGAGTGGCGCTGTGGGCTTAGCTCCTACTTTGGCTGCTATTCAAGCAAAGAAAGACATTGGGTTTGCGAACAAAGAAGTGCTTGTTGCAGGCGGTGAGCTTGTGATGTCTTTGGTAAAAAAACATGGCATTGAATTTATCCCCATTGACAGTGAACTTACAGCTATTTTCCAGTGTCTTAAGCAGGAACCTACAAAGGCTGTTCATCGTCTTTTAATCACTGCTTCTGGTGGCCCATTCCGAAACTATACAGAAGAACAACTAGCAACAGTGAGTGTTGAGCAGGCTCTCAACCATCCTAATTATCGTATGGGTCCAAAAGTTACTATTGACTCCTCGACACTCATGAACAAAGGGCTCGAGATGATTGAGGCCCATTGGTTATTTGGCATGCCTTTAGAAAATATTGAGGTGATTGTCCATCCTCAGCAAATCATTCATGGAATGGTAGAATTTGTAGATAATTCTATTCTTGCTCATTTATGTGATCCTGACATGCTTGTACCTATTCAATATGCATTGACTTATCCAGACCGACTTCCAGGTAGCCTTGCCCCTTTTGATTTCTTAAAACATGGTACTTTACAATTTTCGTTGCCTGACCGACAGAAATTCAGATGTCTAAACTTAGCCTACGAAGCCATTCGACAAGGTGGGAGCCTACCTTGTTATATGAACGCTGCCAATGAAGTGCTTGTCCATCAGTTTTTAAACAAAAAAATTCCCTGGAACAACATTGCACGTACTTTGGAAACGCTCATGTCTGCTCACCCTACAAGGGCTCTGAATTCTCTAGATGATATTCTTGCTGTTGATAAGATGGCCCGAGAAGAAACTTTGGCTTTTTAAAAAATTAATCGCCTCGTAGTCAAGCTATAAGAACCCAGTCCTATTGAATCCTTGAATGGAATGATTCTATTGCTTCAAAAAAAAACAATAAATCGATACGCTCCGGCATGGACCCTAGGCTCTTGTTTAGTCTGTACGTGAAGGTCTTTAGTAAACTTTATCTGAGAATAATATGGCAGAGAGACCTCTTGATTGTAATGAATGTAGAAAGTCTGTTGCTGTGCACTACACAGAGATCGTAGGAGATAAAATTACTCGCACTGTGATGTGTGCAGACTGTCCTCATTTAGAAAAACGTCTTTATGGGACGGCTGCAAAAGGAGGATCTTGTAAAGGACCTACTATCGAAGCGAGTATGGCTTGCGCACATTGTAACACATCTTTAGAAGCCATTCGCATGGGACATTTATTAGGGTGTAAAGAATGTTATGAAGTGTTTCCTGAGATTATTATTGACGAACTTGCTAAAGAACGCCGTATTTCTCGTCACTTAACCACAAATTACCATACTCAGCCTTTGCATCTGGGTCGCTCTCCAGGAGAAGTTAGCGAAATTAGTCCTACTTTACGTTTAATCGCATTAAATGAGGCCCTGGACGAAACATTAATTCGAGAAGATTACGAGCAAGCTGCGTTATTGCGAGATCAGATTGAAAAACTTAAGCATTCTGGAGAAGCATCATCTTAAAACAGTTTTGCAGAAGATCTACAAGAAAATAAACAAAAAAACCCTTGGGAGCGGCATTTCCTATAGATAAGAAACGCTGACATACAGATGAGCAAAGAAAAACGAGAAATACATCCTCTATATTCACTTAAAGATGTTTGGGAAACTCATGAGCATCAAGTATGGTTGGCGTCTGTTATTAATATTCATCGCAATATTTCCAAGTTCTCATTTCCTGCTAAGCTAGATAAACAAAAACAAGATCAGTGTCTTGCTTTGCTTTTTGAAAGCTTACGTCAATGTCCTCAACTAGAAGATCCTATTTTATATCGCTCTGGGGAACTTGATTTTTTAGAAAAAGAATTTCTTTTAGAGCACTTTTTAGCCTATGACGGTTTTCATCAAGCACATGGTGGGGAAGGTTTTATAGTTGATAAAACTTCTAAGACCTGTCTAGTTTTGAATGTGGAAGATCATCTTCAACTCATGTTCGTTGACACAAAACAAGAAGTTGAAAAAAGCTGGAACCACTTAGCAAAAATCGAGGGGTTTTTGGGCAAACGACTCGATTATGCTTTTAATTCTCGCTTTGGTTTTTTAACTGCTAATCCTCGCTTTGCAGGTACAGGCTTAGTTGTCACATTATTCTTACATATTCCTGCTATTATCCATTCGGGTGAACTTACTGAATTACTAGACCAAGAACAAGAAGATGAAGTGATTGCGTGTGGTTTGCAGGGGCACTCTAATGAAATGATCGGAGATATCTTAGTTGCTCGTAATCGCTGCACCTTAGGCCTCAACGAAGAATATCTTCTTACAACTATGCGTATGTGGGCTACAAAAGCTGTAGTTGCAGAAGTCAATTTACGTAAAAAACTCCTAGAAAACAGCAATGAAACTCTTAAGAATAAAGTAGCTCGTTCTTTTGGTTTGCTAACCCATTCTTATCAATTGGAAGCTATTGAAGCTCTTAATGCGCTTTCTCTTGTCAAACTAGGTGCTGATTTAGGTTGGGTTAAAGTAGCTGACCCTATCAATCTGACTCAGGTTCTCTTTAATTGTAGACGAGCTCATCTTATGCATTTATTAGATAGTCCTGTAGCTATCCCCCAGCTCCCTAAAAAACGAGCTGAGTATTTGCATGGGATTGCAAGTAAACTTTCTCTTATGATTTAGAAGTTCAATCAAGCTATGCTTTGCGTTTGAAGAAGAACTTCTTTTTCTTTACGAGACATCCAAAAGACAGCTAAGACATGCGGAACCAGTACTAAGACTAACACAATATCGATATAGGACCATACCGTCTGAACACTGCCTATAGACCCTACTACAATCATAACGCATGTCATGAGGTAATACAGGATAATGGACTGCCCTTTCGTTAGATAAAGGAAACATTGACTGCCGTTATAGCTGTTTCCCAAAACCGTTCCGAAAGCAAAGAGAAGGGCGCTGACTGCTACAATAATTCCCCCAATAT
This sequence comes from Verrucomicrobiota bacterium, assembly GCA_018239815.1. Lineage (GTDB taxonomy): Bacteria > Chlamydiota > Chlamydiia > Chlamydiales > JAAKFR01 > SZAS-3. Next base: position 11,281 of record JAFEGP010000009.1, on the reverse strand, counting down.
AAGAGAAATATTGATTATAGGTGCCGACCACCATATCGATACCAAGTGAGTATTGAGGATTCATCCATGTCCCAGAAATGAGTGTTGTTAAACTTGAAATTAACAGTACAAATCCGGCGCCATATGTGGATGCCATAGCTAAGATCCCTTGATCTCGAGGAGAGCGCGTTTCTGCTGTAGAATGAGGGAATGTTTGAGTGCCCACTCCTGCTTCATTTCCTTGCAGAGCTTTTAGGGCTCCCCAACGTAAGGTAGATAGAAGTCCTCCAACAACCATACCTCCTCCCAAAGCCTGGGGTTGCCAACAACTATGCATAATTAAAGAGAAGATAGAAGGCAGTTTATCCAAGTTTAAGCAGATAATCCAAAGAGAAGTCCCTACATAAACACAAAACATCATAGGAACAAGCCTCACAGACAATGAAGCGATCCACTTAATCCCTCCCACTAGCATGATACACACACTGATCGCTAACAAGACTCCTGTGATCCATTTAGGAACAGCATATTCACCCATCAGGGAAGAATGGAATAATTCTGCAACTTGGTTAGCTTGAGCGGAGGACCATACAAGCATTAAGATACCACAGAACAGGGCATACCATTTTGCAAGCCAAGGAGAAAAGACGTCATGCAAATATTGCATAGGACCGCCAGCTACCTTACCATTTTTTTGTTTGCGATATTGCAGAGCAAAGGTCACTTCAGCATAACTTGTTGCGGCACCCAATACGGTGGCTATAATAAATCCAAAAACAGCTCCAGGACCCCCTAAACGAATCGCAATAGCGGGAGCAACAATAGTAGAAATCCCTATCGTTGTAGACATCGCTGTCAAGAGAGCGCGTCTGGAACTGATTGTTCCTTCACCTTCTTTGCCTTCTTTGACAAGAAAAAGTTTTATTAAATTGGGCAAGCATCGAAATTGCACAAAGCCAGTTTTAATTGTAAGGTACAAACCAACTAAAATGACTATACAACCAGATAAAAATAAAAGAATGTCTAACATATATCCGTCTCAATTATGATGCTAGCCGTTCATTATAAACTAAAAGGTATATTTCAGCATCATAAGAGGATAATACTGCTCTTTTTGACCTATTTGTTCAGCATAATGCTGATAAATTTTTTCATTATATGTACGAGTGGCCAACCCGGCTCCATAGATTCCGCCGAAATACCAACCACTTTCCAGACTAAGCGTGATGACCCCGGCGGGGATATTGCCATCAACAAAAAAATAACTTGCAGCTCCAATAAATAAAGAATTGACAAGTAGTGCTGTAACAGCCGTTTGTTTTTGTCCTATATACCAATAACCAGCCCCGGGTAAAACAGCATTGAGACATTGCGCTGTTTTGATAGATTTAGCATGCTTTTCATACCCTTCGATCATATTACGCAAATAGGGCTTATCTTCGGAATAGGCTGTGAGCCCTTCAAAATCTGCATCTAAAACAGCAGACAGAAACAATAGCTTTTCCGCATCACATTCATCCAGCATGGTTAGCAAATTATTAGCATGGTCATAGAGACCAAGCTGCCAGTAACTTTCATACAACATCACGACTAAATCATGAAAAGCGGGAAAATAGTTGCTGACTTTACCAAGATGAGTTGTTTCTGCGATATAAGCTACTTCCGTATATTTTCTACCTAAAAAATAAGACAGTACAATGGCATATTCGATTTCTAAAGCTCGTTCTTCTGGAGGATTAAAAAACAAAGCTTTCTTAAATTCTGTGATAGCTCGATACAAATCAAAGTCGGCGGCAAAGGCTAAACCTAAAAAATATTCTTTACCCCAGTCCGTTTGTTTTTCTTCTTCCTTCATAGGTTCAAAAGGGCTTACAGAAAATCCCTTTGGCACAGGAAGCTCACAGCGTTTTTCTCGCATGATTTCTTTAGGGTGCTTAGGTGCTTTTACAATAGGCTCCAATTTAGAAGGCACACGCGTACAACTAGCTAAATAGAGCACGCTTACTAAAAGCGTAAGACTTCGAAATAAAATCCCCGATCTTTTCACAATGTGTTTCCTATCAATTTGGAGAGCATCTAGGAGCAGGGTATGTTTCACACTCAGGAGCTTGTTTTGGACCGCATTGAATCATTGAATTTGGATCCATTTCCCAGTTTGAGTCATAACCTTCTTGATTAGTCAATTCTAAGGACTCGTCAATATTAGTCAGAACTTTAGGTCTGATGAACATAATTAAGTTACGTTTTTGTCTTTGATCCACATTTCGGCTAAAGGTGGGTCCGATTAAAGGCAAGGTTCCTAAACAAGGTACACCCGAACGTGTGCAGACAACTTCATCATTAATATGACCGCTCATAACAAGAAAGCATCCATCAGGAACATGAACACGTGTTGTTGTTAATGTCTTAGCTGTTGTAGGGGTCAAAGTACCAGAAGTAGAGGTAACGCTAGCAATAGTTTGATTGATGTCCAAAGAAACAATGTTATTAGGCGCAATAGTTGGCGTAATTTGTAAGTGGACTCCCACATCTTCGTATTGAATATTTTGTGTTACAGACCCTGTTTGTTGAATAATAGAGCTTGTTGTTTGGTAAGGAATATTTTGTCCCACAAAAATGTCTGCTGATTGAGTATCCTGAACCATAATACGAGGATTAAGGACCAAACGGCTTGTTTGCTCTTCTTCTAAAGCACTGATTAATGCTCCCAAAGTTAAAAACGATTTGCCATTGTGACTCAAAATATTCCCAATGATACCGAAACCAAAAGCTTCCGTAGCATTTGATAAAGAAGAATAACCTTGCAAAAGAGAAGGGGTGGGCAAAGCCACATCTCGCCCCGGATTAGGAACTAAGGGAGGAGGTGTGCCATTTGCTGCTACATAACGGGCTCCGGGGTTGGTTGAAGTCCCCCCTTGTAAAACAGGACCTCCGCCAGGGTTGTTACTTAAAAGACCTGTAGCATAGGCTAATTTATCTTGTTCATCTCCCAATCCAATCCATTGAACACCAAAATCAAGAGAATTGGTCAGGGTTGTGTCTAAGATCAGCACTTCTAAATATACTTGCTTAGGAGGACGGTCTAAATTATCAAGTAAATTGACAACCTTTTCCAAAGCTCCTTGCGTTCCTGTCACAACAATTGAGTTATTCACTGCTAAAAACTGCGCACTATAAACAGCGTTGACAAGTTCAAGGTTTGTAACCCCAGCATATTGCAGGTTACTTCCTATTGTTTGTAAAGCTGTCGCAATATCCTTACCAGGTTGATACTTCAGCTTGTACATATACATAGAGTTATTTGCCATGGAGCTAGGAGGCAAATCTGCAACATCTGTAACATCTGCCGTATCCAAAGAACTCAAAAGTTGTAAAGCTTTGTTAATCAAATAAGGCGTAGAAACAACAAAGATCTTGCTCGATGAGGGTTGAGCAATCATTTGCATAGGATTATCTACTAAAAGAGGCGCTAAAATTTCCTTAGCATACACCACAAGAGCTTCAGGATAGGACCCCTGTACATGATATTCACCTACTTCATATAAAGTATTAGGCATATCCAAAGCATTGAGTAACTGTGCAATTTTATCTACGTTATAAGTGATATCAGAAACTACTAAATGACGTGTTTCAGCTGACACTTCAACAATCGCATCCACAGAAAGCAATGGTTTAACTATTTCAGCAATTCTTTTTGGATCCACGTTGTACATTCTAAATACCCGTGTGATCACAGCAGCATCACAAGCTTCATTGACATTCTGGTCTGTAATAATTTTAGAAACACGAGAAAGGTTTTGCTGACGATAGATCAAAACTGTATTGCCCTGCTCGGCAACACTTAAATTATGCATCTTCAGAATTTGCATTAACGCTGAAGTCAATTCTGAAACAGAAGTCGCTTCTTGAGAAACTATAGTAATATTAAACTGCAGATCTGCAGCATCAAAAATAAAATTAATTCCAGAAATCCTAGAGATAAACTGTAAAAGTTCTACAACAGCAATGTTTTCAAAATTAACTGTAAAACCTTCTCCCTCTGACGCGCATTCGGGCAATTTATATCGACCTCTAACAGTATTGGGATCTGTAGGATAGATCACAGAGTGCCGATTAGAGGGCTCGCCATCATCGATGATGATATTAGCAGAAGAAGTGCCGGATGCAGAAGGATTTTGAGCTTTAGGAAGGGTTGCCGAAACTGTTGCATTTGTTGTTGTTGATACATCGGGAGCTGCGTCAGTATTTTGGAAAAGATCAACAAATGTTGCGGGCTGAAATCCTCCTGGGACATCAAAATAATACTGCTTAGATCCCCCCGATGGAACATCAAAATAATAAGATTCTTTCTCGCCCGGAGGATTTGTATAGCAACGCTGAGATAAGAGATCTGTTGTTTGAGATTGCTCCAAATCTGGCAAAACAGTCTCCTCAGGATTAGCCCCGATAGCTATCCCTGTGAGCGACAGCACAGATAGATATAACAACAACCTCATCCCTTTCATTATATCTCTCTAAAACTTATTGAGACCAGGAAAATAGTAGTCAACTCGCCATTTTAATAATTTATAGTACAACAAGCTTGCTCCCTCTTTTTTACAATGTCCTTGTCATAGAAATTAAAGTCACCAACTTTTGCAATAAGTATTTATCTTCTTTTTGAGTAATAACCCTAAAAATAGCGTCTACCTGCTTTTGAGGGGCTAGGTGTAAATTTTGTTTCAAGGCTGCAAGAAATCCCTGTTCGTCTTTTTCTACTTCGCTAATGTGTTTAGCCGTTCCTGCTTGAAACGTATGCAACACTAATGCATCTCCAATAGCCCAATTTGAATCTACTTCTAAAAAATTTAGACCGCTTTGAATGCCTATCGCCACATGGTTAGAAGAAATACGTCTAGGTGTTGTAGATCCAGCTGGAATTTGCCATAAAGCGTTATATCCACAGGAAATAAAAGAAAATCGTTGTTCTGCCGGACGCAGAGATAGCAATGCAAAAGAAAAAGCCTGATCTGCATCAAGATTGACCAGTAAATCATTGAGGTTAGCGACTAAACTGCTAGGATTTTGCTCTTTTAAGAATAACGCGCGTACCATACCTCTTAACATGGATATTTCTAATAATCCCTTGACGCCTGTAGCTAAAGATTCCCCCATGACAATGCTATATCCACCGTTGGAAGTCTCAAAAAAATCATAATAAACAGCAGACAAAGCTAAATTACAGTTAGAAACAAATCCTAGTGAAATAGAAGGCCATTTAGGAAGCTGTTTGGGCAAAAGCAAAGACGAAGATTCTTTAAGATCTTCATTAAGCTCTCCGATATAATCACTCCCTCTCATGTCTTTTTCTAAAGCACCTGAGCCAAGATAAAGGGAAAGAGCCTGTACTACATCTACAATATCTTCAGTGCGTTGTTTTGGATCAGGCTGCAGCATCCCCGCTAAAATGCTTTGCAATCCTTTTGGGATCAAAGAAAGCTGAATGCTGCCGTAACATAAGCGACCCAAGATAAGTTCATATAAGATCACCCCCAGCGAAAAAATATCCGAGGGAAAACCGGCATTTGCTGGATTTTTACGTTGTTCAGGGCTCATATAAGAAGGAGTACCTAGTACACCTTGCTTACCTTCAGAAGCTGTGAAAAATTTCGCAGTTCCGAAGTCAATCAGTTTGACACCGCCTTGCGCGGTCAACATAATGTTTTCAGGTTTTAAATCTCGATGCACAATTCCCAAAACATGAAGATGCGTGACAGCATGTGCAACTTGTAATGCAATTTCAATCGATCTTCTTAAAGATGTCGCTTGTTGCAAGATCATTTCTCGAAGACAAATCCCCTGAACAAATTCCATGGCAATATAAAAGCCACCTTCCCATCTTCCTTGATTAAAAATTTTGATAATATTGGGATGATTGGCGGTTTGCAGTAATTCTGCTTCATACAAAAATCTCTTAGCAGCTTCCACATTTGCTAATTGCTTTTGCGATAAAACCTTAATTGCCACAGGTTCTTTTGTCTTAGGATTAAAACCTAAATAAACCTCGCTGCTGCCTCCTTTATTCAAAAGACAATCAACACGGTATTCACCAATTTGAGCTGGAATCATAACTTCAGATTGAGATGATACGGACACCTAATGCCTCTCCTACTGATATGAGTTCGCCACGCCCAATTTTTTGTCCGTTAATTAATAATGTTATACCATCTTCTACAGCAACTGGCAGCTGAAGAATACTGCCAACTGAAAGATTAGAGATCTCTTCAACTGTCATCTTAAGACGAGCCACTTCTACAGTTAGTGTCACAGGAACTCTACCAATATTTAATTCTGATTGCTCAGTATGTTCTTCTGATTTTTCCTGATCCAGTTCCATGTTTACTCCTAGCTCTTCACGAGGGAATTCCAACAATTGTAGCCCCCCCTCTTTAAATTTACCTCGAAACAGAGCTTGCTGCTCTAACATGATCATTGCAGTTCCTTGCTTAGCCTTGAGATCATAGGAACATCGATCTAAAATAATGACATCACCAGATTCTATACGCTGCCATTCATCCAATAAAATTTCACTTTCGGCTATTTGGATACTTACATTCAGGGGAAGCTGAGAAACTGTAGGGTCTAGAATAGACAACGGCATGTCTTTAAACTGCTGTTTCCACACCTGACGAAAAGCTTTTGAAATTAAAAGACGTCCCCAAACACGACGTGAGCCCGTATCGCAGGCAATATCCAAGGCGAAACAAGATGTAGATTCTAGCTGTTGTTTCAAGTCTTGAGGAGGCTCTGCTAAGCGAGGAGAAAGAGGCTTTCCAAAACCAAGCACCTCAATATTTTGCATTACAACCAGTGTAAAATATTGATAAAATCCCTCTACAAGTGCGCTATCATAAAAAGGAGCTCCCGCAGGCTCTACTGTCAATAAATCTGCTGTAAGGCTGTTGAGGTCTTGCTCACTCATTACAAAAAAAACAGGATGCTCAAGAGGACTTAGATAAATAGTGAGGGGTCTTAAATTTTCTCCTAATCCCTGCCAAAGCTCGGAAGGCTCCACCCATCCTTTTTGCTGGACTGTCAACTCTAGCTTTGGTTTATTAAAGGCACTTGCTAAAGCACTTTGTAAAGATTCTAAAGGGAAGGGCTGAGGAAGACCAAATTGAGGCCTTTCATTCAATTCTAGCAAGACACTATCTATTTTTTTTAACCAACTGGAAAGCACGGCCGTTGTCACATGGATCCTTTTTTGCGACTATAAGGTTTAGCTATAGATTGTAGCAAGAGAGGAAAAATTAAGTAACGAGTACAAAATCTGATTCCGTCTAGCGATGCCGTTTTTGCTCATCTTGCTGTTGCTGACCACCGCCACCACCTTGTTGTCCTCCACCTTCTCGCTCAAAAGATTGTTGGCCGGAAGAAGCGACTTCTACGGTGGCTTTAATTGGAGAGGGCAGAGCTACTGTAACGTTGCCCACTTGAAATTGCGCTTGACCAAACCCCTTTGCTGCAAGTTGATTAGCTAAAACTTGCATGGCTTCAGGATTAGAGGTTAAAAGCTTTTGTGCCTCACTCACATTACTTACACCGTCAATTTTAATGACCAAACCCGCATCAGTTTTACTTAATGTTAACTGCGAGCCTTGAAAAACCTTGGGAACATCGGCATTGGTCTTCAAGTCGACCTGAACAACATCCTTTCCTACTCTTATAGAATCGACATTTTTTAAAATAATACTGTGCAAAACTTTGACATCAGCAACTTTCTGAGTTGAATCCATTTTTTCTATTTGAGCTTTATCCTGATCTGAGGTCTGCGCTTGTTTTAACTCTTGCTGAGCGTCTAAATTTTGTTGAGCAGTAGGCGCATCCTTCTTTTTTTCTGCTAATTTTTTTTCCACAGGCTTTTTTTGAAGTTGCTGTAATTTTTGCGGTTGTGCCTGTTGTTGTTGCGTTTTTTTACTAAGCGTAAATTCTTTGTTCCCTGAATTGTTAGCTGGAGGGGACGGTTGGTTGTTATCAGAAGAAGGAGAAGGGGAAGGGTTAGACTGAAAATTAGGGGGAATACTACTCATAGATATACCTAGTTGTTTTTTTTACGTTTTTGCGACTCATGGATGAGTTGACCAATTTCGTCATACTCTTTGTTTTCCTGTTGCTCCAGTTCTTTGAGAGCTTCTTTTTCCCATTCTTCTTTATGAATTCGAATCTTTTCTTCTTCCATGCGTCTTGCTCGCAAATCTTCTTTAGCAGCTGCTAACGCCTGCTCTGCTTGCTTAACCTGTTGTGTTTGCTGTGCAACTTTTTGCTCAGCTTGTTGAAGCTTACCTTCCACAATTTTGACATATGCCTTCATTTGTAGAATTTTATCGCTTGTCGTTCCCTTATCAAAAGCTTCCCGGATTTGTATTAATTTATCCTGCTTATGTCGAAAAATTTCATCTCTCTCTGCTGTCACACGCTTAAGTTTTTCTTGTTCGACCTCTAAAGCTCTTTTTTTTTCTTCTACAACCTTTTCAGCTTTTTCGACTCTATCTTTTTTAACAGCTAAAATCTGTTGAAGGGGATATTGAATTTTGTTTGTCATGGTTATTTAAACAAGGCTTTAAGCTGTTGCAGTGTTTCTTTAAAGCTTGAACGATCTTCCACCGTTTGTTGCAAAAAGCGCTTTAATTTATCAATGTGATCGATAGCATAATCTGCATCTCGATCTGAGCCTCGTTTATATTCCCCGATACGAATTAACATTTCATTTTTCTTATAGTTTGCTAAAACTTCACGAGCCTTCCCAACAGCTTTCAATTGATCTGGAGGTGCTATTTCCGTTAACAAACGACTAATAGAAGCCAATACGTCGACAGCAGGATAATGATACTGTTGAGCTAACGCATTAGACAAAACGATGTGGCCGTCAAGGATAGATTTCACCTCATCTGCGACAGGCTCATTCATATCGTCCCCTGCTACAAGAACTGTATAAAAAGCTGTAATTGATCCCTTAGCTGAGTTTCCTGCTCTTTCTAAAAGCCTTGGCAAAGTTGAAAAAACAGAGGGTGTATAACCTCCTCGTGCAGGAGGTTCTCCTGCAGCCAACCCCACTTCACGTAAAGCGCGCGCAAAACGTGTGACAGAATCCATCATAAGAATCACTGTTTTACCCTGCTCTCGGAAATATTCTGCAATTGCTGTGCCCACGTAAGCAGCATTGAGACGCAACTGAGAAGCTTGATCTGAAGTAGACACCACGATAACAGAACGTGCGGCACCCTCAGGCCCAAGATCTTTTTCAATAAACTCTCGCAATTCCCTACCCCTTTCACCGATGAGAGCTATCACATTGACATCGGCTTGAGCATTACGTGCAATCATACCCAATAAGGTGGATTTTCCTACCCCAGCACCAGCAAAAATCCCCATCCTTTGACCTCTTCCACAAGTCAAAAGACCGTCAATACATCGCACACCAGTTGGCAGAGGTTCATGGATGCGCGCTCTCTTTAAAGGGTCTGGGGGAGCTTGATAAATAGGTTGATTTTCTGTCGCATCCAAAGGGCCTTTTTCTTCAGTATCAATGGGTTCTCCAAGGCCGTTTAAAACACGTCCTAGCAATTGAGGCCCCACTTTAATATGCAAAGGCATACGAGTAGGGATCACTTCCGAAGAAGGACCTATTCCTGTCATTTCTCCTAAGGGAGAGAGATATACCTGTTCTTGTGTAAAACCTACGACCTCTGTCATGAGAGGTTCCATGCCTATTCGCTTTACAAGACAGACTTCACCAATGCGCACCTGGGGAACTACAGCTTTGATGAGCATCCCCACAACTTCGGTGATCCGACCCATGACAGTTGTCAGTTCAACCTGTTCTAAGCGAGAGAGAAGTTGATCAAAATTTTGATCCATATTAGCCCTCCCTATCCGCTTAGCCTAATTGCGTACTCATGATGGTTTTAACACCTGACACTGTTGAGCTGATAATGCTAGCAAATAATTCACCTCGTTGAGATGCACGCTGAACGCTATATTGCAATCTCATCATCGATTCTATATTAACTTGCTTACCGTCTGCAGAAGATAAGTAATGTAAAGCTCCACCGAAAGTTTGTTGGCTGCCATTGACCCATTTCACAATATCACTGAGTACACTTCCAGATTTAATTTGAGGGGGTTGAAACTGCCCTCCTGTCTCATTAGCAATGGTACGCATTTGTGGGTTAAGGTCCTCAACCAAACGCTGCATAGCATTTAAATGATCTGGCGATAACTGACCGGTAACTGAAGAGTCTTGCAGTTGATTCTGAATTTGACCAAATTGACTTTGAAGCTGACTTAAGTTCTGATTAAGCTGCTCTACTGTCATCCTGTTGGGAGGCGTTGCTGCAGTTGTGCTGATCATTTGCATAGGAGAAGGAGTATTGGTTGCAACCTGTTCGGAAGGTCCTCCTAAAGGAGTAGGTCCCGAAGGCATAGTAAACGCTTTTTGTTGATCTTGTTGATCTCCAGGACCAATTTGAGGTTGAGAAAAACCAGGAACTGGTTGTGAGGGCGTCACTCCTTGATTATGCAAAGGATCTGAGGCGGGACCTATTGTCATCGTTGCGCATCCAATTGTAATAATTCTTGTTGCCAATCCAAAATCGATTGAGCCAACTGTTTTGTTGAAGGATCAGAAGCATTACTATTTAGCACTTGATTAGAAAACTCAGATGCTAATTTCAAATGTTCGATTTTTTTCTCGTCTGTTAAAGGTGTTTTAGTCGTCCCCATCACAGAAAGCATATGAGTAAAAGCTATAAAAGCCATAGCTCTCATATTTTTAGGCTCTACTTTTAAAATTTCAGAAAAATGTTTTTGAGCATCTTGTATATCAAGTTTATGCAAAGCAATTAACCCATAACCCATTTTCTTTGTAGGACTTTCTGAATCAAGCAACCCAACGGCATTAAAAAGTTTTTTTGCACTTTCTTCATCACCCTGTTTAATAGCTATGAGACCTGCTTCAGCAAGCAACCCAAGGTCAGGGGCATATTCTTTTAATGAAAACATATTCTACCTCTCTTAGTTATTATTGCCCTTTCACAGCACGTGCCATCGTCATCATTTCGTTATTGACTGCACTCAGCGTATTAGAAACAGCCTCCGTAAACTGAGACATAATTTGCATTTGGAACTGCATTCTAAACATTGTCCCCATATCTACTGATCCAGAAGATGCTGATTCAAGTTGATTCAAGTACGTTTGAACGTTTTGCACGTATGTTCCCAGACTAGAAATCATCTGGTTAAAATTAAAGGACGTTGGCCCACC
>JAFEGP010000008.1 GCA_018239815.1 Verrucomicrobiota bacterium | reverse complement strand
TTACCGCATCAATTAACAATAGTGTCATGAGAAGGATGATGTGCTATTGTAGCTTGTTTCCGAAAGGAGCATCGGCATTATGCACTGATGCTTGTGTTGTATGTCACCCTATTCAACATCCTGCAACTCTATAAACATCCATGACTTTGCCATGCTGCCCAACGCAATTTTTAGCACATTGCAAGGCACGCAAAACCCCGACACAAAGCCAACCTTGCAAAGAGCTAAAAATGCCGATGCCCCAAGCCCACCCACCAACCAGCGGATGGAATTCTAAGCAACTTCGCCATAACCATTAGCAAATAACAACATTGAGCAGACATTTGCGTATTTTGCCAAACTATTAGAGAAAATTAAATGCTTGACAAAAAAACATTATCTGAAAGAGACATTTGCACAAAGTTTATCACACCTGCATTAGAAGCGGCAAGGTGGGACAAACTCACCCAGATATTGGAAGAAGTCAGTTTTACAGATGGGAAAATTTATGTGAGGGGAAAGATGACAGCAAGAGGAACAAGAAAAAGGGCAGACTACATTCTCTATTACAAACCGAACATTCCAATCGCAATCATTGAAGCCAAAGACAACAACCATTCGGTTCGTTCAGGCATTCAACAGGCACTGGACTATGCAAACATACTTGACATTCCTTGTGTGTTCAGCAGCAATGGCGATGGCTTTTTATTTCACGACAGAACAGCAACAGGAGAAAATCTTGAAACCGAAATTAGTTTAGACCAATTCCCGACACCCGAACAACTTTGGGAGAAATACAAACGCTACAAAACCATTGCAACTACCGAAGCCGAGAGAGTTGTTTCGCAAGATTATTATTTTGACGGAAGCGGAAGGAAGCCGAGATACTATCAGCAAATTGCAATTAACAGAACCGTTGAAGCAATCGCCAACGGACAGAACAGAATTTTGCTGGTGATGGCAACAGGCACAGGAAAAACTTACACAGCATTTCAAATCATTCATCGCTTGTGGAAAGCAGGTGCAAAAAAGAGAATCCTTTTTCTTGCTGACCGCAACGCTTTGATTGACCAGACACGGAGAGGCGACTTCAAACATTTCAAGGATAAAATGACGGTGGTAAAACACCGTATGGTGGACAAGAGCTATGAAATTTATTTGGCGTTGTATCAGGGTTTGGCTGGCAATGAAGAAGACAAAAACATTTATAGACAATTCAGCCCTGAATTTTTTGATTTGATTGTGGTGGATGAGTGCCATCGCGGAAGTGCAAGAGAGGATAGCAGTTGGCGGGAAATTCTCACCTACTTCAAATCAGCAACACAAATCGGTTTGACCGCAACACCAAGAGAAACAAACACAATCAGCAACATTGAATATTTTCAGGAACCCATTTACACCTATTCACTCAAACAAGGAATTGATGATGGTTTTTTAGCACCTTACAGAGTCATCAGAGTTGGTTTGAACATTGATTTGGAAGGTTGGCGACCAGAGGAAGGAAAGTTGGATAAAGACGGAAATCCGGTTGAAGACAGGATTTACAATCGCAGGGATTTTGAAAAAACTTTAGTAATTGGTGAACGTACCGACACAGTTGCAAAAAAAATTTCAGAATTTCTGAAAGGTTATGACCGATACGCAAAGACTATTGTTTTTTGTGTCGACATTGACCATGCGGAAAGAATGCGTTCTGCCTTGCAGAGACACAATGCAGACATAGCCGCCACCAATCATAAATACATCATGCAAATTACTGGTGACAATGACGAAGGCAAACGGGAGTTGGACAACTTCATCAATCCCGAAGAAAAGTTTCCTGTTATTGCCACTACATCTGAATTGATGACCACTGGGGTTGATGCTCAAACCTGCAAAGTGATTGTGTTAGACAGCAACATCAATTCAATGACCAAATTCAAACAAATCATTGGCAGAGGAACACGGATTAATGAGGACTTCAACAAACTCTACTTCACCATAATTGATTTCCGCAACGCAACAGATTTATTTGCCGACAGAGATTTTGACGGAGAACCAATCAGAGTAAAACCCGTTTCAGAGGAAACAGATTTAGGCGGCATTGTTGACGAAGAAGAAGGTCTGAACCAGGATTTAAATGATTTTTTTGATTACCCTGATTACATCAATGAGGAATTTCAACAACAGTTAAATGAACCCGAAACACCATACTCACAAATCACAGGAATCAATGAATCAAACGAATCACAGTTCAGGCAGAAGATTTTCGTAAATGGAGTTGATGTTTCTGTTTTGGTGAGCCGTGAACTTTACTTTGACCACAACGGCAGACCAATTACTGCAAATTTGAAAGACTACACGAAAAAAATTATCAAAGGCAAATACAAATCGTTGGATGATTTTCTGAATCGCTGGAACAGCACCGACAGAAAAGAAGCAATCATTGAAGAACTGCAACAGCAGGGAGTTTTGGTAGAGGCATTGATGGAAGCAGTTGAGCAGCAGGTTGACTTGTTTGATTTGATTTGTCATGTTGCTTACGACCAGCCACCACTTACACGAAAAGAAAGAGCCAACAATGTGAAGAAGCGCAACTATTTTACAAAGTATGGCGAGCAAAGCAGAAAAGTTTTGGAAGCATTGCTTGATAAATACGCTGACGAAGGGATTGAGAATATTGAGAGCATGGAAGTATTAAAAGTAAAACCACTCACTGAGTTTGGTTCACCAACAGAAATAATAAAAGAGTTTGGCAGCAAGGAAAATTATTTGAACGCAGTAAAAGAATTAGAAAACGAATTGTATAAAACAGCATGAGTAATATTTCAGGAGCGATAGCAGCAATCAGAACCATCATGTGGCAGGACACAGGATTGAACGGAGATGCACAACGCATTGAGCAATTAGGATGGATGCTTTTCTTAAAAATATTTTCCGACAAAGATTTGGAAATGGAGTTGATGGACAGCAAATACAAATCTCCCATCCCTGCTGAATTTCATTGGGTAAAAGAAAAAGGAAATTGGGCAGGTGATGATGAAGGAATGACAGGTGATGAGTTGTTGGAGTTTGTTGACCGAAAATTATTTCCTGCCTTGCGTAACATCAACCCCGCAGTTGGCGGGGCAGGCAATCGCAGAGCATTGATAGTTCGTGAAGTGTTTGAAGGAAACAACAATTACATGAAAAGCGGAATCAACATCCGCAAAGTGTTGAACAAGCTGAACGAAATTGATTTCAATGTGGCGAAAGACCGCCATGCTTTTGGTGAGTTGTATGAAAACATTTTAAAAGAATTGCAGAGTGCAGGTAAAAGCGGAGAGTTCTACACACCGAGAGCAGTAACGCAATTCATCACCGACATCATCAACCCTAAAGAAGGTGAAAAAGTGTTAGACCCGGCTTGCGGCACCGGCGGCTTTCTCACCTGCGCCATTGAAAACCTAAAGAAGAAGGCAAACAGTGTGGAAGCAAGGAAAGCCTTGCAGGAAAATGTTGTGGGTTGGGAATACAAACCGCTTCCCTATTTGCTGGCCACCACCAATTTGATTTTGCACGACATTGAAGTTCCGAACATTCGTTTCGGTGATGCACTTGACCAGCCGTTGAGCAACTTCACAGAGAAGCACAGAGTTGATGTAATAATCGCCAATCCACCTTTTGGTGGCATTGTGGCAAACAACAACGAAAATAATTTTCCGCAAAGCTACCGCACCAAAGAAAGTGCCGACTTGTTTTTGATTCTGATGATTCACCTGCTGAAAAAGGGAGGCAGAGCAGGCATTGTATTGCCCGATGGAAGCCTCACAGGCGATGGCGTAAAGCAAAGAGTGAGGGAAAAACTATTAAGAGAATGTAATCTCCACACCATAATAAGATTACCCAATAGCGTATTCCAACCCTACGCCACCGTAGCCACCAACATTCTATTCTTTGAAAAAAATCAGGGCAATCATGATAATCACAAAAATCATGGTTCAGACAATTTTGCCACAAAAGAAGTTTGGTATTACGAACACCGCATGCCCGAAGGCATGAAAGCCTACAGCAAAACCAAACCCATACGTGTAGAAGAATTTGAACCGATAAAAAAATGGTTGAAAAATCCCGATAGCTATCGGGACGAAAGTGAAGTGAGTTGGAAAGTTTCTATTGATACTCTTATTGAAAGAGGTTACGACCTGGATATTAAAAACCCGACCAAGCAGGAAGAAGCACACGAATACAGCAGCACTGAGTTGATGCAGATGATGGACAGCAGCTTCAAAAAATCAAACCAGCTATTACAACAACTAAAAGAAGCAGTGAAATGAAAATAGAAAGGCAATTCAGTGAAATTATTTCTCTCATTAAAGCTGCCCGTTACAATGCTTTTAAGGCAGTAAATACAGAACTTATCAATCTCTATTGGGAAATCGGAAAATACATCAGTCACAGAACAGAAAAAGAAGGGTGGGGTAAATCAACTGTAAAGCAATTAGCTGACTTCATTCAAAACAAAGAGCCGGAACTCAAGGGTTTTTCTGACAAAAATCTCTGGCGGATGAAACAATTTTATGAGGTTTACAGGGAGAATCCAAAACTCGCCACACTGTGGAGAGTAGAATATGCCATGAGCCGCAATATGTCTCCCACACTAATAAGCCAATACACAATTGCACTGCCCGATAAAAAAATATTGCAGGCAAAGCTGCATGATCTGTATGAATTGTATGCACCTAAAACCAATGAAGAATGAGTTGGAGAAAAGTAAAGTTGGGAGAGTTACTTGTCAATAGAGAAAATCGTTTTAAGCCAAAGGATAAAGCGATTCAAGGATTAAAGCGAATTGATAAAATTGATTTTAGTGGAAACATCTTTCTTTCAGATAAACCCTCAAACACCGATATGATTTTGGTGAAACAAGGTGATTTAATCATTTCAGGAATCAATGTGGAGAAAGGTGCGATGAGTGTTTATCAGGGCAAAGAAGATGTAACTGCAACCATTCATTATTCTTCCTACAGTTTTAATGAAAAGAAAATTGACATTGAGTTTTTGAAAATGTTTCTAAAAAGCTTTGAATTCAAAAGTGCTTTGAAAGAGCAAGTTCCAGGTGGAATTAAAACGGAAATAAAACCTAAACACATTCTTCCATTGGAAATAATTATTCCAACCATTTTATCTGAACAAAGAGCAGTTGTAAAATCATTCTCAAAAATTCAATCTGATAATTCTGACTTAGAAACCGAACTCACCCACCAGCAAAATTTACTAAAACAACTTCGCCAATCTTTTTTAAGAGAAGCCATGCAAGGCAAATTGGTGAAGCAGGAAAAGAAAGACGGCCATGCAAAAGACTTGCTGCAAAAAATAAAAGCAGAAAAAGAAAAGCTGATTGCAGAAAAGAAACTCAAAAAAGAAAAACCATTACCGCCAATCAAAGAAGAAGAAATCCCTTTTGCCATTCCTGAAAATTGGGTGTGGTGCAGGTTGGGAGAGATTTGTGATTACGGAAGTAGTCCGAAAGCCGAACCAAAAGATTTAACTAAGACAACTTGGGTTTTAGATTTAGAAGATATTGAAAAGGAAACTTCTAATCTGCTTTGCAAGATTCGGTTTGATGAAAGAAATTCATTGAGCACGAAAAGTGTTTTTAAAAAAGGCGAAGTCCTTTATTCGAAGTTGCGACCTTATCTTGATAAAGTAATTGTTGCTGATGAAGATGGAGTTTGCACAACAGAAATTCTTCCATTGAGTTTTTATGGCAACATAGATTCTCTGTTCATGAGGTTTGCTTTAAAGAGAAGTGATTTTTTGATTTATGTAAATGGCGTAACAAAGGGAATGAAGATGCCAAGGTTAGGAACTACTGAAGGAAAAATGGCGTTAATTCCCCTTCCCCCACTTTCCGAACAAAAACGAATTGTAAAAAAGTTAGAGGAACTCATGAACCTTTGTGATGAATTGAAAACAACCATCACCCATAATCAAACCTACACCAACCAGCTTTTGCAAGTAGCATTGAAAGAGGCGTTGAGAATGTCTGAACCTGTGATTGAAACTGATTAAAAGATTTACTATGA
This sequence comes from Verrucomicrobiota bacterium, assembly GCA_018239815.1. Lineage (GTDB taxonomy): Bacteria > Chlamydiota > Chlamydiia > Chlamydiales > JAAKFR01 > SZAS-3. The sequence goes on along the minus strand of JAFEGP010000008.1, from coordinate 2,331 downwards.
TTAAGAAGCAGTATAAATATTCGGAGATAACTGGAAAGATTTTGGGTTGTGCTTTTGAAGTTCATAAAATTCTTGGCAATGGATTTCAGGAAGTGATTTATCAAAGAGCATTGGAAAAAGAAATGGCGTTACAAGGATTATCATTTGCAAGAGAATTTGAAATGCCAATCTTCTACAAAGATGAACAAATAGGAACACGAAGAGTTGATTTTCTTGTTGAAGAAGTTATTTCTGTTGAGTTAAAAGCGATAATAAAAATTGAAGATGTTCACATGGCACAGGCAATAAATTATCTTGAGGCATATAATTTAGAAGTGGGCTTATTACTTAACTTTGGGGCGAAAAGTTTGGAGTATAAACAGCTCATCAATTCAAAGTTCAACAGTAAAAAATCATAGTTAATCAAATTAATCAGCGCTAATCAACGGTTCAGACAATGTTTTACAGAAGAAAGGTCATATTATCATTGCTTCAATTGTTTGACGGTCAATTGGATAAAATTCGCTTGCAAAAGTTGTTATTCTTGTTTACCAACAAACAAACCCTTGTCCGCCAAGGTGGAAAAGCTGAGTATGATTTTATTCCTTACAAATTTGGCTGCTATTCTTATTCTGCCAATGCCGATATGACTGCGATGGTGAGAAAAGGTTTTTTAAATGAAGACGAAAAACATTTTTCCCTGCCTGACCTGCAGGCAGGCAAAACAGATAAGACCGACTACCTGAAACAATTGAAACCCGATGATAAAAAATTGTTACAGGAAGTAAAAGCTAATTACGGTAGGATGAGTGCAACGGCTTTGATGAAACACACTTACATCAACTTTCCGTTTTATGCCATTAAAAGTGAAGTAGCCGAAAACATCCTGACTAAAGATGAATTTGAAAAAGTAAGCAAAGCCAAAACTAAGGGAAACAAAACGGTGCTTTATACCATTGGCTACGAAGGAATTTCGCTGGAAGAATATTTAGTTCGTTTACTCAAAAACGATGTAAAAGTTTTGGTGGACGTTCGCAACAATCCGTTGAGCATGAAATACGGCTTTAGCAAAAGCCAATTAAAAAAATACTGTGCAAGTTTGGGTATTGGCTATGTGCATATTCCTGAAGTAGGCATACAAAGCGACCAACGCCAGGAATTAAACACGCAAAGTGATTACGATAAATTGTTTGCCGTTTACCGCAAAAACAATTTGAGTAAAACATCATCTTACCAAAACGAGATATTGAAACTTTTGAAACAACACAAACGCATTGCGTTAACTTGTTTTGAAGCCAACATTTGCCAATGCCATCGCAAACATTTAGCCGAAGCAATCGAAAACTTACCCGACTTTAATTATGAAGTAAAACACATCTAAACTATGGCGTTAACGAAAGTATTAATCACGGTAAAAACATATCCGACACTTTCCGCCAAGTATGATGAACTTGTTTGCACCGCAGGTTTCCGTGAAGATGGAAGTTGGATAAGAGTTTACCCGATTCCTTTTCGCAAACTGGATTACGCTTCTCAATACAAAAAATATGATTGGATAGAATTGGATTTGGTAAAGAACACTTCCGATTTCAGACCTGAAAGTTTCCGACCAAAATCACTTGACACCGAAGTAAAAGTTGTCGGACACATTGAACCAACCGACAATTGGAGTGAACGAAAGGAAATTGTTCTGAAAAATGTTTACACCAATCTTGAAAAATTAAAGAAGGAAGCACGGGATAAAAAAGTAAAAACTTCATTGGCAGTTTTCAAATCGAAAAAGATTTTGAAGTTCACTTATAAAGAAGTTTCAAGAGAGTGGAGCAAAGAAAAATTGGCTCACTTACAGCAGGGAAATTTGTTTGAGAAAAAAGGAAATGATTTTGAAGTTGTGCGAAAAATCCCTTATAAGTTTTCATATACATTCGTGGACGATGCAGGAACACAAAGTACCATGATGATTGAAGATTGGGAGATTGGAGCATTGTATTGGAACATGCTCAAAAAATATGAAGGCAACGAAGCAAAGGCATGTGCTGATGTTGAGAAAAAATATTTTGATGATTTCGCAAAAACTAAAGACTTGTATTTGCTTTTAGGAACAACCAAAGTAAATCATTTTCGTGCCCCAAATCCGTTTATAATCATCGGGACATTTCATCCAAAGAAAGAAATCCAGCCACGACTATTTTAGCCGACACACCAAGTCAGGCACATGGGCAGGCACACAAGCCTACGACACAAAAGCAAACCTGCCCAAGAGCCTGCCTTGTTCCCACGCTTCCGGGACACACCCTACTTCGGCGGATACATACTTTCAATTCAAATCACCAAGACGAAGGGCGAACATAC
>JAFEGP010000007.1 GCA_018239815.1 Verrucomicrobiota bacterium | reverse complement strand
GGAGGACTTTTTCAACACAGCCGATTCGGAATAAAAAATAGACATATGTTTTTTGTAGCATTGCATTAAAATACGCTTTTTTTATTTACTTCATTGCTATGTCAACTGATTCTGTTATTTTAAAGCCCGGAAAAGATAAACCTATTCGCCATCGACATCACTGGATTTTTTCCGGCGCTGTTGCCAGTTTTCCAGAGTTTGAAGATGGGGCTTGTTTACCTGTTCTTTCCTCGCAAGGAGAGTTTTTAGGCAGCGCTTATTTCAATAGTAAAGCAAAGATATTGGGAAGAATGGTTTGCTTTACTAAAACCTCTCCTTTAGAGGCTATTTTCCAACATCTTAATCGTGCTCTTGTATTGCGCCGTAGATTTTTTAATGGTCATCAAACTAATGCCTATAGACTTATTAATGCAGAAGGAGATCTTTTGCCAGGTTTAGTTGTAGATTGTTACCATTGCACTTTGGTTGTGCAATTCACTACATTGGGTATGGAGCGATTTCGTCAACCTATCATAGATTGGTTAATTCAGAACATGCATCCAACTTGCATCTATGAAAAGTCTTTGGTGCCTTCGCGCAAAGAGGAGGGATTAAAAGATCAGCAAGGTGTTTTATTTGGTCAAGTTCCTTCTCAGGCTGTAGAAATTTTAGAACATGGATTGCGTTTTCATGTATCGATTTTACATGGTCAAAAAACAGGCTTTTTTCTAGATCATCGCCAGATGAGACACAAGATTCAAGAGCTGTCTCAAGGCAAGAATGTATTGAACTGTTTCTCGTATACGGGAGGATTTAGTGTTTATGCTGCAGCTGGAGGGGCTAACAAGGTAGATTCTGTTGATATTTCTCAATCAGCTATTAATATGGCAAAGCAGAATATGGCACTCAACGGTTTTTCATCTTCTCAACATGGTTATTTTGCGGAGGATGTTTTTGCATTTTTAAGAGAAAAGCCTCTTGATTATGGCCTTGTAATCTTAGATCCTCCGGCCTTTGCTAAACAAAAAAAAGACATTGTCACAGCCTGTCGCGGTTATAAAGACATTAATCGTCTTGCTCTACAAAAAATGCCATCGGCCTCTTTGCTATTAACAAGCTCTTGCTCCTATCACGTTTCAGAGGATCTTTTTCAGAAAGTTGTATTTCAAGCTGCGGTAGAATCTGGCAGGACGGTCAAGATTATAGGAAGACATCAACTGGCAGTGGACCATCCTCTTAACGTCTGTCATCCAGAAAGTGACTATCTTAAGAGTTTATTGCTCTTTGTAGATTAAAGGTTAATAACAACGGTGTTTGCAACAGCTCTTAGATGTCAGAGGAATAGAGATATATCCAACAAGAGCATTAGCTCCTGGATTTGTGTCTGTATTAGATAAGTTAGCGTTTGAAATGTGAAACAACTGAACGCCTATACGTACCCAGTTAATATTTTCATAAGCGAGTTCTACAGCTGAGCGAAACTCAAGAGGATAGCCTAAGTTTCGACCTTGTCCTTGGTAGTACAGACCAGGAGAAAAGTTAGGACAAAAGACAAGATGTTCACAAATATAGAGCTCTAAAGCTAATCCGACAGCTGCATAAAGAGAGTTAAAGTTAGGAATGACTAAAGAGGCTTGAGGTCTAAAGTAGCGATACCAGTAACGTCCCGCTTTGTATTCCAGTTCAAACACTCCACCAGAATGTTGGATGCCAGCATCCCAGTAACCGCCGCCAACAGAAAAAAGAGCGGGCGGACATAAAGGATTAGCACAGAGTGTAGGCGTGAATTGAATCATACTACATAGAATCGAAAGCAAAAAAACACGGAAAAATTTACGGTTCATAAAATCTGTTCTGGCTAGTTGTTTAAACAGAAATACTTTAACAACAAATGAAAAAAGAGCAAGAAATTTAAACATGAGTGAGAGAGCTCTAGGAGGATAATCCTGCTAGTTGGCAGCTTCTTTCAAAGAGATAATGATTGAGTTTCAGATCATCTGAAGAAAGAGAATAACCTTCATTTAAACACCATTCTGCCAGCTCCGGGTGTACGCCTAAAAAAGATACGGGACCTGAATGGTAACGGAAGGAAATCGCTGCTGGAAAGGGGGAAGTTGTTACGAAACAGTAATCGACAATAGGGCTGATGTCTTTAGAGGGATGGTAGGAGGCTATACGCATTTCGCCTAAAGTGTTGCTAAACGCTGGGCCTCGATCCCAAAAGCATCGGAAGCTTTTGTGAATGTCGGGCAAATGAATTGATGTCAGGCGAGCAACGTGAGGTGAATAGGTAAGGTGTTCTGCTAAAGGACAATTTTGGTTAAAAAATACTGGACCTATTGCTCTGCTTCCTAAACCTAGCACTTTGCTACGGCATACGAAATCTGATAAAATGTGATTGTTCTCGTGGTCTGGACGACCTTGGTATTTAGGGTGAGGGAGAATATTATTGCCATTGTGTGCTTGCTGTCATCGCACCTGCACACATGGCCAGTAAACCAGAACCTTGAGCAATAAATTTTCTGATTTTTGGCATAGCTGGATCAAGATCTTGTCCAATTGTTATGGCGCTACCTCCCGGTAATACATAAAGTTTAGGGGGTGTTTTTTCTTCTGCTAATTGTTCTGCGGTTGCTCGAACAAGTGTATAGAGATGCCCATATTTTTGTCTGAGTAAGTGAATTGTGTGCTCTATGCAATGAGATGCAACTCCTTGTCCGCTATAAATAAAGATAGTATTCAAACACACCTCTTTTGTATTAGGTGAAATAGAGTAGATGATAGATTCCTTAGAATCAATCTATCTCCTATCTCTTGCAAGAAAGATGTTCTGTGAGCAACTCTTTATAGGACTCAAGGTTTGGCACTGTTAAATTTGCTACTTTACCTTCTTCGTCCCAATGGCGCATTAAGAGCTTTTCTTTAAAAAAAGGAAGTTGTTCAAAACAAGCAGCTTCTTCAGCTGACATGGGGCTTCCTTGAAATTCCAGGGTCCTTTGACTGGCTATGGACAGCTTATTAAGATAGCTGGGATCGTGATAGGCAAGCTAGCGTTTAGCATCAATGTGACTGCGAACTAATGTGACAACCGTAGAAGAGAATCCTTGTGATGCTAAGTAGTTAGCTCCGATGTTTTCATGTTCACATATGCCGTACTGACTCATTGTAGGAGCATTTTTCTGAGCACATAAGTGACCAATATCATGCAATAGAGATGCTAAAATCAACTCGGAATTGGCTCCGGAATCTTGCGCAAGCTTGGCGCATTGTAAGGCATGTTCAAGTTGAGAAATAGACTCTCCAATGTAATCAAACTGCGCTCCAGAAGATAGTACGTCCATGACTTCTATAACAGTAGAAGGAGTAGCGGCTGGTATTTCTAGAATTGTGATAAGTAAAAAAAGGAAAATAGATAAAATTTTTTTCATAAAGCCTCCTGTAAAAATAAGGAATTTAAGCTGTTGTTAGAAGAAAGTCTATACTTTTTGTCTTAACATTGCTATCTGCCTAAATAAGAAATTAATCGTCTTTAGGATAGACATGCAGGAAACAGTATCCAATCAACGAGATCATACTGCTTGGCAAGCTTCTGTGTTAGCTGTGGTTGCAGGTTTTGCGGACACGGTAGGATTTTTAAGTTTTAAAGCATTTGCTGGGTTGATGACAGGTAATACCATTTTATTAGGAATCTCTTTAGCCGGATGGCAGTGGATGCAGGCATTATATGAAATGGGCATTATTGTTTCTTTTTTGCTTGGTATTTGTGTCACAACTTTATTGCGTCGGTTGTGGGTGTCTATGGCCGGATTGGTTGCCATAGAGATGGTGGTGATTCTTGTGGCCGCTTTTATTTCTTCAAACTTAGCTGCATTTATTCTTGCTTTGGCCATGGGAATACAAAATGCCATGGCTACCCGTTTTGTTGGATTGACTTTAAACACGGTGTTTTTAACGGGCAATTTGCAAAAGCTTATGTTAGCTATTCTCACGCGTACAACATATGCATCCGGTCGCACAGATCGCATAAGCGTCATTCTTATTTTATGGAGCAGTTATCTTTTTGGTGCAGCTTTAGGTGCTGTCATGCAAACAACAATGGCGCATCCTTTGATTCTAGCTGTGTTGCCTTTGCCTTTAATCTTGCTGCGCAAGAATGGTAGTTATAAAGGTGAATAAACAGCTTCCATGAGAATGGTTAGCCATTGTTGTAAGGTCTCTACGGGTAAGGCTTCACATGAAACGTAGGATAGAGAGTGATAGGCTTGTTCTGTGACACAAAATCTAACTATCACACTATTTGCGTATAGAATAACCACCTCTTCATCTGTGGCTTTGAAAATTGTGACAGAAATATCATCATCGTCACTTTCTTCTTCTAATGGCGAACCCATAAAGTCATGATAAACTTGCTCCACTTCCATCATGTTGTCTGGGTTTTGCAAGTGAGACTCTATCATGACAAAATGCTCTTGATCCTGAGCTATCCATCCTTGGAAAAGATAATCGGGGCCAGATGCTTCTTCTTGTAAAGACCAGTTTTCAGAATAAGGAAAATTAAGTTGGTAGCGTGGGCCTTGGCAAAGATCAGCCTGTAAAGAAAGTAGAGGGAAAAATAAAGATAGAAAACAAAAGAAAAATTTTTTCATAAAACTTAATTTAAAAAATTAATGATAAAAACATAATAAATAGAAGCGTTACAAAATTACAATTAAAAAAGTATTTTTATTTTAGAAATTTATTTGAAAAAAATAAATAAGGTTCGTATCATTTCCGTATGCAAAACTTGGCTTCCAAGAAATATGAGTTTGTTTTGGACAAAGGTGTTTTGGGGTATTCTTTTTTAGTCTTTGTCGTGCGCGTCTAGCGCACCTTTCATCTTTTGTTTTTTACATTTTAAAATTTTCCAAAAAATAAGGATGGAATGTTGTGACTACAATGAAAAAAATGGATTGTTGGACCGCTGGATTGGCTATTTTTGCCATGTTTTTTGGAGCTGGAAATATTATTTTCCCCTTAGTTCTAGGTAAGTGTGCTCTTAATCAAACACCGTGGGCTTTGTTAGGTTTATTGCTGACAGCGGTTGTTGTGCCGTTTGTAGGGTTATGGGCCATGTTTTGCTACAAAGGACAAATAGGTATTTTTTTTAGTCGTTTGGGAAAAATACCTGGTTTTTGTATTGCTTGTTTAACGATTGCTCTTTTAGGTCCTTTAGGGTCTGCTCCTCGTTGTCTTGCATTGGCGTACTCAACGCTTTCTATGTCTATTCCAGGTCTTTCTTTAATAGGGTTTAGTGCTGTAGCGTGTTTGTTAATTTTCTTGTTTGTATACCGCAAAAACAAGTTGTTGCAGCTTTTAGGTTATGTGCTTTCTCCTTTTAAAATCATCTTATTGGTTGTGATTATGATAAAAGGTCTGGCAGAAGCTCCTCATCTAAATTTGATCTCAAGTCAATCAGCCGGTTGGCACCTTTGGCATGGCTTAAAAGAAGGGTATAATACCATGGACTTATTGGCGGCCTTCTTCTTTGCTCCAGTTATCTTGGGTTCTTTAGCGCGTTCTTATCAGGGACCTAGTTTGGAGCGTTTTGTATTAAAGGCGAGTGTGATTGGCGCCGTATTGTTAGCCGTTGTTTATGTGGGTTTTTGTTATTTGGCTTATTTATATGCTCCGATCCTAGAAGGAGTACCTAGCGATCGCTTGCTTGCAACCATTGCTATTCAAATTCTAGGTTCTTACGCTGGTCTAATTATGGGATTGACCATTTCTATTGCTTGTTTAACAACAGCTATAGCGCTAATAGCAGCCTTTGTTGCATTTTTGCACCAAGAGGTTTTAAAAGAAAAAGTCGCTTATCTTCCTCTTTTAATTCTTTCTCTTTTAGCAACATTTGCTGTGGCAATTTTAAAATTCCAGGGAATTGCATGTTTTTTAAGTCCTGTCTTACAGGTTTGCTACCCTGTGCTTATGATTTTGACTCTTTATAATTTGATTAAAGTGTATGTTGAAAACCGTCTTAGAAAACAGATGGAGTGAGACGAGTCAAAAAATATACCAAGAGCGTGCTGTTCCATTTACTCCCACTCTTTTTTTTTTCTAGAAATACGAATACGTTTTGGTAGATTATAAGATTCTAATTCTAATCCCAAGGAGTCAAGTTTTGGATCGGCTAATTCAGCCAGTCGTTCAATCATTCCTAAAATAAATAAGACTTTGGCATAAGCCCCCAAAGAAACACCATCGTCGCCTCTTTCAATTTTACTTAAGGTTGTACGACTAATTGACGCTCTTTCTGCAGCAAGTTCCATGGTAATGCGACGTTTTTTCCGAGCATCACAAAGGTCTTGCCCGAGTTTTTTCAAAGCCCTTTTGACGGGGATTGGCGTTTTTTTAATGTCCATAATCCTAGCCCTTGTGTAGCTTACTTTAGTTTAAAATAGCCTGTTGACTATGGATTCATTGCTTGTATTTAGGTGTTTAGTGATTTATGTTACGAAAACAAGAAGAAGCTCTAAACTTTAAAATGTGTGCCAAACACTTCTTCTTTTTTGGAAACAGCGGGTTGAGAGAGTAAGTCTTTTTGAAAATTTTTGATTAGATGTAAGAAAGAATCTAGAGCTGACTTTAAATGCTCTTTGGAAATTGTACAGCTCAAACGTCTATGCAAATAGATATGGTGATCGGCTTCTTTTAGAGAAAAGGTTGCTTCGGTGTTTTTATTCTTTTTTAAAATTTGAGCCAAAATGTTTTGGTTGCCTTCATTAATTTGGCAAAGAGGGGAAGAAAGCAAGACAGTGTGCGGAACAACAATGGAGTCATATTCAAAAAGCAAAGAGACCTGTTCTTTTTTCATCAGAATTTGACAAGCTCCTTGGCTATCAGGTTTAAGGTTTTTAAACTCTAACACAATGGCAAGTTGTGATAAGAAAGCTTCAAACGGACTCATATTAAACCTTTAAAGTTTTGCCTTGGCCTTGAAGAGGCGGTTCTTCCAATTTATCTAACTGGGCCAACAGCGAAAAATTTTCCTTTTTATCTAGTTCCTCGGACCAAAAATAAGCTGCTGAGACAAAGCGCTGTAAACAATCCCAGTTTTGCTGAGGGCTTGTCTCAGAGGAGGTGATAGCTTGTAGGGTTAGTAGTAGCCCCTCTTCATCTAAACAAAGAGAGCCTCCTTGGGTTTGGATGCCTAAAAAATTTCCCGAGGCAAGCTTGTTTAATTCAGCTTGATTGGGAGGCACAAGAAACATGCCTAAATCCATGCAAATTTTTAGACTTCCTTCTTCTTGCCCTTGTTCTAAAACCATTAAACTTCCGTTTAACTCCAATTCTACAGATTTATTTTCTACGTCTTCTTCGGGAGGTATGGATCCTAATTTTTCAGCAAAGTAGTTTATTGTTTCTTTAAACGTGTAATTCTTCATAATTGTATTTTTATTTTAACATTAAAATAAAAATACTTGGAAGTTTGTTGTTTATTTGTATTAAATAATTGTTTTAGAGAATGTGCGGAATGACTTTGAGGTGCAAATGTTTAGCTTTGGCAAGAAGGAAGTCTCTTTCAATCAATTGAGAAGAAGCTAACTCTTCCAATTTTTCTTGAAAGGAGATTTCTTCTGTGGCTCCTGGTCTATAAACCGCACCGGGGTAAAGGGGGTAAGAGGTTTGTCGTTCTACTCCATCTATATTGATAATGAGATTGAGATAGGGTGCTCCATTGCGTACTTCTCTATGGGTTGAGATGGTGATAGGACATGTGGTAGGTATGTCAAATTGGTTGGTTGCCGATAGTTTAGGGTGAGTGATTTCAAGTCTGCCAGCTCCAGCTAAAACGACAGTTCTTAGAGCTTCCAAATCACGAGGTAAAAATTGATGGATGGCAACAGGGACGTATTCTCTAGTTTCTCTCGGTAGCAAAGATAGACCTTCATCAGACAAAGCAAACACATGACCTAAGGAAGCAGCGCGACAAGCGTGTTGGACGCTGAGAGGATGTGCTAAAAACTCTGCAAAATAGGGATGTTCTAAAGCAAATTGTCCTCTTGGTCTTGTGACGGTACCATTAAAATCATAGACAGCTTTGGCCATATCAGTTTTAGCTTGCCTCAATGCTGCTGCCGTTTCAGAGCTTTGTTCGTCCATGCCCTGCCTAGCTTCAGTTCCTAATTGTTCCAATAGTTCAGAGGCTTGTTCCTGAGGCATTCGACCTCTTAGAGGTAATGTCATTCTTATGGTTCTTGTTTCTAGAGTTTCTGGTTCTGAAATGGGAATTTCAATTTCTAAAGGATGGCGATCAAAATCAACGATTCCTGCTGCGTTAGCAACGAGTTTAGCGGGATGTTGCTCCTCACATAGTCCCCAAGGTGCATTAGGAATGCGCGCGGTTAAGTGTTGAGCGGTGCGACCCAAGTGCGTGGCTCCTCCAGCGCTTCCCTCGATTGCTTCTTCCAAGGCATGATCAGAAATCATGACCGTTCGATCTCGAATATCTTGTACAGCTCCCATAAGGAAAGTAGGGTCTAAAGGACCCGCTAAGGCAACAACTTCGTTAAGTGTAGCGCAAAAATCTTGGACGTCTTGAGAAGTCGCTCTATCTATCATAAGCAGAACTTCGGGTCTTCTGTTTTGGATATCAAGAGCTTGTTGCAAAAAACGGTCTAAGGTTTGATAGAGCTCATTACAGTCTATGGTTGGATTAAAAGCACTAAGAGCAAGTTCTTTTGTGATTTCTTTTAAAGTTGAAAGAGGCACTTGATGTCCCATTAGGGCTATGAAAGTAGGGAGGTAAGATTTAGCCCTTTCAAAAGATTGAATAGCTAGAATAGGATTTTGATAGAGTTTTTTAACGGGAAAATCGTGATTTAAAGCAGATTCAAAACTTTTGAGTTGTTCCATAGTTAGAGCTTTCAGCTTCTCCTTGATATCTGGGCTCCCGCCTCTTTTTACAAACTCAGCGGTTAAGCTTAACTCGTACTCGGCTTTTCTTCTGTTTTCAAAGCGTCCTTTAGTTTCTAGAAATTTTTTTGGAGAGGTTCTTTCAATCTCTGCAAGCAAGGGAGAGCTGCTCATGCTTTGCACGCCTAAATCGCTCTGATTTAAAATGCTAGGAGAAGGAGAGGGTAGAGGAGAACTTCTGCTAGAATCTATGGATAAATAATCACTCATAAAATCTTTTCTTTTTTTTATTTTATCAATTTTATTTTTTATTTACTAAAACAAGTTTGTTTTTAATTTATTGTTAATTAGTAAAAATTTTTTCTTTTAATAAAGATAGGGCTGTGTTGAATAATTCATCTCAAGTTCTTGAAAATAGCTATGTGCTCCTTCTCTTATCAATGAGTTAAGTGAATTATTCAACACAGCCTAAAGATAGTCTGTTTGTCTGTAGTTGTTTTTTTTGTTAGCGTGTTAGATTTTTTTAAATGGGGCTTGTAAAAATGAACTTTTTCTTATTTGAGGGAGTTTATACAATGATTCTTAATTTTTTCTTTGCAAAAGGTGTTAAATGGCGTCATTACAAATTGTCCCTGGTTGTTCCAACCCCACTTGTCAGATTTTTCAAGCTGATGAAGTTCAGGCTAGAGATAAAGATTCTTTAGCTGCTACGGTTCATAAATTAAAAACCTGTGCACGCTGCCACTTTGCACGCTATTGTTCCCCTGAGTGTCAAAAACAACATTGGAAAAGTTCGCCTAATGGGCACAAAACACAATGTTGTGAGTCAAAACAGCCAGCCATCAGTCCTGTGGAAGTTGATGATATTGTTGCAGGATATTGTGATCCGCGAGCAGGAAAGGCTGTGTTAACATTGAATCCTGAAAAAAAACCCTTAAAGCTTGAACACTTAGAAGCTCAGGGTGACAAACTGGTTGTAAGTGTAACAATAAGTGAAAAAGTCATAGGAGAGGTTACTTATTTTTTGCGACCTCTAGGAAATTTTAATTGGGAACAAAAGTTAGCAAATATCACTAATCCTCCTAACGGAATTCATAATCCTGGAGCTTATGTGACATTAGCACACGATATGATAGAAAGGGGATTGTACCAAGAAGCTTTTCAGATGATGGCGACTTCTGTACCTAGTCATTATCGACAAGGTCTTTATGATCTATTTTTTTCATCTGCTGTTCAAAAGATGCAGGCTATGGAGATTGATGTCGACACTATAGTGGCCTGTGCTCAGTTAATTGGTAAAAATAGAGCAGAAGTAGACGTGGTTTTACATATTCCTAAAGAAGAGCCTTTGCCAGAGGATTTGCTGGCAAGAATTAAAGGAGCTGAAAAGCTTCCTTATGGCAACAGAGATATACAAATGGAAGTATTAGCCAGAGAAATCATGTCTCTTGGTTTGTATGATCAGGCTTTTGATTTGATTTTTAATTGGGTTGCTAATCCGGTTGTCAAAAGCATTTTTTTTCGCTCGGCGGCGGATGTGCTTGTTTCTAAAGGTGTTAGTTACGATAAAATCGTCCAGTTAGCTAGGAAGATTGATCGTACAGATCATCAAATCTTAAATGAGCTCACGGGAGTTTATCCTAAATACGAGCGTATTGAATTCGCTTGTGAGATGGCTCGACTCTCTAGTAATCCCGATTATTATTTAGAAATTGTCTTTTCTTCTCTTCTTGTCATAGGAAAAAAAGAAGAGGCTCACCGGGTATTAAGCAGGGTCTCAGAGGCTAAGCAAAGAGATTTATTGTTTTACCTTCATGATTAAATAGTGGGATATTTTGACAAACCCTATACTACTCGGCATGAAAACTTTGATTTTAGCTTCAACCTCTCCTAGAAGAAAACTACTTTTAGAACAGGCGGGTTTTTCTTTTTTAGCAGTAGCAAGTGATTTTGAAGAGTTTGTTGATGACAAACTTTCTCCCTATGAGCTTGTTAAAACACTAGCTTTAGGAAAAGCTCAAGCAGTTGCTGCAAAATATCCACAGGCGGTCATTCTTTCGGGGGATACTATTGTTGTATTGGGTAGGACGATTTTTGGGAAACCGCAAGATGCGCAACATGCTAAGGAAATACTTCGTGCTTTATCAGGAAAACAGCATTCTGTAATTACGGGATTTGCCTTGTTAGATACAGCTTCGCAACACGTTTTAAGTGAGGCTATGGAAGCTAAGGTTTGGTTCAAAAATCTTTCAGATGAAGTGATTGATGCTTACCTTGCGACGGGAGAGCCCTTTGATAAGGCCGGTGCTTATGCTCTTCAGGGTAAAGGCAGAGATCTTGTTGAAAAGATTGAAGGGGAGGATTCTGTGGTTATAGGATTACCCATCGAAAGAGTGACGATACTTCTAGATCAGTTTGGTATTAAAAAAGAGAATTAATAAAGACAGTCTGAATCATTCAGACTGTCTTTATAGCTGCAGACTTAGCTTTCAGTATCAGCTAAATAACCCTCTTCTAATAGATGTTGTTGGCGCAAAAACTCATGATCTTGACAGACCTGTAAAAACCTTTGGTAAGAGTCCTCAGCTTCTGTTTGCCTTTGATCTATAGTAGAGAGAGTTTCTTGTTCGTCTCCTTCCAAAAGAAATTGTTGTAAAGACAAAAGCTGTTGATAAGAACTAGTAATCATAGTTTGTAGAAGATCTTGCATGCTTGGCTGATCTAAGAGCCTGTTTGAAAAATCCTACAATATATTGTGAGTGTGTTTTCTTCTATGATGATCTTTTTTGATATACCCTATCTATCTGGATTATAAGGGCATCAAAAATTACACTTTGCACAAAAAAAAAGGCGTTTTAAGTTCTTTTTGTATATAAAACAGCTCTCCCAAATAATACTAAAGAGCTGTTTTATGAAAAAACTCAAACGCCAGAGAAACAACAATAATCGAACGACTAAAAAAAAAGAAGTATCCAAGTGACCTATTACGAAATAAATGGAAGAGAATAAGATACTTATTTCCTCACTATCAAGGAGTTGGCAGACCACCCAAGTGGTCATACAAAAAAATACTTGATGGGATTTTTTATATTCTCCGCACTGGATGCCAATGGCGTTATCTACCTGTTGATTTTCCGCCATGGAGAACAGTATATGAATATTTTCGCAGATGGACGAAAGAAGGATTAATTCAGAAAGTACATGATACCTTGAGGAATCGGTTGAGGAAACAGTATGGGAGAAAGGCTAGTCCATCAGTTGCAATCATAGATAGTCAGTCAGCTAAAACAACAGAGCAAGGAGGCCCAAGAGGATATGATGCTGGTAAAAAAATAAATGGAAGAAAAAGACATATTATTGTTGATTGCCTGGGTCTGATTTTAGCGGTCCATGTTCATCCTGCCAACATTCAGGATAGAGATGGAGCTAAAGCAACTTTATTGAAATTACGCGGTTTATTTCCACTATTAACATTGGAGTTCTTCTGAAACCTA
>JAFEGP010000006.1 GCA_018239815.1 Verrucomicrobiota bacterium | reverse complement strand
GTTTGAACAAGTTTTGAAGAGCGGGACTGAGACTGAGATCTGTGACTCACAGATTCAACCAATAAAAGACGTGTCCAATCGCATGATCAGGGCTTTTGCTCTTCAAAAAAAGCCAGATTCTAAAACCCGATGTAAAAAGAGATGCGTTTAGCACTTTTCAGTGGGAAAAGCTCTAATCCTTTCTTATTTCCATAGAGAAAACTTTTTTGGCAGCTCGGATACCTGGCTCAGTTGTCAAATGGGGCAATTCCGTAATAGATCTGAAAGATCTTCTTATTTAGACAGCCATTCATAGAGAGGGATGAGATGAATAGCTTTTCCCTCTTTTAAGAGTGTATCTTCTAAGGAAAGTGTTAAGATATTTCCTGATGGAAGGTCTAAGGCTTGCAAACATTCTAGCAGCGCATTGATCTCTCGGTTGCGTGTTTCTTGATCCTCAAGATCGGAATAGCACACTTGTATCGCATCTATAGGTTTTCCTAATTCTGTGATTACAAAATCGACTTCTTGCGTTTGTTTATAATAGAATACCTGTTTGCTCCTGCGTCTTAATTCTAAATAGACAGCATTTTCCGCCAAACGGCCCCAGTCCCCTCGATCGGATTGCAGAGATACTGTGCGCAGGCCTGTATCAATCACGTAAATTTTTTTAGGGTCGCGGGCTTGAACTTTGAGATTGGGGTGGTAACGGCTCATTTCAAAGACAAGGAAAGCCTGTGTCAAATAACTCGTCAATGATGAGGCTAGTTCAATTGAAATTTCAAAAGCTTTTCTTAGGGCATTGTAGGAATGTAAGCAACTCAAACCTGTTAAATAGAAACTAACTATTTGATGTAAGGCTTGTTGGTTTTTAATGGAGTGTCTTGCAACAACATCTCGTAGTACAATGTCGCTGAGATACTGTTTTAATAAAATGATCCGATCATTTTCATCAGGAGTTAAGATGATTTTTGGAAAGCCGCCCCAACGTAGATAGTCTTCTAATGCACGTAACCAGGTTCCTTTCGTGGATGGCGTTTTATCCAAAAATGTTAAATATTCAGAAAAGGAAAGTGGCCAGATAGTTTGTTCAATCACCCGTCCAGAAATAGCTGTTGCAATCTCGGAGCTCAATAAATGAGAAGAAGAACCGGTTACAACGATTTGATAATGTCCTAAGTCGATTGCTTTTCGTACCCATCGCTCCCATCCTTGGACATTTTGGATCTCATCCAAAATAACTAACTTAGGACTGGTTCCCATTTCCTCTTCGTAAAGGGAGAGCAGTTGATCCAGTACTTCAACGCTAGCTCCTGGGAAGAAAATTGGATCCTCAAAATTAAAAAAGAAGGTCTCGTTCAATCGTCCCAGTGCCAATTGAACTGTCATAGAGGATTTTCCGGAACGTCTTACCCCAGTCAATGCTAAGCAGAGATCCTTTTGTTGACTAAGAAGCGAACTCCTTGGAATGATTAAACGACTGTTTTTATTCAACCATTGCTGCCAGTCTTGTAAAGCTTTTTTTAATTCACCTCGTGTCGCCATAACCTTATTTTAATCGATCAGTCGATTAAAAAAACCATAAATTAATCGGTTTATCGATCAATTTGTGTATGCGATTAATTTTTAGAGTGTTAATGGAAGTAAAAAATCCACATAATTCGCAGAGTCTCCATTTTAGCAGTTTTGCTAATGAGTGTTCGCAGGAAGAATATACGGCCAATCTATGGTGGACACGATGTCCAGGGCCCAATTCTTTATTTTTAGAAGTCATTTCAAATATTTCAACGGTATCTTGCTTTTGTATAGGTCGAATGCAAATACCACCAACGTTGAACATCTTATCCTCTTTAAGAACAGGGATAGATGGTGGGACTGGAAGACGGTAGATATCCTTTTTAAAAAATAAGGTTGAGAGATTCCCAGCCCTATCGTTTTGGAGGTGGAGAGACGCATTCAGAACCCTAAATCATTATAACCAACTTAAAACAAGCAAGATGCGATTTTTAAATCTTGTTCAAAGATAAAATATATTGATTTTTTCGTGTTTTTTACGTATGTTTATCAGATATGTCGAAAGGCTCGGCATATTGGGTTGATATGCCGATATTTTCAGGGAATTTAAGTATATGTTTCATCCCGAGCATCCTTTTAACGATATTCCTCTCCTTCCGCCGCAGATAATTCTTGAAACACACTCAGTTCTTAAAGCCTGTGTTGAGGCCAATAAAGAACTTGCCAAGTTAAAGATGGCTGAAAGGCTGATTCCTAATCAATCTGTCCTTATCAATAGCATCCCCCTTCTGGAGTCTCAAGCCAGTTCCGCGATTGAGAATATAGTCACAACAACAGATGAACTATTTGAACATGCTGAAGGGCATTTGTCTACAGTCTCTTCTGCAACTAAGGAAACACTTCGTTATCGTCAGGCTTTATACCAAGGCTATCTGTCGCTCAAAACACGTCCTTTAAGTATTGCTACCGTATGCGATATTTGCTCAACAATTCGAGAAGTCGACACACAAGTGAGAACTCTTCCCGGAACAACGTTGATGAGTGAATCGTCGCGTAAGAAAATCTATACACCGCCTGAAGGAGAGGCGTTGCTGCGACAACTCTTGACCAATTGGCAAAACTACTTGCATCAGAATGATGGTATAGACCCTCTTATCAAACTTGCTGTGCAACATTACCAATTCGAAGCGATTCACCCTTTTTCGGATGGTAACGGCAGGACGGGTCGTATTGTCAATTTATTGTATTTGATTGACCAAGGGCTGCTTGACACGCCAATACTCTATTTAAGTGGCTATATCATTGATCACAAATCCCAGTACTATGAAAAACTATTAAAAGTCACGTCAGAAGGATCCTGGATAGAATGGGTTCTTTATTTCTTAAAAGCTATTAGTGCAACATCAAAATGGACTTCGGAAAAAATCCTTTCTATACAAACTTTAATAGAAGAATCTCGCGAGTTTATTAAACTGAAGATCCCATCGATGTATAGCCGAGATCTGGTAGAACTGTTGTTCATTCAGCCGTATGTTCGAATTCCTAATCTTATTGAAATGGGGATTGCAAAGAGAGATACAGCCTCCAAATATTTGAAGGTTCTTGCTGAAATAGGGTTTTTAAGGGAGATCAAACGAGGCAGAGATAAACTATTCATCAATCATCGATTCCTCAATCTGCTCAAGCAAAAATAGTTGGTCTTGTTCAATTACCAGTGTCTTATGAAAACAGAAAAAACATAAGGAGATGACTAGTCTCATGACCTTCTAATTGATTTCTCTCTAGATTCAAGATGAAAACAGAGTATTTCTGAGAAAATTACGCAATTTTTGCGCATTTAAGGATAAAGAGCTCTCTGCCTTCTGGCGGTTGTTTATCGCAAAACTGTGCTTTTGGATACGCCATTAAGATCGCTTAAAATTTATCCAGTCTAGAGCGTAAAATTTGCGTAATTGAGCATTACGCAGTTGAATTTTTTTGTGTGAATTTTTTGATGTATATCTCTAAAAATAAAAGGCTTCAATCGTAAAACTGAAGCCTTTTTCATTTTGGAGGTGGAGAGACTCGAACTCTCGTCCTTAGTAAACGCTATCGCTACTTCTACATGCTTAGCAACCAGCTTAAGCGCTAGACTCGTTACTGGTTACCCTACTGAGCCTAGGCGACTTTATTTAGTCTCGTGAGCATACTCCTAAAAGCCATCGGAGCCTGTCACATACCAAGAATATAACGGTCCTCTCAAAGCCCTTGGTCCAGCCCTGAGGAACCGTGCTACTGTAAATTAAGCAGCAAGTGCGACTGCGGTGTTGTTAACTGAGAAGTCAACAGCAACAGTCTTGGCGTTTGTTTTGCCATTTATCAGTTTACCGGTTTTTTAAGGAGGCCAACCGATATCCTCCGCATGCGATAACGACTTAATTTCTAAGTCGAAACCAATACACCCCCGTGCTTATCCTAACTAAAAAAATGTTAAGAATCAAGGGCTACGATCTTAACACCAAACTGATTTTCTGTCGCAACGATTTCTCCTCGCCCTATCTTGACTCCATTCACATAAAGATCCACTAATTCATCACATAGCTCATGTAAGGGGAGTAAATGACCTGTATCTAAGGCCAAAAGTTCTTTCAAAGAGATAGAGGTTTTCCCATAAACAACATCAACTTGAACTTTTAAAGCACTTAGTTGGCCCAGCTCTTTCTCGGTAATAGTTTCTAGAGGGCGTGGGCGATCTCCTTGCAAGGGAGAAAAGCTCACCTTTCCAGCTTTTTTAAACTGTCCAGGTTGTCTTAAAGGTATTTTTTGATTCTTGTCTTTATGAGGTTGTTGGATGGCTTGGACAAGGCCTTCTAATTCTTCTTGGGTTAACTCGCTCATAGTCTCCTAAAGATTAGGTTGTGTCACTTCCTGAATGCTCACTGCTTTACGCACCCCATCTAAGCCTGGGGTGACCTTGAATAAAGCCGCGCCTTCTACAGAAAGTTCCCAGGGATCATGGACGTATTGATCCAGGACTAAAATATCTCCAACGCGTAGTTGGTGGTATTCATCGGCCTGGATTTCCGCGCGTCCTACATGTACCTGGCAAGTCAGGTTAATGTGATTAAGTTTCATTTTGAGCCGATAGTAGACGAAAAGAGAAAAAAACGTTAGGATATTTCTTCCATGTTTGAAGAGATTGAAGAAGAGTCTTTTTCGTCGCGAGAAGAGCGTATTTTAGCTTTTTGGAAAGAGCATAAAATTTTTGAACGTTCCTTAGAACAGCGTTCTTGTGGCTCCTTATTTTCTTTTTATGATGGCCCTCCTTTTGCCACAGGTTTACCTCATTATGGTCATTTACTAGCTGGTACACTTAAAGATGTCGTACCTCGTTATAAGACTATGAAAGGGTATTACGTCCCTCGTCGTTTTGGTTGGGACTGTCATGGTCTGCCTATAGAGAATGAAATTGAAAAAGAATTTGGGTTATCGGGAGCTCCAGCTATTCTAGAGTTTGGGCTTGCCAATTTTAATGAAGAGTGTCGCAAGATAGTTTTGCGTTATGCGGAGCAATGGCGTCATACAGTAGAACGTATGGGGCGCTGGGTGGATTTTTCGCAGACCTGGAAAACCATGGACACCCCTTTCATGGAATCAGTATGGTGGGTCTTCAAACAAATCTATGAGAAAGGTTTAGTTTATGAAGGCTTCAAGGTTATGCCCTTCTCTGCAAAGTTAGGGACGCCTCTTTCTAACTTTGAAGCAACACAGAATTATAAAGACGTTGATGATCCTTCCATCGTGGTAGAATTGTCCTTGCAGGATGAACCGAATACTTCTTTGCTTGTTTGGACAACCACGCCTTGGACCTTAATTAGTAACATGGCTGCAACGGTTGATCCTAATAGGGACTATGCTGTTGTGGAGCAACAGGGTAAACGTTATATCTTAGCAGCATCTAGAGTCACATCTTGGTTTGAAGAAGGGACTCAAGTTGTTGCTTCTCTCAAGGGTAGTTCTTTAGCAGGTAAACGTTATCATCCTTTATTTGATCATTTTGCTTCCTTGCAGGAACAGGGAGCTTTTCGTGTTATTGCTGCAGATTTTGTAACAGATGATGAGGGGACGGGTATAGTCCATACGGCGCCTGCTTTTGGGGAAGACGACTTTTATGCTTGTCAGCAAGCAGAGGTGCCTCTTGTGTGCCCTGTGGATCAAAATGGTCAATATACCGATCAAATCCCTGAATTCAAGGGACGTTTTGTTAAAGATTGTGATAAAGACATTATCTCAAGACTTAAGCAGGCTGGCAAACTCTTTTACCGCGGCACGATTCATCATCGATATCCTTTTTGTTGGCGTTCTGATACGCCTTTGATCTATCGAGCGATGACAACATGGTTTGTGCGTGTTGAGCGAATCAAAGACAATCTCTTAAAGGCGGCTGGTCAGGTCAATTGGACGCCTTCGCATATTAAGGAAGGGCGTTTTGGCAAATGGTTAGAAGGAGCCCGAGACTGGGCTA
Organism: Verrucomicrobiota bacterium; assembly: GCA_018239815.1. Taxonomy (GTDB): domain Bacteria; phylum Chlamydiota; class Chlamydiia; order Chlamydiales; family JAAKFR01; genus SZAS-3. The sequence continues at coordinate 16,583 of JAFEGP010000006.1, read as the reverse complement.
TCAGTCGCAATCGTTATTGGGGAACACCTATTCCTATTTGGAGAGCGGAAGACGGTGAGATCCACGTTATAGGTTCACGTGAAGAATTAGCTCAACTGACAGGGACATATCCTGAAGATTTGCATCGACACTTTATTGATGATCTTACTTTTGAAAAGAACGGAAAAGTTTTTCGTCGCGTCCCTGAGGTTTTTGATTGTTGGTTTGAATCTGGTTCTATGCCTTATGGACAGAATCATTATCCTTTTGAACAAAAAGAGCAGACAGAAAAAGGATTTCCTGCGGATTTTATTGCCGAAGGGATTGATCAAACACGGGGCTGGTTTTACACTCTAATGGTGCTTTCAACGGCTTTGTGGAACAAACCTGCCTTTAAAAATGTGATTGTTAACGGTATTTTACTGGCAGAGGATGGAGCTAAGATGTCCAAGCGTCTTAAAAATTATCCTGAGCCTGATTTGGTTCTGAAGAAATATGGAGCTGATGCTGTCCGCCTTTATATGTTGCATAGTCCTGCTGTGAAAGCTGATGATCTATGTTTTTCGGAAAGAGGGGTTGAACTCATTTTAAGACAGATTTTAATTCCTTTCTGGAATGCACATGCCTTTTTCACAACGTATGCGAGGATTTATAAATGGCAATTCAACCCTCAGCGCCAAGAACCTCAAGCGACTATTGATAAATGGATTTTGGCTTGTTTGCACCGCTTGATTCACATAGTAGAAGAGGGCATGGATAGTTATGATTTGAGTGCAGCCGTCGAGCCTTTTGTTGGATTTATTGACCAGTTAACAAATTGGTATATTCGTCGCTCTCGTCGTCGTTTTTGGGCTGATGAAGATACTGCTGATCGAAGAGAAGCCTTTGAGACATTGCATTATGTTTTATTGGAACTTTCTAAAGTTGCAGCTCCCTTTATTCCTTTTCTTAGTGATGCGATTTATCAAAACTTACGCGATGCTTCGATGCCGCAGTCCGTGCATTTATGTGATTATCCGCTTTATCAGTCGCATTTAAGATGTTCGGAACTGGAAGAGGGTATGGAAGCCTTACAGACGGTGGTCAGTTTAGGCCATGCCTTGCGCAAGGAACAAAAACTTAAGGTAAGACAACCTTTGCAAGCAGCCCATGTTGTTTGCGGACATCCTGGACAAGCTGCCTTCTTACGACATCAAGAGCATTTAATTGCTGAAGAGCTCAATGTGAAGCACGTTCATTTTCATGAAGAGCAACAAGCATTTGTCAATTTAGCGATTAAACCTAACTTTCGTACCTTAGGTAAGAAAGTGGGTAAACATATGAAAGAAGTACAGTTTCTTATTTCTCAACTTAAGCAAAATGCTATTCAGACCCTATTAGAGGGGGGGGCTTTTACTATCCAAAACGAAGAGTTTTCTCATCTTTTAACTCCTGAAGATGTTGAGATCACACGAGACATTCAGGAAGGGTGGATTGCCATGAATGCGGGCATTCTCACTATTGCTTTGGAGACGCAACTTACAGAAGCCTTGCTTCTGGAAGGCATGGCTAGAGAGCTTGTCAATAAAATCAATACTATGCGTCGTGAGGCGTCTTTTGCTGTTACAGATCGTATCAAACTGCTATTAGGAGCTAGTCCAAAGATTCAAAAAGCTTTGGAGATACACGGTGATTATATTCGAGCAGAGGTCTTAGCTATAGAAGTGCAGTTTGGAACCAATGAAACAAGCACACATTGGGACATCAATGGTGAACCTACGGCCATTGCCCTAGAACGCGTGAGGGTTTGAAATCCTTAAAAACACGTGTTTTTTGAAAAAATTTCAAGCTAAATGGTATAGTGGCTTTGTTTTAAAAGAGTTATGATATGTCCATAAGATCATTGGGTTCCTTAGGATTGCATCCTGCTGTAAATCCACAAGATTTAGATGGTGAAGGAAAAGTATTTTCCCGACAAATTTTACAGAATATTGATGCTTATTTAGCCACTATTTCGACTGTTCCCATTAAACTTAGCCGAAAAGCGTGTACTGTACAATTCGCAGACAATCGCTCCCGTTCTTTAATTGTTCTTGAGGATAGAGTTTTTGCTTTGTATCGAGACCATCGTGCTCGTACAAAAGCAGGAACTAAAAAGGGATATGTTGGATGCGGACATGATGGCTTTATCAAATTAGCTCAGCATTTAAAAACTGGTCAGTGGGTAGCTGTGCGGATTATCCGTAAAGACTGTGGTGACTCTGATGGATGTAGGGCTCAAATCTCTTCCCTAATTTTAGGAAGAGCTTTGCGTAAAAATTTGTCGTGTTTTGTGTAAAACAAAGGATTCTTGCTTGTCTTCAAATTCAGGTTTAAGCTGGTTAAATTGTTGCAAATAATCGTGATCATTGATTTGTTGCAGACTTTTCTTTCTTTCTAAGAGTTCTTGTTTTGCATAGACCTCAGCAAGAGCCTCAGCGTATTCTTTGGCATAATGCTGTGAGATCTTTTCTTTCCATAGAGATTGCGACATACAGTAATCAATTAATTTAGATGGATGTGCAAGGGCTTTCTTTACAGCTTTTTTAGCTTCTTTCATATCATGTTCTTCAAGATGTGAGCAGGTAAAAAACAACATGGTTTGTGCAGAAACAGGCAGGGAGAATTCTTCTCGGAGATACACTTGTAAAGCAAGGTAGACTTCGACTTCATCGATCTCTTGTTGATAGCGTCTTGTTAGTTTCTTTACCAAGTTTTTTGAGATGTCCTCTAACAGGCTAATAACATAGGAGCCTCGAAGTAAGATTTGCACATCTTTAAAACTCAAACTTGAGGCTTGGCAAAATTGCATTTGTAGTTCTAATTGATTGATCCCAAGCGTGGCACGGTCTGAGCATGTGCCCGTAGCCGTTTCTAAGATGACTTGAGCCAGTTGCCTGTACTCTATATTTTGCATGGCAAATTGTAAGACACTTAGAACCCTTGTAGCAACAAAAGACCGTGTGGAAGGATGAGTAAAATCGGAAGATTGGAGGAGCTTGTCTAGCCAGTCTTTCAGTAATTGTTCAAAAGGATCAATTGCTATCAGAGAAGTGAGATCAAGTTGTTGGAGAGATTGCTCTGTTGTAGCGGTTTTTAAAGTTTGTAATAGAATCCTTAGGTTGTTAGCAGAAAGAGTGGGGACAGGTTGTTCTTCTAAAAAGATGGAAGGGCCTTCATAGTTAGCTGATCGTGAGCGTTCTTGAATGATGTGTTGTTCGTCTTGTGAAAAACCACAATTTGAGATTTCAATCCGACAATTTTGAGATAAACCCCACATGCTTTCTGGAAGAGTGGTAAGTAAAGGATTATAGGAACAACGGAGGCTCACTAGTTCCGGTACTTCCGACACATCAATAAAAGTAAGGTGAGAATTTGTTGAGCAGTCCAAATCATGCAGGGAGGGTAAACCACAACAAGAAAGAGACGATAGGGTCGTATTGGTACAAAACAAAGAATATAAGGAAGGAAGATCATGAAGTTGCAGAGAAGTGAGGCTAGTGCCTGAACATCTTAATGTTTTTAAGAAGGGAAAGCCGGATAAGTGTAACGTGTTTAAATGAGTATAACTGCATTCAAGCTTGTGTAGATTTGTTTTGGGTAAAGAGAGGGAGTTTATGTGACTGCGCGTGCATACAACTTCCTGCAAAGTCTCTAAGGTAGATACGTCAAGCTTTGTAAGGGCAGTATCAGAGCAACAAAGCCGTCGCAAAGAAGTAAGTTTAGATAGATGTAACGCCATTAAAGACGAATTGTTAGAACAGTCGAGTTCTTGTAAATACGGCAGTCCAGATATAGTTAGGGAGCGAAATTTATTAGAGGAGCATCTAATTATTTTTAAAGCGCAGCAATCCGACAAATCTAAGGAAGATAAACGGTTAAATGTGCAATTAAGAATCTCAAGTTGAGGAAGATCGAAGAGTGTTAATTCAGAAATTCGATTACCTGCGCAGCGTACCTCTTTCAAAGCTGGTAGGGAAGAAAGAGATAAAGCGCTGAGGCAAGAACTTGTGCAGTTAAGTGTTTGTAATAGAGGTAGGCTAAAGATTTGGAAAAGTGCTATGCGGCAGTTGGAACAATCAAAATGTTGAAGGGAAGGGAGGTGGGTAAGTGTTATGGAAGCAAGGTTAGAATTGTAACCACAGTTTAGGATCTGCAGAGTTGGTAATTTTGTTAAAGATAGAGAAATTAATTGATTGTGAGAGACGTTGAGGTTCTGAAGGGATAAATATCCCAGGGCTTGCCTAGGTAAAGAAGAAAGTTCTAAACGACTTAAATCTAATGTTGTTTGTCGCGTTCTCAAACACACAAGTATACGTTTTTTTGCCTCCTGCACTTGACCCTTGCTTTCCCATTGGTCAAGCCCTAGCAGTTGACTGAGATGAGTATCATCCCATTTAGAAAAAATTCTTGATATGATCAATTGCAGGCTTTGTAATATCTCCGGTTGATTTAAGTTTGTAATGCCGGTAATTCTGGTTTGTAAACTCTCAATCAGATGTAAGGTTTTATAAGAAGACCCTCTAGAGATGCCTGCTTGGCTCAACAGGGCCGTTAGTCTGCTTGAGATGGGAGAGGCAGCAGAGTTTATGCCTCTTGAGCGTAAATATCCCAAAGCACGTTGGACCTGTGCAACCTGAGAAGAAGGAATAGTTTGATGAGTCAGTAACTGGGTATGGAAAGTTTGTAAAGTTTGAAGAGCGGCATAGCCAGTTAAAGACATATAATTTAAAAGAGTAGAAGATTAATTTTTTAAAAATTCTGTTTATTTTAATTAGTTAAAAAATTAAAAACAATTAAATAATATGTTTTATAAAACAAAGTGTTTATGCAATAAGTTTTAAGATGGCTTGTTTCAATGGCTATTTTTGTTAAAAAAGAGATTTTTTATTTTTACAATGGTAGTACCACCAGCAGGCTACAATTGTCAAACCAGCAAGACTCCAAATAAGTAAATTTGGAAGGGTCAGCCATGGATAAGGCGGTTGGACAAGAGAACCTAAACGATGGCTCGGTGGCCAGAATGTAAAGGAAGGAGCTCCACGTAAGTTATTAACAGGGACAAAGCCAAACTCTCGACTATCTGCGCTCATGGCATAGTTATCTCCCAAGGCTAACACAGCATGATCAGGGATTTTTAGACCGAAGTGACGGATTTTTTCGATATCGAGTTCTCCGTTTTCAAGCAAGGGAGGGCCTCTATCAACAAAGGCAATATAGGGTTCTATCGAACTTGAAGATTGTTCTTTTTGTTGTTCTTGTTGCACGAAACGTTGAAGAGTTGGGTCTTGATGGGTCAAAAGCGGTGCCCCCATCACATAGAGATCTCCTTGGCGATAATAGGCGTAACGATGAGATTGATAAGGTTGTAGGGGCGCAACAGGCTCGTATAGGCGATTCCAACCAATTCCCGTGTTAAAAAGAGCGCAGAGCAAAGAAGGAGAAGTTTTATAAAGGGCATGATGAGAAGGCAGGGCACGTCTAAATCCTCCAAAAAACACTTGGTAACCTTGGCCATCATAAAACTCATAGCAACCATTAGGAATGCCAGGTACGCGTATGTCAAATTCTGTGGGCTGAGGGCGTTTGCGTCCTTTTTGATAAGAAAAGGCCAGTCCTTTTTTTACACAGAACCGTGAAGTTGTAAGAGCATGGCTTAAGCGGTCCAGGTGTTCTTGAGTAAGAGGGATTAAAGCCGTATAGGGAGTAGGGAGGGGATAGGTGCGTCCATTTTCTCCTCGACGAATTGTAGGTTTAGGAACGCTCATATTGGGTGTATGATGGAGTTCAAGGTATAACACAGCGGAGGGGTCTTTATTCTGACTATAAAAGCGCTGTGCTTGTTCAGCTGTGAGAAGACGAGCCATGGCAAAATTGCCAATCCCCCACATATCGCTATAACTGACAGGTGTAGCATGAGGGAGTTTAAGAGCTTGTGGATTATCTTTGATCCACTCTGTACCGTTGAAGAATCTCCCTTCTAATTGGCCATCATTTTTAATCGTTAATTTACCAAGATTTTGATCCATTTGTTGAAAGGTAGAGGAAAGATAAAAACCTTGAGAAGAACGGTCTTTAAGAACGGTTTTTCCTTCAAAAGAAATATAGGGGATATGGATCAGATTTTCTAAACCGTGTTGTTTGAGATAAGAGGAATCACTAAGCTGTGTAAAGGGTTTGTCTTCAGCATCAATGCCATAGATGTAACCCCCATAGAAATAGAGTGTATCACCTGGACGACTTACACAACGTTTGACATAACGCTTTTTCCCGGGGATGATACCGAAATAAAGCATATTGGGATCTTGTAAGTCTAAATTTTCCGTGGTTAGGACAATAATGCCGCCCCTTTGGATTCTTTCGGGAGAATAAAAAAGCAGTTTGTTTTGAAAGGGAAGATGGATGCCGAACGTAGTTTTGGAAACAGCTAAACGGTCTAACTCTTGAATCGTGGGTCGCATAGAGCCAGTAGGCACCTCATAGAGCTCAAACCAAAATTGCCGAATGATAAAAGCAACAACAATGGCAAAGACTAAAGCCCAACAGACTTCTCTTGCAAGATCAGCGCGATTACGTAAGCACTCCGATTTACAAAAACTTTCTAATTTTTTAGCTAAATCGGAGGCCTGTTGACGTTGATTAGCTAAAACAGCCGCATCTAAAGCTCGCAATTGAGATTCAAATTTTTCGTGTTGCAAAGAGCTTAATTGCTTTTGTTTGCGTTTGAATAGCGTGAAATAACTATGTAAAATTTTGCGTGATTTTCTTATTGAATAGAGTTTTCTTAACATAAACGCGTCAGCTTAGCGAGTTGTAAAGGGTTTTGCAATCTTTTCTGTCTTGTAGAGAAAAGATCAAGATGTGGAAAGAATGTTTACAACTTGTTGATAGTTGAAGAGAAGAGAAGTTTAAATTGTTTCAATTTGTTGATTATAAATTATTTATGTATGAGTCTCTGATTGTCGAAAAATGTTCACAGTCAGGATGTTTGGGTGTTTGCAAGGTGAGTCGAGGAGAAAAAGTACGAGGAGATTGAATCTCAGCTCCCGAATCTATAACACGTAATTTGGCGTTGCCTAAGCGTCCCTCGACTTCTAACCAGTAAGGGAAAAAAGCAGGGCATTCAGATAGATCTTCAGGGAGATAGATTTCAATAATGCGAGAAGATAGCTCACTTTGGTCATGAGGCCATCGAGTGCGATAAGCTTTAAAGCAGATTGTATGGACCGCATGTCCATCTATGACAGCACGAGGCATCCATAAGGCTCTGTGATCTGGTTTTCCATAACCGGGAGGAAGGCCCACTTTTTTACGTTCATATGCAGGAGTTTCAGTAAAATTAAGGTTCATTAAGGTGGCTAAAAATGAATTGGTTTCAGAGAGCTCAATCCAACTCTGATGTGTGTAGGAATAAGTCTGTTCAAAACATCCTGTATGAAGATTCATCACGGATATCGTCCAAAGAGTATGGCCATGACCTCCTTGTTCAAACCAATTTTTCCAACTGAGTTTTTGTCGTTGAAAATCGCATAAAGGAATTGTGGCTTCTTCTAGAACTAAAAAATCATTATTTTTGTCTTTGATATGAAGTAAAGAGGCTGTTTTGCCTTGTTGAGTAACCAGATAACTACCAGGTTGAGCTTGTTGCAAAAGAGATTTAAGTTGGAATTGCTCTGCATAGCAAAAAGAAACAAGAGACAAAACAAAGACAATTAATATTTTTTTCATAGTTTAAGACTCAGGCATAAATTAAAAATCGGTGATAAGTAAGTCATACCTAATGTATAGGATTTGACTAACCTTGGCAATTTGCATTTACTTCTTGAAAAGATTTGTTGGCAAAGAAAATGGCTTAGTCATCTGACACGGGTAATTCATCAAGAGTAATTTGAGAGCTTTGATAACGTGGGTTAAACGCTCTATCCCAAGCAGTGAAAGGACGGTCATATTCTGTGGGACAGACAACAATAGCGTCCAATTGATTTAAGGTGTCAAATAGAGGTGTTAAATCTAGCCTTGGATCTTTATAAGTGCCAGGAGTCTGTAAATGACCTCCTCCTGCGCTTAAGAAAACCTTGCCAACTAACCCACGAATATTTTTGATGCGTTCCATCTGCTGTAAAGTATGAACCATTGCTTGTGTGCGATGAGGAAAAGTTTCTAATAGCCTTTTAGCTTGCTGTTTGCGGCAATCTGCTAAAAGTTCTCGGTGCTGTTCTGATAAGTCATCTTGGGTTTCTAATTGGTAAAGTAAAGGTATGGTGTCTGCGAGGAGCTCATTATCAAAAAGACTTCGGTTGCTCAATTCAAAATCGCCATGGCGAGGTTCAAATTTTGCCACCCAATTCACTTTGTCGTGTGTTGACATGTGATCCAAAGCATCCCAACCCAAAAAAGTGAGTTGCGATGCAGAGGAAGAGGATAGGTTATAAATACCAATAAATTTTTTTCTGTCGCTGTCTTTGAGCTCTTTAAGGGCTCTTACTCCTTCGACAAGCATGATGCTTCCCTCGGTCACATATTGGTGAATGACAGCAGCTATAGAGCCATATCTCACGTGGTCTTCTTGAAAAAGGATGTAAGTGGCTTTTTTAGGATCTACCACTCTAGGGGATTGGTAGACGATGCGTACATCATCAAAAGCTTCATCAAAATCATACACACAAGGAGGCATGCTTCTTGTAATAGTTGCCATATTTAATCCTTGATATTTTTATTTAAAGTATTATGTTTTAAATTTTTTAAAAAATCAAGTTTTGTTTTTTTGAATAAAAGCCGATATGATCTTATTTCAAAGTTTTTTTAGTTTGTTCTTTTTTTAATATAAAAATGGGCAAGTTCTATCGAGAGAAACCCCTTGTGTTTTTCAGAAACTTGGGTTAAATTCTTTACCTAAGCACGAATTTAAGAGTTTGTCTCTGTCATATGAACCTTCTTTAAGGCAGAGCTGGGGAATTTTAAAAAACGGTCCGTTCTGATGGGTGCGGATCTCGAGGTAGTAACAATCCCATCTTCGGTCAACATTATTACAGGAGAGATGTCCGCTTCCCTTGGAAAGGACATGATTGAAAAAAATGAAAAAAGATACACACCCAGACTATCAAGATGTTTTGTTTGAAGATACTTCAACAGGTCATCGCTTTGTAATCGGTTCTACATTGAAGCCGAAGCAAAAAGCTGTTTATGAAGGGAAAGAATACCCTGTTTACCCAGTGAGCATTTCTTCTGCTTCACATCCATTTTTCACAGGAAGTAAGCAATTTGTGGATAGCGAAGGTCGCGTTGATAAGTTTATGAAACGTTATGCCAAAGCTTCTCCTAAGAAGAAAGAAGACGCTTAAAGCGCATGCAAAAAAAAATAGATTCTCTGCTAGAGCGTTTTCAGGTCGTAGAAGAAGCTCTTGCTCGGCCAGATGCGTTTGATGACCCTAAGCTTTATCGTGAGCTCACGAAAGAGCATGCTTATCTTTCTGAATTGAACACTTGTGTTCAAACCTTAAAAAAAGCAAAGAGTGAGTTAGCAGACAATCAAAGTCTTCTCAAGCAAGAGTCAGATGAAGAGATGCGTCAGCTTTTGCTTGATGAGATTGCAAATCTTGAGAAAAAAATTCCATTATTAGAAGCCGATTTAGAAAATCTGCTTGTTCCTCCGGATCCAGCGGATGACTTAGGTGTCATCATGGAGTTGCGTGCAGGGACAGGCGGGGATGAAGCTGCCATCTTTGTTGGCGATTGCGTACGCATGTACCAGCTTTATGCGCAAAAAAAAGGATGGCAAGTCGAGCCTTTGGCGTGTAGTTCTTCCGATATGGGTGGCTATAAAGAATATATTATGGCGATCTCGGGTGCTAAGGTTAAGCGTTTTTTGCAATATGAAGGGGGAACCCATCGTGTGCAACGTGTGCCTAAAACAGAAGCTCAAGGGCGTGTTCATACTTCAGCAATTACAATTGCTATCTTATTAGAACCTGGAGAAGAGGAAGAGTTTAAAATCGATGAGAGAGATCTTCGCATCGACACGTATCGTTCTTCTGGAGCTGGAGGACAACACGTTAATACCACAGATTCTGCTGTCCGTATTACGCATCTTCCGACGGGTGTTGTTGTGTATTGCCAGGAAGAACGTAGTCAGCATAAGAACAAAGATAAAGCCATGCGTTTACTGAAGGCCAAGATCGTAGAAGCTGAACGCAAAAAGAAAGAAGAAGCTGAGGCTGCTGAGCGTGCTAAGCAAGTAGGAACCGGAGATCGTTCTGAGCGTATACGTACGTATAATTTTTCTCAAAATCGCCTGACAGATCATCGCATTAACCTGACATTGTATAATTTGGACCATATCATGGAAGGAGAGCTTGAAGATGTGACTTCAGCTCTTGTCAAATATTTCTATCAACAGAAATTAACAACTTAGAGCAACAAGGGGGAACAATGAAGACCATTGCTGAAATTCTTGTTCTTTCTGCGGATTTTCTACAAAAACATCATATTGATAGAGCTAAACGTGAGGCGGAAGAGATTTTAGCCCAAGTGCTGGGTTTCAAACGTATCGATCTTTTTTTGCACTTTGAGATGCCCTTGACAGAACAGCAACTGCAGCAATGTCGTATTGCTTTGCAGAAGCGTATTCAACATTTGCCATTTGCTTATATTTTTGGTTTTGTAGAGTTTTCTGGCATTAAGGTGCATGTTACACCCGATGTCTTAATTCCTCGACCTGAGACGGAATGTTTAGTAGAAGCGATCGCTAAAGAACCCTTGGAAGGTAGTTTAGTGGATCTATGTTGTGGCAGTGGAGCGATAGGCTTAGCTCTTAAAGCAAAATTTCCTCAATTAGATGTTACGCTTGTTGATATCTGTCCTAAAGCGCTTGCTGTAGCGCAAGAGAATGCTCATAAATTGAATTTACAAGTTGAATGTGTGCAAAGCGATCTTTTAGCTAGCGTCAACAAAAAAATTGACTATCTTGTATGTAATCCCCCCTATGTAACAACTCAAGATTATGAAAATTTGTCAAAAGAAGTGAAACAAGAGCCTTACCATGCCTTAGTTGCTGGTCCTAGTGGTTATGAGTGTTATCAGCGTTTGGCTGAAGAGCTAGAGACAAAAAATGTTAAGCATGTTTGGTTTGAAATAGGTACGGGGATGGGGGATTGGTTAGAAAAATTTTTTACACACAGAGCTTGGGTTTGTCAAGTGACAAGGGATTTTGCGGGTCATCAGCGCTATCTGAGCTTGCGTAGATAAACTCTTTGAGGTATTCTGTCTGCTCACATGTTTGGGTCAATTGCTGAAAAATTTACTGGCATCTTCTCTTCTTTAATAGGCCAAAAAAAATTAACTGAAGAGAATATTACAGACGCTGTGCGGGAGGTGCGCCTAGCGTTGTTGGATGCTGACGTCAATTATACAGTAACTAAAAACTTTATTAAGCGCATTAAAGAAAAGGTTTTGGGAGAGGCTGTTCTCAAATCTGTCACAGCTGGCCAGCAGTTTATTAAGATTATTCATGATGAGCTGGTTGCTATGATGGGTGGGGGAGAGGCTCAATTACTTTTCTCTTCCCAAAAACCTACTGTTTACATGTTGTGTGGGTTGCAAGGGGCTGGTAAAACAACACATGCTGCAAAGTTAGCAAAATTTTTAAAGAAAAAAGAATATCGTAAAACTTCCTTACTTGTTGCCTGTGATTTGCAACGTCCTGCAGCCATTGAACAACTCAAGCGTTTAGGTGAACAAACTGCAACAGCTGTCTTTCATAAAGAGGGATGTTCAGATCCTGTGGTTGTGGCTAAAGAAGCCTTAGCTTATGCCAAAGCTCATGATTTTGATGTGGTGATTTTGGATACAGCAGGTCGTTTGCACATAGATGAACCTCTCATGCAGCAATTGAGGGCCATCAAGCAAACGATGCATCCTACAGAAGTACTTTTTGTTGCCAATGCTGCAACAGGTCAGGATGCAGTCAATACAGCAGCAGAATTTGACCGTCAGATTGGCATTACAGGTACGATCTTAACAATGTTGGATGGGGATACCCGCGGTGGTGCTGCAATTTCTATTTGCGAAGTGACGCAAAAGCCTCTTAAATTAGAAGGGGTTGGGGAAAAAATAGATGATTTGCAACTTTTTCATGCAGCCTCTATGGCCGATCGTATTTTGGGCATGGGAGACACGATTAATCTTGTGAAGCAGGCCGAGGAGCATGTTAGTGAAGAGGATGCCAAAGATTTAGAAGAAAAGATGCGTAAGGCAACTTTCACGTATGAAGATTATCTGAAGCAGATTCAAGCTGTGCGCAAGATGGGATCATTTAGCAAGCTTATGAAAATGTTGCCTGGGGCATCTAAGCTTCCAGATTTTGCTTCTAAAGAAAAAGAATTTTTCAGAATTGAGGCGATGATTTTATCGATGACGCCTAGAGAAAGGCAAGAAAAGGATCAACTCGACATCTCTAGGTGCAAGCGTATCGCTAAGGGCAGTGGTACGACTTTAGCAGACATTAACAAACTGCGTAAGAGCTTCAAGCAATCCAAGCAATTTTTTAAAAACGTACCAAATAAGAAAAAGTTAGAGAAGTATATGGGAGGACAATCATGGCTCTAAAAATACGTTTGCGTCAGCAAGGACGACGTAATTTATCCGTATACCGTCTTGTGTTGACAGACGTCAGAACACGCAGAGATGGTAAGTATGTTGAATTATTGGGATTTTATGATCCTAACCATGCAGAAAGTGTTGTAAAAGTTGAAACAGAGCGTTTGCGACATTGGTTGAATCTTGGAGCAGAGTTGAGTGATAGAGCAGAAAGCTTAATCAAAAAAATTGCTCCAGAGCTTGTCAAAGAGCTTAGAGACAAGCAAGCAGTCTCACGTGCTAAGGTATGTGCTAAGAAGCGTGCTGCTCGTAAAAATAAAGAGACTGTAACGGCTTAAGAGGTAACTAGGCGTGGAGATTGATATTCTCACCCTTTTCCCGGAATTTTTTAATGGACCACTAGGTGTCAGTATGCTTGGTCGTGCCATTCAGTCGGGTTTGGTCAAGGTGAATCTAACTCAGATTCGAGACTTTGCTGAAGGGAAACATGCCAAGGTTGATGATCGTCCATTTGGGGGAGGGCCTGGGATGGTCATGAAACCCGAGCCTATTACGGCGGCTATTCGTAGTTGTAAAAGAGCAGATTCTCATGTTGTCTATCTTTCTCCTCAAGGAAAGCCTTTAACAGCTAAGAGGGCTGCTGAGCTTGCACAACTGCCTCATTTAATTTTGCTTTGTGGGCATTATGAAGGCATTGACGAGCGTGTATTAGCCACAGACGTGCACGAAGAAATTAGTATTGGTGACTACGTTTTAATCAGTGGTTGTGCGCCCGCCGTTGTTCTTATTGAAGCTGTCACGCGTTTTATCCCCGGTTTTTTGGGAGATGAGGCGTCGGTTGTGCAGGAGTCGTTTCAAGATGGGGGATTTGATTGTCCTCATTTTACTCGACCTGAAGTATTTGAAGGGATGCGTGTTCCTGAAGTTTTGCTCAGTGGGCACCATCAAAAAATTGCCCAATGGCGCAAGGAACAGGCTTACGCCAAAACAAAAAGTGTAAGGCCAGATTTAGTAAATCATTCTTATTAAGGATATAATCATGGATGCTTTAATCGAAACTATTAACGAGGAGCACCTCAAGCAAAATCTACCTGAATTTGGGATTGGAGACACTTTACGTGTGTCAACAAGGATTATTGAAGGTGACAAAGAGCGTTTACAGGTCTTCCAAGGGACTGTGATTGCACGTAAAGGAAGAGGTCTTTCTGAGACGTTTTCTTTGCATCGCGTTTCTTATGGTGAGGGTATGGAACGTGTGTTCTATTTGCACAGTCCTCGTATTGCTGACATTCAAGTTGTCAAACAAGGGGATGTAAGCCGTGCTAAGTTATACTACATGCGTGGTGCAACAGGTAAGAGAGCAAAAGTTCAAGAGAAAATTGGTCTGAAAAAAGAGAAGCGTGCAAAAGGAACGACTCCTACACGTGAAACGAGTCCTGATCTTGAAGAAGTCGAAGCCACAACAGCTGAATAGTCAGTTGCCCGACGATCGCTATGAGCAAGCGGCTCGCATGCGGGGATTTACCCGCATTGCGGGTGTCGATGAGGCTGGCCGTGGCCCGTTAGCTGGTCCAGTTGTGGCCGCGGCTTGTTATTTTGAAAAAAGTCTTGATTTACCTGGTTTACACGACAGCAAAAAGCTTACAGAGAGTAAACGTGAGCGTTTATTTGAGATTTTAGTGAAGCATGCTGTGTGTGGGGTGGGTGTTGTCTCTCATACCTTGATCGATGAAATCAACATTTTGCAAGCTACACACCGGGCCATGCGTTTAGCTGTGCGTCACCTACCTATTGCTGCTGATTACATTTTAGTGGATGGATTGCCTGTAGATTTTGAGGGTACTCCTTCGCAGTCTGTTGTTGGAGGTGATCGCCGGTGTTGTGTGATTGCTGCAGCTTCTGTGCTTGCTAAGGTCACGCGCGACCGAATCATGATGAGTTATGATCAACTTTATCCTGAATATGGTTATGCTCAACACAAGGGGTATGGGACAGCAGCTCACAGGCTGAAGTTGGCTGTTTTAGGGCCTTCTGCTATCCAAAGACGTTCTTTTCATGTTGACATCAGTGTTTTACAACCTTAATAAGAAATTGCAATGAATCTATCTTCTTTTTACTTAAAAAGCATGACAGCTTGTGGGAGGGGTGAGGTAAGTGGTCACGAAGGACGGATGATTTGTGAACTACAAAGCCTTAATCGCCGTTACCTAGATCTACAAATCAATTTGCCTAAAAAGCTTTCGATGCATGAAGTTGAACTGCGACGTTATCTGACACAAATTGTCGGTCGTGGACAGATAACGTGTACACTTTCTTGGCAAGCGCATGATATGGATCAAATCAGTTTAGAGCCAAATACAGTACTGGTACAACATTTGCAAGATGCGTGGTGTAAACTGGCTGCTTTAACGCAGCATAGCACGCAAATGCCAGTTGAGTTTTTAATGCACTACCAAGATCGGATGTTTGTGTCTAAAGAGACCTCTCAGGAGCAAATTGCTGCGTATGTGATGCAAGCTTGTCAGGAAGCTTGTAGTAAACTGCAAGCCATGAAGCAACAAGAAGGGACTGTCTTAGCACAAAATTTGGCATCCTATCTTGAGCAATTAAAGCAAATCTTGCAGCAGATTGAACAACGCGCTCCAGATATGACCCAGATCTATCGCAATAAACTCTTAGAACGTTTACAGCCTATTTTAAGTTCTACAGTTCTTGAGCAAGATGAGAGAGTATTAAAAGAGGTGGCTCTCTTTGCTGAAAAAGTAGATGTAAGTGAAGAAATAGTACGTGCTAAAAGCCACTTAGACCACTTTATGCAATGGCTTTGTACACCTTTTTCTGAAGAGAAGCATGCCAAAGGTAAGACAGCAGAGTTTATTCTTCAGGAATTGCAGCGTGAGGTTAACACTCTGGGTTCTAAAGCGAATGATCTTTCTATCAGTAAAAAAGTCATTGAAATGAAGTCTTTGCTCGAGAAAATGCGAGAACAAATACAAAATGTTGAATAACTATGAGTAAAAAAATTTTAGGCAATTCTCCTCGGGGTAAACTGTTTGTAGTGAGTGCCCCAGCAGGGACAGGTAAGACTACCCTTGTGGATATGTTGTTACAAGAATTTCCAGATTCAGTTGTGGAAAGCTGTTCGTCTACGACGCGTCATCCCCGTCCTTCAGAAGTTCCTGAGCAGCATTATGAATTTATTTCTGAGGAAGAGTTTGAGCGGCGCATTGAAGCAGATGAGTTTTTAGAATATGCCAAAGTCTTTAGCGCTTACTATGGAACGCGTAAACAAGAAGTGATCAAGCTTGAAGAGTCTGGAAAACATGTGATTTTAGTGATTGATACGCAAGGTGCGCTATTAGTGAAACAAAAAATGTCCGCTGTCTTAATTTTTATCAGTCCTCCTTCTAAGGAAGAACTTAGAGCTAGACTCTTCCGTCGTAAGACAGAAGATGATGAAGCTATTGAGCAGAGATTAGCTTGGGCTGAGCAGGAGATAAGTATGGCTTCTCACTATGATTATCACATTGTTAATGATGATCTACAGCTTACCTACCAGATTTTACGCAGTATCCTGATTGCTGAGGAACATCGGGTAAATTAAGATCAACGTTTTGGGATCTCCTATTTTTGTGTTCCTAAAGAGTGGTAGGTAGTTTTGGTACGAAATAGCATTGCTTAACTAAGCGTGGCAACTTTGTACTTGAGTTGTTTACGCAATTGTCTTGCTATTACAAGAGCTTCTGCTTGAGTCAGTTCTTCTGTGCATGAGAGATTGCCTTCAGCGTCTTTTTTTATAACGATCATTTTATTTGAAGAAGCCTTCTCAGAAGAGATAGACTGAAATAGATAACTGCTAAGTTTCATGCTAGCAAACTTTTCAGTTGCAAGCCCGAATGTTGTAAATGAGCCTGAGAAAGCAGCTAATTGCTGCATGCGTTCTAGATAGGCCTCTGTTGTGCTCCAGTCATTGGAGTTCTTCTGAAACCTAA
>JAFEGP010000005.1 GCA_018239815.1 Verrucomicrobiota bacterium | reverse complement strand
CGACCAATGGATTAACAGTCCACTGCTCTACCGCTGAGCTAATCCGGAATAGAAGAGAACATGCTAATGAGAGGGAGATTTAATTGCAAGAGTTCTAGAGAATGTTCAGTTAAGAAAACATGCTATGAACGTGTTTGCGCACATGCTGAAGCTGTTGAGGATACGTAGAAGGGGGCGTTTGAGTTGCTTTATGGGGTGTGGTCTGAGGTTTTTGTGGTAGAGGGAGAGAGTCTAAAAGATGATGAAGAGGCGGTTGATGGGTTAGGTTACTTAACATTGAATAAAAAATGGTTCTTGTGGTTTGTCCGATATTAAGTCCTTGTTGACCTCCCAAGCACTCCAGAGTCATAGCTTTCATGGTAAAACAAATTTCTTTACGAGAGGGACGCTGCACATAAATTTGAGATGAATCAATATAAACTTTTTTAATAGTGATAGGCATTGAAGAGGGGATGCGGCCACTCAAGAGCATAGACCAGTTACTATGCTGGGAAGAGCGGTCTAAAAGCTGAACATAAAGCTGAGGTTGGCAGATAGTCATTTCTTGGATGGGAAAGGGACGAGTCAAACAGTCTTTCCAATGAAATTTTAAGCTCACAGATGTTGCTTGGAAGGCAGGTTCCGTTGCAGAAGTAAGAGTAATATCTTGTAAAACAAGGCTATTCCAATTTTTGATTTCAATATGGCTTATAGAGACATCACAATTGAGATAGTAGCTGAGCAAGGAAGAGAGTTTGGTTTCTTTGTTTTGCCAAAGCCAGTAACTCCCATAGATGATTGCTGCAATCAAACACCATTTAAAAAGAAAACGCATAAAAAGTGTTTCCCCACCACTTGCTTGCTAAAAGGATGTTCTTTGTAAGCAAGACTGTTTGCTATCCTAGACTCTGAATTTCTTTTTTACCTGTGGAGGTGGGTTTGGTGCTAGAAAAATTCTTTAGAAATAAAAAATCAGGAAGTGACAAGTCACTTCCTGATAACAAGGAGTTTCTAAATATTAGGATTAGTAATCCATTCCGCCTGCAGGCATAGCAGGTGCAGGTTTTTCCTCTGGGATTTCAGCGATGATGGCTTCTGTTGTCAGAAGCATCGAAGCAACCGAGGCTGCACTTTCAAGAGCTGTGCGCGTTACTTTCATAGGATCGATGATTCCCACTGCCACCATGTCTACAAACTCATCACTCAGAGCATTATAACCATGGTTAACAGGAGAAGTTAAGACCTTCTGGAAGATCACAGAGCTTTCTAAGCCAGCGTTTTCTACGATTTGACGTAGCGGGGAAGAGAGAATCTTCTTAATGATCATAGCTCCGATGCGCTCATCTCCTTCTAAAGAGTTGGCAAGCGTTTCAACAGCTGGGATACAGCGAATAAGAGCTGTTCCTCCGCCAGGAAGAATACCTTCCTCCACAGCAGCTTTTGTAGCATGTTGAGCATCGTCCACACGATCTTTTTTCTCTTTCATTTCGATTTCTGTTGCAGCTCCTACATGGATCACAGCAACGCCGCCAGAAAGCTTAGCAAGTCTTTCTTGGAGTTTTTCGCGATCGTAGTCAGAAGAGCAATCTTCGATCTGACGTTGTAATTGAGCACAACGTTTTTCGATATCTTTCTTAGAACCGCTGCCCTCTATTAAAGTCGTCTCTTCTTTAGTAACGACGATCTTTTTGCAGCGACCTAGCATTTGTGGAGTTGTGCTTTCTAATTTCATGCCTAACTCTTCACTGATCACTTGGCCAGCTGTGAGAAGAGCGATGTCTTCTAGAATGGCTTTACGACGATCTCCAAAACCAGGAGCCTTAACAGCACATACTTTAAGACCTGCTCGTAAACGGTTGACAACTAGTGTTGCAAGGGCTTCTCCTTCGACGTCTTCTGCAATGATTAACAGAGGTTTGCCTGTTTCTGCAACAGCTTGCAAAATAGGCAAAAATTCTTTCATTCCTGCAATTTTCTTTTCGTAAATTAAGATAAAGGCGTCTTCGAGAATAGCTTCTTGAGTTTCTGGGTTAGTCATGAAGTAAGCAGAAAGGTAGCCGCGGTCAAAGTTCATGCCTTCTACAACTTCTAAAGTTGTTTCAAAGCCTTTTGCTTCTTCTACGGTGATTGTGCCATTTTTACCCACTTTTTCCATGGCTTTAGCAATCATCTCACCAATCTCTTGATCGTTATTAGCGGAAACTTTTGCCACGTTGATCATTTCTGTCTGGTTCTGTACAGGCTTCGCGATTTTTTTAAGCTCTGCTACAGTTGCTTTAACAGCTTTATCAATACCGCGCTTAAGATCCATAGGATTAGCGCCAGCAGTCACATTGCGTAGGCCTTCTGTGTAGATGGCTTCAGCAAGCAAGGTGGCTGTTGTTGTTCCATCACCAGCCTTGTCAGCAGTTTTGCTAGCTACCTCTTTAACCATTTGAGCGCCCATGTTTTCATGGCGATCTTCCAACTCAATTTCTTTAGCGACTGTTACGCCGTCTTTGGTAACCTGAGGTGCGCCGTAAGACTTATCAATCACAACATTACGACCTTTAGGACCTAATGTGACTTTAACAGCGTCAGAAAGAGTTTTGACGCCCTTCAAGATTTTCTGTCTTGCTTCTTCTTGATATTTGATATCTTTTGCTGCCATAAAAACAGATCTCCTTGAGTATTATGAATTGACAATTGCAATGATGTCATCTGCTGAGAGGATGACAAATTCTTCCCCTTCAATGGTGACTTCTTGACCAGAATATTTATCCATGAGAATTTTATCGCCAAGTGCCACAGGAAAAGGAACTACGGCTCCTTTTTTATCTTTTTTACCTGTGCCAAGCGCGACAACAACAGCTGCTTCTTGTTTCTTTTTAGCAGTGTCCGGGAGGATGATGCCCCCTTTCTTTTCTTCTGCTTCAAGACGTTTAACTAAGACTCGAGCTCCTAATGGCTTTAGTTTTGTCTGAACGGCTTCTTCGATCATATATTAAGTTCTCCTTTTCGTTGAAAAGAGGTTGTTTTGATGAGCAGCAGGATAGCAAAAGAGGTTTTTTTTGACTAGTAAAATTTAGCACTTAACAAGTCGATGTGCTAATTATGCTAAAAGTTTTTCTAATTCAGAAACTAGCAAATCAAATTTTGACAAAGCAGACTCAACAGGGGAAGAAGAGGTCATATCGATTCCTGCCAATTTAAGCAGGTCAACAGGGAAAAGATGTCCTCCGCCCTTTAAGAAATTTAGATAATTTTCGGCTGCTAGCTTATCTCCATAAAGAACTTTTTCAGCTAAGGCAAGCGCAGCACTAATTCCAGTGGCATACTGATAGACATAAAAATTGTAATAGAAATGGGGAATACGGGCCCATTCTATGGCAAGTTGAGGGTCTAGGACTACATCGGAGCCAAAATAATCTCGGTTAAGTTGTAAATACAAATCCTTAAGAAACGCAGGGGTAAGGGGAGTTCCTTTTTCAACTTGTTCGTGAATAGTAAGTTCAAATTCAGCAAACATAGTTTGGCGAAAGAGAGTGGCTCGGATGTCCTCAATTTTCTCATTAATAAGATAAGCGCGTTCTTTTTTATTTGTTGTTTTAGAAAGTAATAAGTGCATGAGAAGCTCTTCGTTAAATGTCGAAGCTACTTCTGCAACAAAAATAGGATAATGGCTATCGTGGTAAGGTTGTGTGTGATGAGAAAGAAAAGAATGCATGCTATGGCCGGCTTCATGAGCTAGCGTGAAGGTGTCTTTTAAAATGCCTTTGTAGTTGAGCAAGATGTAAGGGTAGCTATCAAAACAACCACTTGAATAAGCACCAGAGCGCTTGTTTTGATTTTCAAAACGGTCAACCCATTTTTCATCTTGTAAACCCTTTTTCACGGCAGCTTGATAGGCTGTTCCAAGAGGAGCTACAGAATCAATAACAAGTTGTTCGCTTTCTTCGTATGTGAGCTGTCTTTGCTCCTGTTCTAATAGGGGAACATACAGATCATAGGCGTGCAATTCTTCAAGTTTTAATGCCTTTTTACGTAGTTTCATGTAACGGTGAAGGGAAGGAAGGTGAGAACGGACTGCGTAAATCAAATTCTGATAGACACTCAGCGGAATATTTTTGGGATATAAAGCTGCTTGTAAACTACTGTTATAACGTCTTGCTCTAGCTTGAAACACATGATTTTGTACTTGGCCATACAACAGTTCAGCTAAAGTGTTTTCTACATTTTCAAAAGCACCATGCAGGGTCATAAATGCATGCTGGCGCAATGTTCTGTCTTCGGAGCGCAGGTAGAGATGATAAAGGCCATGGCTTAATTCATGTGATTTGCCTTCTTTGTCTTTAACCTTAGCAAATTTTAGATCGGCATTATTTAAAGCTCCAAATGCCTTAGAAGTTATTTGCAGAGGTTGTGTAACCATAGCCAACAGTTTTTCTTCTTCTTTAGATAGAGTATGAGGTTTAAGTCTTATAATTTTTTCTAAATAAAAGCGATAAGTAGCTAAAGAAGGGTGCTGAAGGTAAGCATTCATTGTAGCATCAGATAACGCAAGAATTTCAGGCTCAATCCAAGCGCAAGCTTGCTGGAACTCACATGCTACCATGGTTACTTTTTCGTAAGCTTGCTTGTGAGCATCGTGTTTCAAATCTTCATCATGACGTAAGTGTACGTAGGTGTAGAGTTTTTCTAGCTGACGAGAAAGAGCAAATAGTGTTTCTAGTAATTGTTTGAGAACTAAAACATTTTCAGCTAAGCGTCCTTGAAATGTCTGTAAAGCACGGAAGTCGAAAGATTCATAAGCTTGATACCAAAGCTCAAGATGAGGAAAAAGGGCTTCTACATTCCATTTGTCTTGAGAAGAGATTTCGCTGCGCTGTTTCATAGAGTTCTCAGTAGTGAATATAAAATTTATTGAGCGCTACCTCTTGCAGTTTTTTAAGCGCTTCTGCGGCATCATCTCCATTTGCTGTGACTAAGATGCGAGCACCTTTTGTTGCAGCAAGAGTAAGAATGCCAAGCAGTGATTTCGCATTGACGACGAGTCCTTGGTAGCTAAGGGTAATTTCACTGCGAAATGACATGGCGCATTTTACAAGTTCTGTTGCAGGGCGAGTATGCAAACCCTTGTCATTTAACACAACAAAATGACCGGAAACGGTAGGTTTAGTTTTAGAAGCTGTCTTAGATTGAACTATCATAGTAATTTTAGAGATTCCGTTCTCAATACCTTGTACACCATACTTAAAGAGTGAGAGATTGGCAAATGTTTTTTTAATTTAATGTTTTTAATCTACTTCAGCACGTTTTCTTGCTATCATAGGCTCAACGTAAGGTATGTTTTAAAGCTTAGAATTAATCGCAGTAGGGGATCGCCTTTTCTAGTACATCCCGGGTACAATAAATAGGGCTTTTATATATTAATGCAAGTGTTACACAATCGCTAGGACGTGCATCAATTTCAATAATGTTAATGCGGTCAGTTAGCTTTTGTTCTAAAAATAGACGGGCGTAATACACAGTATCTTGTAGATCAACAATAACAATTTGTTTAACTTTCATATCTAACCCACGGAAGACAGCATGTAGCAAGTCATGGGTAAGAGGGCGTTCTTTTTGACTTTCTGTAAGATAGCGTTGCATAGCCTTACCAGTTTCAGGAAGGCTAAAAATTCCAAATTTCTTCTCATCAGAAGCTAAGACAATACAGCTATAAGTTCTAGACTGTACGACTTTTTCAAATTGTAAAGGTACAATGGTAAGAGTTTCATCCATGTTGAGATCTCCGAAATGCAACGCTTCCGTCATAGTATCCTACCAAGACTTGGATGGGAAGATCAAAGAAAAAGCCCGTTTCGATCACGCCAGCTAATGCAATCATACGATTATGATCTTGAGAGGGATTGGAAAAAGTTTTGGGAGAATGGATATCAAAAATATAGTGACCATTGTCCGTAATAAAAGGTTGTTGATTTGCCATGCGCAAGGAACCTTCATAACCAAGTTTGGCCAATTTATGTATGGTAGCTTGATATCCAAAAGGCAAAATTTCTATAGGTAAACCAAATGTGCCTAATACGGGAACGAGCTTGCTTTCATCAACAATAATAATGACTTGATGACTGCTTGAAGCGACGATTTTTTCTCTTAAAAGAGCTCCTCCTCCACCTTTAATCATATGGTCTTGAGGGTCAATTTCATCAGCTCCATCGACTGTAAGATCAATGGATGTGACTTCATTCATGTCTAAAACTTTTATTCCACCCTGGCGGGCCTGATCAGCAGAACGAAGAGAAGAAGAGACAGCCGTTATGCGCAATCCTTCTCTAACTCGTTCTATTAGATGTTCAATAAAAAAGGTTGCTGTAGAGCCCGTACCCAATCCTACAAGCATGCCGTCCCGAACAAGGGCGGCAGCTTTACGTCCTACAGCTCGTTTAAGTTCTGCTTGTGTCTGAGGATTAAGTGTCACAAAAAGACTCTTAATGTCCTTGATTTTGAGTATTTGTAATACGAGCTTGAGAAGCGATCGATTTTGATCTTTCGATCTCACTTCTTAGGCTGTTTTGCAAAGCTACAACTTCAGGATCTTGAGAATTTGTAAAGACGTGATCACGCTGCACAGGTTGGCGCGTCTCTGTAGGAGTTTCTGTCCGGTGTCCACCTAAGGTGCGGGCACTGCGCGCTGCTACTGAATCTTTTGCAATTCGAAGTAATGTATTATTAGAGTCGGTATCAGGGCTTACCTTATGTTTATTAAGTACGCCTTCTTTGGCTCTTGTGTCTTGCTCTTTTAATTTAGCAATCATCTCAGCGTAATTAGAAGGGTCTCTGATAATTTGTTGACGACTAACATCATATTCCTGTCCCATGCTAAATGAGCTCCTTTACTTCTATCTTTAAAGACCCTATTATAGTGAAACTTGTTTTTAAGAAAAGAGGAAACATGCAAAGCGTTGTCACCGTTTTAAAAGCGCGTGGGTTTATTGATGCCGTAACAAGTGAAGAACTAGAGCAGTTACTTTTACAGCCCGCCAAAGTTTATGTGGGTTTCGATCCTACAGCGGATAGCTTGCATGTGGGTAATCTGATTGCCATGATGGGACTCGCTTGGTTTCAGCGTTTTGGTCATACTCCTATTGCTTTGGTTGGGGGAGCAACGGGAATGGTTGGTGATCCTTCAGGAAAAAGCGTTGAGCGCAATTTACTAGATACTTCTACAATTAAAAAAAACCTTGAAGGTATTCAGCGTTCTTTACTTGCAGTCTTAAAAAAAGACGTTTTGGTTGTCAATAATCATGATTGGTTTGCTCCTCTGAGTTTTTTGGATTTTTTAAGGGATGTGGGCAAACATTTTCGTTTAAGTTCCATGTTAGCTAAGGATAGTGTCAAGTCTCGGCTAAATTCAGAAGAGGGGCTTAGTTACACCGAATTTAGTTATCAGTTGTTGCAGGCATATGATTTTTTGCATTTGTATGATCATTACCAGGTTACCGTGCAAATGGGAGGAAGTGATCAATGGGGTAACATTACAGCAGGAACAGAGTTTGTAAGGAAAATGCGTGGTGTTACAGTTCATGGTTTAACCTTTCCCTTAATGACGCGTAGTGATGGCAAAAAATTTGGAAAGAGTGAAGAAGGAACGATTTGGTTGAATTCGGATCGTCTTTCTGCTTATGAGTTTTATCAGTATTTTTATCGGATGCCAGATGCAGATATGCCTCGTTTGTTACGTATGCTGACATTTTTAGATTTAGAAGAGATCATTGAATTAGAAACAAAAATGAGAGAAGGTTCTTACGAACCTAATCATGTACAAAAACGTCTTGCTGAGGAAATTACACTGATTGTGCATGGTCAAGAAGGTTTGAGTCAGGCTCAGAGTATTACAGCTGTTGCACGTCCTGGGGCTCATACAGAGCTTTCAGCAGCTATTTTAGAGCAACTTGCTAAGCAGTTACCTAGTCAATCTATAGAACGTAATACAGTATTGGGAATGTCGCTCATTGATCTTTATGTGCATACAAAACTGGCAATGAGTAAAGGAGAAGCGCGTCGTTTGATAGAAAATGGAGGCTTGTATCTCAATAATGAGCAAGTTCAGGATGTGCACGCGATTGTTGCTTCTTCTCATCTGATTGAGGGACGTTTTTTGCTTTTGCAGGTTGGTAAAAAGAAAAAGATGGTGTTGTCAGTAGTTTAACCATGGGTAGCTTCTAAGGGCAATTTGTTGATTGTCCGATAAGAGTTTGGTGCGCAAGACTCTTTTTTTAGTTTTTTTTATCCTCAACTTTTTCGTTTTCTGTTGCTTATTCTGAAATTGAAGTTTTGCTGTGTTATCAGTCATTGAGAACTCAAAAATGCTTTTTTTGCGAGATTTTTCTGTTTTTTTTAAAAAATCGCTTGAAACGAATCTTGAGATTGCTATTATACGGCTACAAATCAACACCGTATGTTGTCCCATTGGGGGCAACGACACTTATCAGGAGGACGCCACATATGGCAACAATGACAAAGAAGAAGCTGATCACAACGATTTCACAAGACCACGGAATTCATCCTAATCATGTGCGTACGGTGATTCAGAACTTTCTCGATAAAATGACAGACGCCCTTGCTAAGGGAGATAGATTAGAGTTTCGCGATTTCGGGGTGTTGCAAGTTGTAGAGCGCAAACCAAAAATTGGTCGCAATCCTAAAAATGCAGCAGTACCTATTCACATTCCTGCCCGTCGTGCAGTTAAATTTACTCCCGGCAAAAAAATGCGCCGCTTGATTGAAAAAAGAAAATAATAAGCCTTATAGCTAAAAGCCCTTGACTTGCGTCAAGGGCTTTAGCACATTTTTGTCTACATGACAGTGCCTTTTATTTTGCATGATCCTATCTTGACACAAGCTCAAAATGCTCTTTCCACAGGGGAGATTCCTGATTGTTCTTTTCTTAAAGATATGAACATCTCAAATTCGGGAGCTGTCTGTTTGTATGAAAGGGGATTTTTTCCTTGGAAAGGTCTGCCTTATCCACATGAACATGCACGTTTAGGACAATATTTAGTGCAATTAGAACAACGGGAACTGGCTAAGAAAATGGCATGCTTTCAAAAAGCTATGCTTGATCATGATCAGCAACCTATTGCTTCTTTATTTTGTCAGGAAGGACGTGTTCCTTATGTGATGTTGCAGCAAGCAACAGATGCATTTTTATCTTCTTTAGAGGGAGTGCATCTAGAGTTGCCTGTTATCGATGAAGGACTAGGTTTTTTTCGTATGGGTAATTTTCATACGACTTCTTTGATTACAGCTTCTGGATGTCGTACTGGTTTAGGTACATTTCTTCATTGCGATGCAGCAATCTTAACATTTGCTCCTCAGTTATCACCAGTTGGGGATTGTGCAAGCTTTGGCATTGCAGGTCGAGCTCAAGAATTGAGCTATGAGTATATGGATCAACAGATCGTGTGTCGCTATCGCAATCGTTTAGCTTGTCCTCATATGCGTGAGACAGGATTAAATTTCTTAGCAGATGCGGGCTATAGTGGGTTATGGGTGCAAGTAAGTCAAAAAATGAGTGAAGGGAGTTTGTCAACATCAGCTCAAGTCATGGGACCGCATTCGCAAAATTCTTTATCTTGGACTTTTTTTGGCAAAGCTCGTTCTTGTGTTGTGGCGGGGAGTCATGGTTTATCCCCTAATTCTTTGGATCGTTACCAGGGGCCCATTCAAAAAGTGGAAATGAGAGGGGTCAAGGGCAGCGTGTGGATTCATAGCTCTGTAAAGGGCAGTATGGAAGTCATCCCCTTAGCCGGTGATGAGAGTTTTTGGGGTGCAAATTTCTTAGTTGTTTTTAGACCAGAACAAGGTGTCTTAGACTGTACCTTTTCTCATCAGTCTTATCTTCCAGTCTAAGTGATCCAGTTTACATTTTTAAACTGATATTTGGTGGCAATAAGAATAATATCGATGACCCACCATACTCCACAGGTAGCTAGTAACAGTTTTAAGATGCCTAACCAGATATGACCCATCATAAAACGGTCTACGCCTAACATGCCGAAGAAAATCGACATTAACAAACACAAACGCCAATTTACATTGCGAGGTTCTTTCATATTTTTTACAATAGCATGCTTGGAGGAATTATGATCAAGGACCATTTAGAAAAAATGGCGCAGGTTTTGGTGCATTATTCTTTAGCTGTGCAGCCAGGTCAACTCGTTTTGCTGACAGGGGATTTAGAGGGAATGCCTCTTTATGATGCTCTTTATCATCAGCTTATTTTGGCTGGAGCGCATGTGACCACGCAATTCATAAGTTCTCGTTGGGAAGAAATTTTCTATCGTTATGCTTCACAAGAGCAGTTATCTCATTTAAATCCTTTTGTGAAAGAGATGACAGAGAAGGTTCATCATCGTATACGTGTTATCGCACCCTCTAATACACGGGCCTTATCTCAGGTTGATCCTGCAAAGCAAGCTCTTGTCAGTCGAGCAAGAGCTCCTTTACTAGCTAAAACACTAGAGCGTTCTGCAAAAGGTGAGCTCAATTGGGTTGTCACGTTATGTCCTACGCAAGCTTTAGCTCAAGAAGCAAATATGGGATGGGAAGATTACGCTGAGTTTGTTTTTCAAGCTGCTTTTGTCACAGAGTCTGATCCTATTGCCGAATTAAAAGCTCTTGAAGCTCAACAAAATAAAATGATTGCGTTTCTTGAAAGTAAAAAAGAACTGCATTTTAAAACCCCTCAAGGAACGGATTTACGTGTTAGCATAGATGGAATGCATTGGCGTAATTCTTGTGGTCGTCGTAATTTCCCGGATGGAGAAGTGTTTACAGGTCCTAATTTAGCAGCTAAGGATGGAGGTGTTAATGGCGTGGTGCGTTATACCTATCCTGCCATCTTACAGAACACTGTTGTGGAAGATGTTGAGCTTGTATTTGAAAAGGGAGTTGTTGTGAAAGCAACAGCCAAGAGAAACGAAAAATTTTTAAAGGCAATGTTGCAACAAGATGAAGGAGCTTCTCGTCTGGGTGAAATTGCTTTAGGTACAAATTATAATATCCAGAAATTTACCCATAACATCCTTTTTGATGAAAAAATAGGGGGGACATTCCATGCTGCTTTAGGTATGGGATATTCGGAGACGGGTAATACAAATCAATCAGCTTTGCATTGGGATATGATTTGTGACTTAACCCAAGGAGGGGAAGTTTTTGTAGATGGTCAATTGATTTCTTCTAATGGTCAGTTTTTGATAGAAGGTTGGCCTAGCCGCAAGCACCAAACCCACAAACATCCAGGCTAGCAAAGATATTTAAGGCTGCCGTTAAAAACAGAAGAATAAAGGCAATATGTCCTAACCATCCTGTGGGAGCGTGTCTGGCATCCGTACGGTCGAACAAGATAAAGAGCATAGCTGTGTAACCTACAGTACAGGTAAACACAAGAAAGGACCAGGTATAAAGACTTAATCCCCAAAAAGGAATGCCGAATGTAGGAAAATTCGGACAAGCATGTAATGCAATTTGTCTTAAGGCAATAGTTCCGCCTAGTATGGCAAAAAAGAGGGCTAATCCATAATGGCGTTTTTGAGGTTTAAATCTAACATTTAATAGGATGCTAGTTCCTACCCCTATCATGGATAGGCGTTGTAAAAAACACATTGGACAAGGTGTTTCGTGTTTAAAATATTGAATAGCTAAGGCGCCAAGTAAAATTGCGGCAATTACCACAACTTCAAGAGAGCAAAGAAATTTTTCTACTTTCATTTTGACACCTTTAAGTTACGCATTCTCTGTTATTACAGACGCAGACCTAGATGGTCCGTAGCATGATGCAAGAACATGAAAGCACACAGAAACCAGCTTATTGCTAAACACCATAATGCTGTCTTTCTGAACTTAAAGTAGCTCAAAGCAACAATGCCGGAAAAGATAAGAAATAGGGCAGCCATCATATAAGCTTATCTTATGTATATTAAATTTTTTTGACTAGCCTATTCTTGACTTTCTTCTTAGATTAATTGTATAAATCTCTCTTTATGAAAACTAATGATATCATCATAGCTCCTTCTATTTTTGCTTCCGATTTTGGTTGTTTAGCAGAAGAAGCCAAGCGTATTGAGGCTGCTGGGGCGGATGTGATTCATGTTGACATCATGGACGGGCACTTTGTGCCAAATTTGACACTTGGTCCGCGAGCTTTGGCTGCTATTAATCGAGCGACCGATCTGTTTTTAGATGTCCATATTATGCTTTATAATCCTTTTAGCTTTATAGAAACGTTAGTTGAGTCAGGAGCTGACCGTATTACATTTCATTTTGAGGCTACGGAAGATGTAGAAGATACATTGGCTTTTATTCGCAGATGTAATGTTGAAGCTGGTTTAGCTTTTTGTCCTGATACCCCTGCGGATTTTGCCTTAAAATTTTTAGATCAATGTGATTTGATTTTAATGATGACAGTGTCACCCGGGTTTGGGGGGCAGGCTTTTTTACCTGACGTTTTAGAAAAGGTACGTTTTGTACGCGATGTGTGTAAAAAATTAGGGATAGAAAAAAATAAAAAGCCTTTTCCTATTCAGGTCGATGGTGGGGTTGATGCTAAGACAGCAGTGCAATGTGTAGAAGCTGGTGCTAATGTTTTGGTATCTGGAACATATTTGTTTAAAGGAGACCCTACTATGAAAGATGCGATTGATAAACTTCGTTTGACGGCAAGGTAGGTAAAAAAAGATGGTAACAAGTCAGCAAATAGCCCCTGGAATGACCTTATTCATTGATGAGAAGTTATATAGGGTTGATTCTAGTGTTAAAGTAACCCTGGCTAAAGGGCAGCCTTTTATTAAGACAAAGCTGCGTTCTCTTGATACAGATAAAGTTGTTGAGAAAAATTTTAAAGTAGGCCAAGAAGTTGATGTGGTCTCTTTAGAAGAGCGGAAGCTAGAATTTTTGTATTTAGAGGGTGGGTCGTATTTATTTTTGGATGATGGTCTAGATCCTGTTCTTGTTCCTGTTGATGTTGTTTCAGATAAAGCTGAATTTCTCAAAGAGGGGATTGAGTTACAGGCAACGTTTTATGGTCAGAAGGTTTTCTCTTTAGATCTTCCTCAATTTTTAGAGTTAATGGTTGCTAAAACAGATCCTGCTGATGATAGTGCTACATTGAGTCATGCTACTAAGCAGGCTGTATTGGAAACGGGCGCCATGATCAATGTTCCCGCTTTTGTTGAGACAGGTGATATTATTAAGGTTGATACGCGCTCAAAAGAGTATGTACAAAGGGTGTAGTGATGGATGTTGAAAACATTGAAAAATTGATGGCTATGATGCAAACCTATCAAATTCACAAACTAGGGATTAAAAATAAAGATTTTGAGCTTTCTTTAGAAAAAGAAGGGGAAGTGGTTGTTCATCATGCAGCGCCTCTTCATTCTTCAGTGCCTATGGCTTCACAACCGATTACGGTTGCTACGCCTGCGGCAGCAGCGACCTCACCAGATGTAGCTGGGTTATTTGTAACATCTCCGATCGTTGGAACTTTTTATGCATCTCCTTCTCCTCAAGATGCTCCTTTTGTCAAAGTGGGTGATCGTGTGACGGCTGATAGTGTGGTGTGTATTATTGAAGCGATGAAGGTTATGAATGAAGTCAAAGCTGGAGTAGCGGGTGTGGTGGCTGAAGTTTTTGTAAAGAGCGGCGATCCTGTTGAGTTTGGTACAAAGATTTTACGTATCACATAATATTTCAATGGATGGGAACAGTCATCTCTTGAATTACGGAGAGTTGACATTGTGAGTAGGCATGAAAAAAGTTCTGATTGCAAATAGAGGAGAGATTGCGGTACGCGTGATTCGCGCCTGTCGTGATCTAGGTTTAAAAACAGTCGCTGTGTATTCTACAGCCGATAGTGAAGCCTTGCATGTGTTACATGCGGACGAGGCTGTTTGCATTGGAGAGCCTCAATCAGCTCGTTCTTATTTAAAAATTTCTAATATTTTATCTGCTTGTGAAATTACGAATGCAGATGCTGTACATCCTGGTTATGGTTTTCTGAGTGAAAACGCAAACTTTGCTTCTATTTGTGAGAGTTGTGGTCTAAATTTTATTGGTCCTTCCCCGAAATCTATTTCTTTGTTGGGAGACAAAGCGCAAGCCAAAGAAATTGCTAAAAGTGTGAAATGTCCTGTTATTCCTGGGTCAGATGGAGTGATAAGCGACGCTGATGAAGCTGCTCATTTGGCAAAAAAACTTGGTTTTCCTGTTTTAATTAAGGCTGTTGCGGGTGGGGGAGGCAAGGGTATCCGTATAGCTCATAATGTTGAAGAGTTTAAAAGGATGTTCTCTGCTGCTCGTACTGAAGCAGAAGCAAGCTTTAATAATCCTGATGTTTATCTAGAAAAAATGATCATGAATCCTCGGCATATTGAGGTTCAGATTTTAGCAGATAAACTTGGTAATTGTATTTATTTAGGGGAACGCGATTGTACATTGCAACGCCGGCGTCAGAAGCTTGTTGAAGAAGCGCCTAGTCCTATTCTTACTCCAGATTTACGTAAAAAGGTAGGGCAAGCAGCTGTTAGCATTGCTAAAGCCGCCAAGTATTTTTCTGCGGGGACAGTGGAATTTTTGCTGGACAAGCAGCATAACTTTTACTTTATGGAGATGAATACACGTATTCAGGTTGAGCATACAATTACTGAAGAGTTAACGGGTGTGGACTTGGTACGTGAACAGCTGCGTATAGCTCGTGGCGAAAAACTTCTGCTAAAGCAAAAAGATGTGACATGTTCTGGTCATGTGATTCAATTGAGAATTAATGCTGAGAATCCAGCTCAAAATTTCAGCCCTTCTCCAGGAGTTTTGGAGTATTATCTTCCTCCTGGTGGGCCACATGTACGTATTGATAGTGCCTGCTACAGTGGTTATAAAATACCTCCTCACTATGATTCGATGATTGCAAAGTTAATCGTTAAGGGTAAGGATCGAGAAGAAGCTATTGCTGTGGCTAAAAGAGCCTTAGCAGAGTTTCATATCGGGGGAGTGCACTCAACGATTCCTTTTCATCAATATATCATGGAAGATCAAAATTTCCATAAATCGACCTATGACATCACCTATGTTGATCGTTTAATCGATGGGGGATGCCAGTTTATTCCTTAGTCATGACACTTCTACGTCTGAGCAATGCCAGATTGCGTAGATAAGGAATAAGCCCGAATAAGACGTAGAACACGCTCATAACATCCTGGATACGCACAAAGTAGACGAGACTAATACAAGAGCCTACAATGCTTAATATCCAAAAAGAACGGGATAATTCGCTACGTTGGGTTCGTTCTGCTTCAATCCATTGTAACCAAAAACGGCTAGCAAAAAGAATTCCTCCTCCAATGCCAAGTAGATGCCATACAAAGCTAATAGGATGTTGATCTTGATTGAGAAGGCCTAAAGGAACATCAAACCATTTAGCTCTATATCCAAAAGTTGCTTTAGCAAGAATGCAAGCTGCAAAGGTCAACACAAGTATACTTGCAAAGTATTTGAGAGTTGATTTTAAACAGTAGGGTGTTGGTTGACGCAGGTTGAGGTTGCGCCAAGCAATGCAACCGTTCATTACTTGTAAAAAAAGAAAAGAAAATTGGCACTGAAAATAGTAATGCAAGGCTAGTAAAAGATTTCCTATTAAAGATAAACGCCAAAAAAGAGGGGAAACAACAGAGCGTTTTTGGCGTTCGCTTTGTAGCCATTGAAGTAGGAAACGGGAACCAAAAAACAAGGAAGGCAAAAAGCCAAGCAGATAATATAAAGATGTGATCATGAAAAATTCTGCCTGATTGTAACAGCAAATGGATTTTTTCGGTAGGAAGCGTTAAAGATCAATAACTCACCTATTAAGACGCTTGTTTTGTCAGTTTAGTCCAGTCTAGACGTTTATAGTCTTCTTTTAGTCGTATAATTTGACTTGTCAAGGTTGTGCCTTCTAGCCAGTTGTGTAAAGTTATGGCCGGTTCATCAAGTTGCAAAGCTGTGACATCTTGATCTGTAGGATGAGCAAAATAATGCACTGGAGCCAAACTTGGAGCAAGAAAACAGGGCTTTCCTGCTAAGGAACTCATACAAAAATGGTGATAGTGCCCACATACGATGCCTACCAAATTTTGTGCTCGACTCAGAGTTTGTTCAAAACTTGTAGGTGTAAAACAACGAATGCTATCAAAAAGTGACATGCCTATTTTTACAGGAGGATGATGCATGAATAAGAGTGTAGGCTTGTTGTTATCTTGTTTTAAAGCATCTTGTAGCCATTGAAAGCGTTCCTCACATAGGCCTCCTTTTCCTTCTCCCTCAAGAAGAGTATCTAGAGCGATCAGTCGCAGAGGGTAATCTTCTATTGTGTAATGTAGGAAGCCTTGCTTGGGAATATAAGAGCTCTTGTGAAAGGCGTGGCGCATTGTTTCTCGACAATCGTGATTTCCTGGGATAACAAAAAGTGGGATTTGAAGAGGTTGAAGAATCTCCTGGAAATGCTGGTAAGCCGCCTCAGTTCCTTCATCTGTTAAATCTCCAGTAAAAATGACAATGTCAGGACGAGGTGTTAACTGATTCAAATGGTTGATAGCTTTGGCAAGTCTGTCTTCTGTTTTGGTGAGAGGGTGGGCAAGCCAAAATTTATCTTTCTCAACAATGTGAGAGTCGGTGAGATGAGCAATCAGCATAGAGCATCGTCCTTACTGAATATGAAGAGCGGTTTTTTAAAGATACACCATAATAGAAGAAAAGGACAAAAGGCAATTTTTTTAACGATGCCCTTGCTTGGTAAAACTAAGACGGAACGCCTGAATTTGCTGTTGAAGATGGTAAGATCCGACAAATAATATTGAGAATTTTTACGCAAAGCCAATAGACTCTCTTTATTTTTTAAACAGGGGATCTGCTAATGAGCATAGATATAGGTAATTGTATACATCCTTCTAAGATGTATATTATGGCAACTGAACAATTTAGTGACGAAGAACGGCAAGCACGCATAGAAAGAGTCGTCCAGTTCCTTTGCATTACCATACAACAAGAAGGCCGTGCAACCAGTGCTCCAAAAGACAAGCATTGGCTTGTTTATCACCTTGTTATCGAAGATAACAAAACATCAAAATATGACGTGGAAGTGTGCTATGCGTCTATGATGCCTGAACCTTTAGTAGGAAAAGAAAGTTCTTGCCTGGCCCTGCAGCAAATAGCATGGAATACGCAATGTTATACGTTAACACCAAAAGGTGCGTATAAAATTTGGCAGTGGTTGTTTAGTAAAGAAGGTCATAATCCGGATTTAGTATTACCTTTTGATGGGCGCCAAATCGAAGTCACAAATCATTCTTTAACAAAATTAGAGCCAGATGGTGCTTGGGATGTGAATGTCTATGCAGAATTATATTTAATTATTCACAGGTGTGTCATTACGTATATGACAAAACTAGTAAATACAAGCAGTCGTGTTTTGGAGATTTGTGGTGGTGATGGACAAGTAGCAAGTCGTATCTTAGAAGAAGCGCGACCCTATTCTTACACGATGGTGGATCGTAATGGCCAAATTTTAACATTGGCTCAACAAAAATTGCGCACTTATATCGAAGCAAAGAGAGCAACGGTTATAGCCATGGATTTGTCTACAGCTGATTTAACAACTAGCTTGCAAGGCCCTTTTGATGTTGTAATGGGATGTGGTGCGTTAACTCGAAAAGTTGTTACACAGTCGACAGCTGAAAGAGTGATACGACAAATTCATGCACTCTTGCAAAACGGAGGATATCTGTTGCTAACTGGTTTTGAATATTCTTGGATAGATAGTGCAGTATTACGTCATGTGGGTTTTGAGGTATTGAACTCTTATTGCAGAGCAACTTCTCGACATTTGTACGTGGCACAAAAAATAGGTTAGCACATCTATGAAGAACGTTTAAGAGCTTGATGTAAGTCAAAGGTCATCATTTCTTGTGTAACAGGATGTTCAAAACTCATCTCAATACATTGTAAGCAGATACCCAAGCCTTGACTTGTCTTGCTTCCATAACGAATATCACCTTCAATAGGATGGCCTATGGCAGCAAATTGAGCTCTAATTTGGTGGTAACGCCCTGTTTCAAGTTCTACATGTACAGTTGTGGAATGGGAAGAAGATTGAAGAATGTGATAGGAAAGCCTTGCTAATTTTGCATCCTTGACATGTTGAGAACAAACTTCAGCATAGTGATCTTGATGTACAAGATAATGCTCTAATATTCCATCTTTATGAAGTTGACCTTCTACTTGTGCAAGATAAAATCTTTGAATTTTTTTATTGCGAATTTGTTCATTTAAACGACTGAGAGCTTTGCTTGTTCTGGCAAAGACAACAAGACCGCTTACAGGTCGATCAATGCGATGAATAGCGTGTAGGAAAACATTACCAGGTTTTTGAAATTTTTGCTTAACCCATGCTTTGGCAAATGTTTCCAGGTCTTTGTTAGAGGTATGATCGGGTTGTGTCAGCATACCAGGAGGCTTGATGGCAATCAGGATATGATTATCACAAAATAGAATGGTAGGAAAAACAGGGTGTTGCATGGTCGTAGTTTTAAGATAAATTTTTTTAATATTCTGTGTTTTAATGTTTTTTAAAAAACGAACACCTATTTTATTAAAAATCCTTAAAATTAACAAACTTTTTGCTTATCGGATTCTAGCTTAATAGAAGTAAATATTGAGATGCAAAGAAGTTAGTTTTGTAAAATTTGAAATTTTTCTTAACGGTTGTTAATCTCCAAAAAAAGAAATAACCATGTATCCTCAAGAACACATTCATCCTTCAGAGTTAGCAGAAGTCATAGATCATTTAAAAGGATCAGATCCTCTTGAAGTCATTGGCACAGGAAATCATCGAAGCGTACAAAGGATAGGTGAGACGAATTTTGTTTTGAAAACCCCCTTTCTTTCTGTTCCTTACAGTCGTTCATGGGTTGTTGTTTTGGAGGCGCTTAGTCAATGTGCTTGCATCATGTATCAGGTGAGTCAACAATTAGGTTTTAGTGTCGTTCCTTATACACAGTATATCATGCCAGACTCCAGTATTGCTCAACGCCTTCAAGAGTCTTGCCTACATCTTAAGCATCCCATGCTCTTGCAGCGCTATATTACACCAGCTAAAGTTCCTTTAGATCTTCAACATGCTCATCGGGTTGTTATATTTAATTGGTTAATTGGTAAACCTGATCCAAAGTATGAAAATAGTATTCTTGATATGCAAGGTAAAGTATGGGAAATCGATAACGAGTTAGGTGGAAAAAGGCTGGATGTGAAGCCTGGTCAAAAAGGGCTTTTTTCAAATTGGACACCTCATTGGCTATTTATGCGACCTGAAGTGCAAGTACCTCTTTGTCCTTCTTTGATACAGCATGTGCGTGCCTTACCAGAAAACATAAAATTAGATCAAAAGCTGTTCCCAGAACATTTTCAGAGTAGTCTTGTCACTTCCATAGAACAAGTTGTTACTTCTAATCTTAAGTTTCTAAAGCGTGCTCTTTTGTCTTTGAGAGGAGAATCTGTGACATTAGAGAAACTTAAAACTAATGTAGATCAGCAGTTAGAAAAAGCATAAGTTCAAGGCGTGTGTAAGTCTTTAAAGGGATTAAGCTTCTTGCTTAGTAGCTACCTAGACAACGGCTTGCTCATTTTGCTTAAAAGAAGCATCTAGAATATTCACAGAAGAAAAATCAGCCTATTGTAAGAAAAGTTCTATTTCAAAACGGTGGTACCAGCGCACAAGATGTTCTTCTTCATTGTTGCTCGCTTAGTATCCTTTCAAAGTTATTCATGTCCTCTTGTAGCTCGTCAACAAATCTTGCAAGATGAAAGCCATCGCAAACTGCATGGTGCATTTGAATAGCAATAGGTAGCCATATTTTATCATTTTGTTCGAAGTATTTGCCTGTCGTAAAAATGGGCACAAGATAATCAGTGAGTTTGGGAAGGTTCAAATTAAATCCTGTGAACGTTACCCACGGAATGCTTGAAATGGTAAAGATATTAGAAGGTACATGGGGTTTTGCAAAAAACTGCCTTATTTCACCGTATTGTTGGACATCAGTCAAATAGTCAGCATAAAATGCTGAAAAATTCATATTGTATTCTGTCCAAATATTGGTAAAAGTTTCGCTTTCTTTCTGAAAGATAGTATAAGCGGGACTTAAGACATCAAAAATGCCTACTTTACCATCTGCATCTATGGCAGTGCGAAACTCTTCATGACGATTCACAACTGCGGATAATAAGTAAATCGTAACAGGATATAACTTAATATTTTTATTTTTGATCACCTTAAGAAGCAGGGTAATATCTAGATTAAGCGTCATGCTGTACGTGCAGGACACATTGTTGAGATAATGATCAAAGAATTCTTTGCGGTTCCAATTCGGAAAATCTATTAGCTTGAATTTCATAGTTACAACAACACGATAGTTTTTTTGTAAAATAGTTACAATGTAGAGTGATTTTTTAGCTAGAACAAACGCCTAGAGATGGTGAATGGGAGATGCAATTGTAAAGTTTAAGAATACTTTGCGTTAATGGGGGTGGCTGGATTCGAACTAATAGAGTTCTTCTGAAACCTAAATTTTAATTGTCATATCAGCTATTCTATCCCCTCATAAATGAGGTGATATGAGATTTGAGAACATTAAAAACCTGAAACCAGAAGAATTCCGCCGCTTAACTGGCGTTAAATCAGAAA
>JAFEGP010000054.1 GCA_018239815.1 Verrucomicrobiota bacterium | reverse complement strand
GACAGAAAAAAGAGCTTTCACATAGAAGACACTTTTGTCTTGCATGTGGGTATCAAACGTGCAGGGATCATAATGCTGCGCAAAACATATTAGCCCTCGGACTAGATGGCTTGGGGGGATCCCCTAGAAGCCCACGCCTTTAGGCGTGGGAGTAGTCACAACAAAAATCTTTTCTCTGATTTCCAATATGTTCTTGGATTTTTGCTACCTTTTTGCCTTGTTTCTTCCTCTCTTTGGTTCCCTTTTTGAGCTTTGACAGTTTCCTTTGCGCTTTTGCTAATTCCTTCTCGCCCTTTTTGAAAAATCGAGCATTGGCTATCTCTTCACTATTTGAGAGAGTGGCAAAATGTTTTAATCCCACATCAATCCCAATAGCTTCATTTTTAGGCATGCTAGGCTGTATGTCTAATTCACAAGAAAAGAAAACATCCCACCGGCGATTAGAAGGATAAACTAAAAAAGCAAACGGGCTGGCTCTTCTAAAATAGACTTAATGTGCACTAAACATCCCACAGCTTCCTTACCATCTACAACACGGTGATCATAGCTTAATGCAAGATACATCATTGGTCGTATGACCACTTCACCTTTCACAGCAATGGGACGTTCCAAAATCTTGTGCATACCTAAAATACCTACTTGAGGGGGATTTAAAATAGGCGTAGACAATAAAGAGCCGTATACACCTCCGTTGGTAATGGTAAAACCCCCTCCTTCCAAATCGCTTAAGGCCAACTGAGAGCGACGCGCTAAATCTGCATACTTGGCAATCTGTTGCTCAATTTCATGCAAAGCTAGACGATCTGCATGTTTTAATACAGGCACCATCACGCCTCGTTCCGTACCCACAGCTATTCCAATATGGTAATACTGCCTTAAAACCAATTCTTCCCCTTCTAAGTAAGCATTGAAATCAGGGTAAGCTTTCAAAGCATCGACAACAGCTCGAACAAAAAACGACATCCATCCAAGTTTGACACCATATTTATGAACAAACTCTTCCTGATAAGTTTTACGTAACTGCATAATAGCGGACAAATCAACTTCATTAAAAGTTGTTAGCATGGCTGCTTCATGCAAAGCTTTTACAAGACGTCTGCCTATGGCCAAACGTATTGAGCTAAGATGTTTTCTTACTTCTTTTTCTTGGGATATCTCCTGAACAAGAGTTTGATTCTGCTCTATGCTAACTTCTAAAGGAAGACTAGGTGGCTGAATTGGTTCTTTTTGAACCGTTTGTTTTGGAACATCTTGATGTTGCAAAGACTGTTGACTCGTATCTATCCATCCAAGAACTGCTGAGATTGCAACTTTATCTCCTTCATGCACAACCCAATTCAAGACTCCTGCAGCAGGGGCATAAAGAACCTGATTCACTTTCTCACTTTCTATTTCCACAATCTCTGTATTTTCTTTGACATAGGAACCTTGAGACTGTAGAAACCGACCTATCATGACCTCTGAAACAGATTCTCCTAAAGAGGGAACGACAACGTCTTTTTTCATCCGAACACCTTTTGCATCAAAATTTCAAATTCTTTTTTGTGCATTGTATGAGAACCTGTAGCGGTTGTAGCACTTTCTGGCCTTGCAAGAAATTCAATAGGTAACTTGCAACACTCTTGCAGTTGTTTTAAAAAAACAGGACCTGCTCCCATATTGGAGGGTTCTTCTTGCACCCAACTTATTCTTTTCATCTGAGGATAAGAAGCCAAACACTGCTGGATTGTTGCATTTTGCAAAGGATACATCTGCTCAAAGCGAAGGATAGCTGTCCCTTGAACATCTCTTTTTTTTCTTTGCTCTACCAAATCGTAATAAACCCTTCCTGTGCAACATATAACATGCGTAGCTTCACTCAGCTCTTCCACAAGAATCTCTTGAAAGGAACCCTGTGTGAAATCAACAAGAGGACTTAAACACTCGGGGTGGCGTAGCAATCCTTTAGGAGCCATGATAATAAGAGGTAGTCGGATCGCACGTTGAATCTGACGACGTAAAAGATGAAAATACTGGGCGGGTGTAGTGGGATAACAAACTTGTAAATTATTCTGAGCACATAGCTGCAAATAACGCTCTAAACGCGCTGAAGAATGTTCTGCACCATAGCCTTCATAACCATGTGGCAATAAGAGAACAAGACCTGAATAACGTTGCCATTTTTGCTCTGAGGCAGCTAAATATTGATCTATTACAACTTGTGCCCCATTTGCAAAATCACCAAATTGTGCCTCCCACAAGACTAGTGCTCCCGGAGCATCTAAACTATATCCAAATTCAAAACCTAGAACACCATATTCTGATAAAGGAGAATTCCACACTTCAAATTTAGCTTGCTGCGGGTGCAAATGTGCAAGAGGCAAATACTGCTCTTCAGTAGATTGATCCACCCATACAGCATGTCGTTGCGAAAATGTCCCGCGTTGACAATCCTGCCCAGACAATCTAATTGCTACATTTTCTACTAATAAACTTGCAAAAGCTAATTGCTCTGCTAAAGCCCAATCTACTCCTGTTTCCAAGCGTTTGAACCTTTGTTGAACTAACCCTTTAAGTTTACTATGTAATGAAAATCCTTCAGGGACTTTGGAAAAGGCTTGAGCCAAATTTTTAAGTTGCTGTTCTGAAACAGCGGTGTCAGAAGAAGAAAAAAGTTCTTCCTCCGAAACGGATTGATAAGGTTTCCAAACCCCACCAAATGCTTGCTCTGTGTTACGCTTTTTTTGCTGTTGCGTGTGATGAAAATCCTCTTCTAACAGTTGCAAACAACTTTGTTCCATGTCATCGGCTTCTTGCTCTTTTAAAACTCCCTTTTGCAATAAAACATCACGATAAAGATCTCTAGAAGAAGTTTTTCCTTGAATTTTTTGATACTGATGAGGCTGTGTAAACACAGGCTCATCGCTTTCATTATGGCCATAGCGGCGATAGCACAAAAGATTTAAAAACACATCACAGTGAAACTTTTGCCTGATCTCCATAGCAAGTTGTACACCTTTCACACAAGCTTCTGGATCTTCAGCATTAAGATGAAAGACTGGAGAAGAAAAAGTGAGAGCTAGATCTGAAGCGTAAGCTGTAGAGCGACTTTCCTTGGAGGTTGCGGTAAAACCAATCTGATTATCAATGACAATATGAACAGTTCCACCTGTAGAGTATCCTGGAAGAGCAGAAAGTTGCATGATTTCATAGACAATGCCCTGTCCTGCCAAAGAGGCATCGCCATGTAAAATAACAGGAAGCACTTTTTCCTTAGTATGATCTGCAAGAAATTGCTGTTTTGCATAAGCACGTCCTTGCACAACGGCTCCTACAGATTCAAGATGAGAAGGATTAGCAGTTAAACTGACATGTACTGAAGTTTGAGCTGCAGTTTTAACATCTACTGAAAAACCTTTATGATATTTAACATCTCCGTGTCCACCCGACCAATGAGGATCATCAAAATCTTCAAATTCAGAAAAAAGCATTCTATAGGGCTTATTTAAAATATGCGTTAAAACATTTAAACGCCCTCGATGTGACATCCCCATAACAAGTTGCTGAACACCTAAACTAGCCCCATGTTCGATCAGCTCTGAAAGCATCGGCACCACAACTTCTGCACCTTCTAAGGAAAAACGTTTCTGACCTACATATTTGGTATGTAAATACCTTTCCATCACTTGAGCTTGATTTAACTTATAGAACACACGTTGTTGTACAGTAACGTCTAAGTCAGAACTGGTGCGTTCTAAGCGCTCTTGTATCCATTGCTGTATTGAAGGCGGACAATGCATATATTGCGCTGCTAAACTTCCGCAATAATAACCCTCAAGCTTTTGAATCAACTCTGCTAAAGAAATCTGAGGTTGTGCAGCCAAACCATGCGAAGCGACTAAATTCTGCTTATCATAGTTTATTAAAAGCTGCTTAAGAGGATCTGGCTTATCTGCAGATGGTAAAGGATTGGTGACAGACTTCAAATACCCATAACGACGATACGTATCAATCACAATATAACTTTCTAACTCTCCTTGTTGAGAAGAGCCTTGCGTAGAAAAGGACATCCCATCAAAGAAATAACGCCATGTAGGCTCTACACTTTGAGGATCTTTCTGATATTGAGCATATAAAGACTCTATCAGTTGAAGATTATCCAAATTTATAAATGAAAACGATCGTGAAGACACAGCGGTCCCCTTTTACTTCGACATCTAGAAAGCAGGATGTGTACCAAGACAAGAAATAACAGGAAAAAAATACACTTCTTCACTAACTTGCAAAGCTTTAAACTTGAAAAAAAATATTTTTCTGCTAAACTCCTCCCTCTTCAAATGAAAAGGAATTCTCTATGGCAGCGGTTGGCTCACGATTTACACGAACAGGTGTTGAAAATTACACGCTTCCCTTGAATGTAAGAGTACGCAACTCCACAGCTAAAGAAATTGAAGTTATTTACTTAAGAACAACCTCTCAC
The DNA here is from genome assembly GCA_018239815.1 of Verrucomicrobiota bacterium. Classification (GTDB taxonomy): domain Bacteria; phylum Chlamydiota; class Chlamydiia; order Chlamydiales; family JAAKFR01; genus SZAS-3. The sequence continues at coordinate 243 of JAFEGP010000054.1, read as the reverse complement.
ACATCAGGTGATCACTGTTATGAAATTCGCTTCGGCGGCACTCCGCTACTATCAGCTGGTTTTATACGTGAAACAAACATTGCACAATCTAGTGTTAGCCCCAAGGGATCTGCTTCAAAAAGAACCCATACACCCCCTCCTTTTACTTTTATAGGCAGCACGAGCTTTTCTTTTTCAAGCGTTAAAGGAAACGAACAGCTTATAAAACTTGTTGAAACAGGTGACTACTCCCACGCCTAAAGG
>JAFEGP010000053.1 GCA_018239815.1 Verrucomicrobiota bacterium | reverse complement strand
TTTCTGATTTAACGCCAGTTAAGCGGCGGAATTCTTCTGGTTTCAGGTTTTTAATGTTCTCAAATCTCATATCACCTCATTTATGAGGGGATAGAATAGCTGATATGACAATTAAAATTTAGGTTTCAGAAGAACTCTATTCATTCACCTGGCGGCGTAGCCCTGCCTGGCTCTTTAAATTGGATCTCTTCTATCGGCACAATTGGCCATGGCTTCATGGTTGCTGGAGCCGGCTTAGGTATTCTTGCAAGTATAAGACAAATTAATATTTACCGATTGGAAAGACTCTATTTTCAACCTTTTATAACGTGGAACGAAAATACGTTTGCCGGGAGGGGTGCTGCCTCCTTGCCTCCTTATGGAGCAGCTTCCAACTCGCTGTATGACGAAGCTCCAGGAAGTTCCTCATCAGATATAAAGTGGGATTTCGTGCAGAACCAAACGATGCTAACATCTTATCAACATATGCAACGTGGGCAATATGCAATTGAACCAGGCCCTAATAATGGTCAAGAATATATCATAGCAAAAAATACTTATGATCAACTTATCTTCTGTTGCGTGCGTGCTCAAGATCTACAGAGCGTGTTGTCCAAAAACTATCTAACTCAAAAGTTTATACCCGCAGCATCTATTTAAATGATACGCTATGCCGCCTAAGGTTCTCAAAACCCTCACCTCTTCCCGAGGTGGGGGTTTTTGTTTGCAGACTAAAAAACAGGTTATGAATCCCTAACTCCTAATTTCTCTATTACCTAGAACTTCTAGAGACTATCTATTGAAAAAAACATTTCTGTGCACTAACCTTCTTTTCCAATGAGTTATCAGGTTCTTGCTAGAAAATTTCGGCCTAAGTTTTTCTCAGAAGTCATAGGTCAAGAAGCCGTCATCACGACGTTGCGTCACGCTTTAGCTCAAAAACGCCTTGCACAAGCCTATCTATTTTGTGGCTGCCGCGGAACAGGTAAAACAACCTTAGCCCGTCTTTTTGCTAAAGCCTTAAATTGTACACAGCTCAAAGACGGGGAACCCTGTAATCATTGCTCAAGCTGCATCGACATCGCTGCAGGCCATAGCCTTGATGTCCTAGAAATCGATGGAGCCTCACACCGCGGTATCGAAGACATCCGACAAATTAATGAATCTGTTCACTTCTCACCTACCTCCGGTCGATATAAAATTTACCTTATCGATGAAGTTCACATGCTCACTAAAGAGGCTTTTAATGCCCTACTTAAAACCTTGGAAGAGCCCCCTGAACATGTAAAATTTTTCTTTGCTACGACAGAACCTCATAAAGTACCTGCTACAATTTTAAGTCGCTGTCAGCGTTTTAATCTTATGAGACTCAGCGAAGAGCAAATTATCAAAAGCTTGCAGACCATTGCTGACCAACTTAGCATTGAGATGCAAGAGCCTCAGGCTCTCGAGCTCGTGGCTCGCCTTGCAGAAGGCAGCCTGCGTGACGCACAATCTTTATTTGATCAATTGATTGTTTTTGCAAATGGTAAGATTACAGCCTCCATGGCTCGCCAAGCTCTAGGTCTACCTGAATGGGAGCTGTTACAGCGTTTAGATCAAGCTAAGGGTAAGTATGAAGAAGCCTTTGCCATCACAGAACAACTCTTTAACTCGGGTAAAAGCTTAAGCTACTTTTTAGAAGAACTTGCCCGCCATTTTCGTCAGCACCTGCTAGCAAAACGAGGCATAGGCTCTTCTTTGGGTGCTGAACACTATCGGGAAGAACAGCTGCTAGACATCATGGAACTGCTACAAGAAGCAACGGTTGCTATCAAAACAACTCCTTCTGAAAGAGTCTATGTAGAAATGGTTTTACTAAAGATTCTGCGCTCCCACGAGCGCTTTGCTCTTGTTGAGCTTGTACAACGCTTAGAACAACTTGAACAACGCTTGCAACACTCTAGCCCACCTCCCAAACCTCCCACAAAGCCTGCTACTGCTCAGCAACAAATCATGAACCTAGCTGAGACAGTTAAAAAACCTCCAGAAGCTTCTCCGCGCCCTAAACCTGCCGAAACTAAGCCCCAGACTGAGACAAAGCCGTCCTCTTCACCTCCCATCAAACTAGAAGCTCACACAAAAGGCCGCCTTGACACGTTAATGAGATTTGCAGCTAAAGAATTAAATGGAACCCTAAAATTAGATTAAGGATAAACAGATATGGGTAGTGGTTACGCTCGTAAGAAAAAAGAAGCTAAAATGATGCAAGACAAGTTCTTAAAAATGCAAGAGCAAATGAAAACTGAAACTGTAGAAGGCTCAGCAGGTGGTGGTCTTGTAAGCATTGTTCTCAATGGAGAACATCAAATGCAGAAAATTTCTATTAAACCAGAATGTGTCGACCCTGAAGATGTTGAAGGATTAGAAGATTTAATTCGTTCTGCTTACCACGATGCTCTGAAAAAACTCGATAAGAACATGCCTGATCTTGGCAACATGTTCCCAGGTGGATTTGGCCCATTAGGCTAGATGCTTACAAAGTTGTTCATAGTTCTTTTTAAGCAAAGCTGCCACATCCTCACTTGTTGTCAAAGATAATGCATAATCAGCAAGCTCTGTAGCTCCAACAATAGAAAGATGGCGAATGACATTCTTAATAATAGGCAAGGCAGGCGAGGCTAAGGAAAGCTCTTGGACCCCTAACCCTATCAGCAAGGCAGTGAAGTGGGGGTCTGCTGCAATTTCTCCACATAAAGAAACTGGCTTCTTAGCGCGCATCCCTTCCTGAACAACCATCTTAATCATACGGAGCATACAGGGATGCGCCGGATTATAGAGATAACTCATTTCAGGGTTGCCGCGATCGACAGCTAAGGCATACTGCACCAAGTCATTGGTCCCAATGGACAAAAAGTCACATTCACGCACCAAAATATCTGCTGTCATGACAGCAGATGGGATTTCGATCATACACCCCACTGGCATATTAGGATTAAAAGGCTCTGCCTGCTTAGTCAATTCTTTTTGAGCCTCCAAGACCACAGCCTTCACCGCACGTAACTCTTCTATGCCAGAAATCATGGGGAATAAGATGCCTACTTCACCAAAAGCACTCGCTCTTAAAATCGCTCTTATTTGAGCCTTAAAAGCTGTGCTTTCTTTAAGCATCAAACGTATTGCACGACATCCTAGATACGGATTTTTTTCGTAACGACTAGGATAAAAATTACCCAATTTATCCCCACCAATATCAAAGGTGCGGATGACAACAGGATATCCATGTACCTTTTCAACAAGAGCTTTATAGACTGCAAACTGCTCTTCCTCACTTGGGAATGCATCCCTTGCTAAAAACAAATATTCTGAACGAAACAGCCCTACGCCTTCTCCTCCATATTGATGAAGCAGATCAATCTCCTGAAAAGATTCTAAATTTGAAGAAAGACGCACCTTATATCCATCAATCGTTTGCGCCTCAAATTCCCCTTTTCTACGTAAGCCATGCGTTGCTACTCTTAGCTTCTTACGTTCTTTTTTATAGTGATCTAAGGTTTGCTGCTGGGGATTAAAGATCACATCTCCCGTACGACCATCTACGATGACACATTCCACACCTTCCAAATCTTCAGCTGAAAACTCTACTTTAGAGATAAAAGGAATCCCCTTTGCACGTGCCATAATCGCAACATGGGAGGTGTCTGAACCACTGCGTGTAACAAAAGCTTCAATACATTCTGTGTTCGCTTCCGCTGTATGAGAAGGAGAAAGTTCTTGTGCAAACACAATCGACTTTGATCCTACATTCGCTAAACTAGCCGGCCGATGACACCTCAAATGACAAATAATACGACGCGAAATGTCTTGAAAATCCTTGATGCGCTCCTGAAAAAAAGTATCTGTGATTTTACTAAAACGTTTCTCATACTCACCAATCACCGTGCTAAACGCATATTCTGTGCTCTTACTCTTCCTGCGAATCTCCTTTTCAACATCCACAGTCATCACAGGATCTCGCATCATTTCAAGATGCGTATGCAAAATTGCAACGGCTTCCTTTCCTCCCTCTGCACGTAAACGTTTTTGTAAGGCAACAAGATCCTTCTTAGAGTTTTTTAAAGCTCTATAATAGCGAGCCACCTCCGATTCAATCGCTTCTTTAGGAACTGTGACTTCAGGAATATCTTCTTCTACAACAGAAAAAAAATGAGGTGGCGCAATTGCTATCCCCGCACAAATAGGGAATCCCCTTAAGATTTTTTCTCCTTGATTTTTAGACACCCAACGCTCCCTCGCCAAAACACGTACGGAACCCCTCTAAAAGACGATCCATAGTTTCTTGAGCATCCTCACCCGTGACAGAAATTGTAATTTGACTATTGTTAGAGACCGCCAACATTAAAATACTCAAAATACTACGCGCACTCACTGTTTCTTTTTTATGAGTAAACAGCACCTCACTCTTGGAGGTCTGTAGCAGTTTGACAATACTCGTTGCTGGACGTGTATGAAGACCCATCTTATTTTTGAGACGAACTTTTTGAATTAATGTTACCATTACTCTGTCCTCCCTGGTAAATTAGACGATTTAATAAAATAAGCCAAGAAATCTCGACCTCTCAATATGAAAACAATTTTTTATAGCATGTTAAACATGCCAAATGTCTTCTAAGTAAAAGATCAACCAATTTAAAAATGTTGCGAAAGCTAAATTTTCCTCTAAGCTTGTCACTTCAAGAAAATTACTAATTGTACGATCATGCTCTGAAAAATACACATTGCCCATTTCATTTTCTACATACCAATCTGCGTAATAACACTGGTAACAATGCAATCCAAAAGACTCATAAAAGGGAATCAAATTTCTAGGTTCAATAATATGGCCATCAGGTCGGATGAGTTCCTCATGCTGCAACAGTTCTTGAAAACGACTGTAGATACGTGCCATATCCTTAATCTTAATTAACCCTGTGTCTGTATATTTACTAAATCCATTGTGGATTTTTAAAAATGCAAGATAGTCAGGAGGAAAAGAAATATGTGCAAATTGCTTTTTAAGCACGTGCATTTCTTCTTCCGTAGCACCAGGTCCCCCTTGGAAAAAACCCGCATCATTTTGCAAGACATAAATCATATAGACATCAAAAGGTTGCCCAGGATTGAGCTGAGTAGCATAAATCTCAATATTTTCAAGCTGATCAAAGAAGCTTTCTAACCCTTCATTACACTTTGCAGAGATAAAAGGGAGCTGAGAAACCCAAAAAGCACGTGTAAACTCTATACGATCTGAAGCAGGTAAACGAGAAAGCTCAAACCACCCTCTTGGGAAAGCAGGGATTTCTGATGAAAGAGCCTCCCAATCTAAACCATAAGTAGATAAATTGATAACACGATGAAAAAGTCCAGGCTTCCCTTGCCCTAAGTAAGATTCAAAATGCTCTTCACTCATAGTTCGAGATTAAATATGATTCACGATTTCTTGTCTTCTTCGATCCATCACCAAATTTTTTACTTCCCTACTAAACTACCCTGGCGTTTCTGGGATCATTATCCCTTCTTACTTTATGGGTTGATTGGATTAGGTTCCTTACTATTTAGCTTAGGCTCTCCATGGGCTATTTTACCTATTGCCTGTTTAGCTATAACAGCTTACACAAGACTTCCCACAATCTGCCTTCTTTTTCTATTCTCTTTATTTTTTTTACAGTTTCGTGAAGTTCCTACTATGCAACACAGGCACCTTTCTTCTGATAGTGGGGCACGGCATGTACAAACCATTAAAGCCAAGGATGCACCTCAAGCTAAAAGCTTGGCACCTTCTTTAGAACACTATCGACATCTGTGCCGGCAGATTTTTTTTTACCGCTTCGAGCATCCTGACACTCTACGCTTATTAAGCGGGATGCTCACCGAACATGGAAACAGTCTTTTTCTGAACAAACGCCTTGAAAAACTAGGTCTTTCTTTCTTATTGACACTCTCTGGTGTATACGGTCTTCTACTCACAATACTGTTCTATGTCCCCTTATTGACCGTGCTGTCGCGTCCTTCTGCCTTAATAAGTCTTATGGGCGTATCTACCCTTTGGTATCTTGTCACAGCTCCCTCTTCAGCTTGGATCTGGATTGCAACACAGCTCTATCTAGGTTCTTTACTTTTTGACATCCCTATATCTTGGCGTAATGCATTAGGATTAAGTTTATTGATAGATCTTTGCGTGAAACCTTTGCACTGCCTTGCCCTAAGCCTGCACTTTCCCCTACTTTTACTGTTAGGACTAAGTTTTTTACCCATTGAGCACTGGAATCGTCCGCAGAAGCTATATGACTTACTCAAAAAATGGGTGACCAGCGTGCTTTTAACGTCCGTAGCTCTGTTGCCTTACACACTCTATCAAGAGCATGTTTTTTATTTGCACAGTCTGTTTTATCGATGTTTTTTTCTTCCCTTAGCTAGCTTAAGTATCGTCCTATTACCCTTTTCTGCTGTTTGCGATGCATATGTCCATTTAATTTATCGCTGCCTGATCTCTCCACCTATATTATGCCAAGGATATTATCTAAATATGACACAGGCTCATTTAGCTATGAGCCTGTCTTTTCTGATCTTACTTGCAATTGCTAAGAAAGAAGTGCTGCTTAATAACGTATAAGAGATCGGATTGCTGCTTCTAAATCTGCTAGTTGTGGCAGCATCTCATTTTCTAGAGGCTTACTATAAGGCACCGCACTTTCAAAAGCACCAAGCCTTTGAATAGGGGCATCTAGATATTGAAAACCTTCTTGTGCAACACGCGCTGCAATTTCTGCTCCAAATCCACAATTTAAACAGGCTTCATGAGCAATCAGAAGCTTGCCTGTCTTCTTCACAGATTCTAAAATCGTGTTGATGTCTAAAGGAACAATCGTACGTAAATCAATGACTTCTACTGACATTCCTTCAAAGGCTAATTTTTCAGCCAGCTCAAAGGCCATCATAGCCATCATACCGTAAGCTACAATTGTGACATCTTGTCCTTCACGTAAAATGTTAGCCTGCCCAAATGGAATCATGACCTGAGCCGTGGGCTCGGCACGTGCGACAAATTTTTGCTGTCTATATAACGCTTTGTGCTCCAAGAAAATGACAGGGTTTGGATCATGGATAGCTGTCTTTAATAAGGCTTTTGCATCAGCTGCATGACTAGGTATCACAATCTTTAAACCCGGGCAATGCGCCAAAAATCCTTCAATACTTTGAGAATGGTAAGGTCCACCTTGAATATATCCACCATAAGGCATACGCACAACAATAGGAACTTCCCATTGCCCGTTTGAGCGATAGTGGATACTAGCGGCCTCATTAAACAACTGGTTGATACCTGTCCACAGATAGTCAGCAAATTGGATTTCCGCAACAGGCTTATAGACACCGTCCATAGCCATACCAATAGCAATCCCAATGATGGTAGATTCAGCAAGAGGCGTATTAAAACATCTCTGTGTACCAAAGCGCTCTGTTAGCCCTCGTGTTACACCAAACACCCCACCTTTCCCATGTGCAACGTCTTGCCCAAATACAACGAGATAAGGATCTTTTTCCATCTCTTCTACAAGAGCGTGGTTCACAGCGTCCATCAAAGTAATTTTCTCATCCGAGATGAACTCCATATCATGCAGAGGAGGTTCATAAGGAGAAAAGACATGTAAACGACTACTTCCCTGAGCAGGATAAGGCATCTGTTCGGCTAACTGAGCTGCTTGCTCTACATCTAAACGAGCTTGCTCTTTGACCTCATTGATCTGCTCTTGCGACAACAGATGCATGGAGAGTAACCATTGCTCGTACCGAGCAATAGGATCTTTGTCATGATCACAGTGCTCCATCTGCTCTGTTTTATATTTCTGAGGGTTATCGCTGTTGCTATGTGCACAAATACGAGGAACATGAGCGATAATTAAAGAAGGTCCTTCAGATAAACGACCGCGTTCTACAGCTTGTTGCATAGCCGTATGTACCGCCATCACATCTGTACCATCTATATCATGCACAGCTAATCCAGCATACCCACGTGCTACATCCACAATCGAACCTCCTGCCGTCTGCTCTGAAGCAGGCACAGAAATAGCCCAACCATTATTCTGAATCACAAAAATAACAGGTAAATGATGTAAGGAAGCAAAGTTTAAAGCTTCATGAAAATCGCCTTGTGAAGTTGCACCCTCTCCAGCTGAAACATAGACAACTTCCCCCTTGCCACTATGATTACATCCCCAAGCACGTCCTGTAGCATGCAGAAACTGACTGCCTACAACACTAGACTGACACAAAATGCGTAAAGGTTTATGAGAAAAATGATGAGGCATCATCCTGCCGCCAGAATGATGCGTCGTAGCACGTCCTAAAAAGACCCCAAATAGCTCCGGAAGTTCAGCGCCTAATCCAATAACAAAAGCTTGATCTCGGTAATAAGGACAGCTCCAATCTTTTCCAGCTATCAAACTCTGTGCACAAACAACCCCTACCAACTCATGGCCTGTCCCAGCCAGTTGGAAGGTCCCCCCCTTGTTCTGCTTCACAAGCTTGGCCATCTTGTCATCTGTAAGGCGCGAGACCCACATTCTTTGCAAGATTGTTAAAGCCTGCTCTTTTGAAAGATCAAGATCTGTTTTACGCATACTAGTATCCCCCCAAATTTGGACGACTCAAACCCTTCCTTTCCTCTCTATGAGAAGAAATTCTTGATTTTCTCGATAAAACTTTGCTTGCGAGGAAGATTTTCCACTCCCTCCGTTTCCCCAAATTCCCTCAACATCTTCTTCTGTTCATCAGTAAGATGTGTGGGAGTTTCGACAAGTGCTCTGACGATTAAATCACCTTTGCCCCTACCGTGAACATTAGGGAAACCTTTCCCACGTATACGAAACGCCTTTCCACTCTGAGTTCCCTCTGGAATCGTCAATAAACAATGCCCTTGTAAAGTGGGTATTTCTTTCTTAGATCCTAAAGCTGCTTCAGCAAAACCAATAGGCAAGTCAAGTAAAATGTCATCCCCTTCACGCTCAAAAAGAGGGTGAGGATCAACATTAATGAAGACAAAGAGATCTCCAGGAGGACCTCCTCCTACTCCAGCATCTCCATAACCATTCATCTTCAAACGCATGCCATTATCAACACCAGCAGGAATCGGCACTTTCACATGTTGCTTTTTCTTCTCTAAACCAGAGCCTTGACATAGCTTGCAAGGACGTGTAATCACGTGCCCCGTTCCCTGACATGTCGGGCATGTTGAAGACATGCTAAAAAAGCCACGTGTTTGAAAGACCTGACCTGCTCCCCCACAGCGCCCACAATTCTGAATATCTGCGTCTGAAGCCGCCCCCTTACCATGACAATCCTGGCATTGCTCATAGCGAGTGATGAGCAATTCCTTTTCTACTCCAGAAGCTGCCTCATCAAAAGAGATGCGGATCGTAGCTTTCTTACTCGCTCCTTGCTGCATCCCACCGTGACCTGTCTGCCCTCCTCCAAATAAGGATTCAAAGACAGAACCTCCACCACCCATGCCTCCGCCAAACGCATCCATAAAAGTGCGCAAAGCATCTTCCATTGATCCAAAACCTTGAGGACCTGCTCCCATTCCAGCAGCAGCAGCCCCCTCTTTACCGTATCGATCGTACATCTCACGTCGTTTAGGATCGCTGAGAACTTCATAAGCTTCCGACACTTCCTTAAAATGAGCTTCCGCTTCCGCATCACCTGGATTTTTATCTGGATGATACTTAAGAGCTTTCTTGCGATAAGCTTTCTTAATTTCCTCAACCGAGGCTTCTTTAGAAACTCCCAGAATGTCGTAATATTCCATGGTATTGGGTTGCATTTTAATTTAATGACTGCAGTTTATTTAATTCGATACTTCGCAGCAGCTTTTGATTTAGCACGCTTTTTCACAGAAGGTTTATCATGGTAACGATGCGCTTTAGCAGCTTTCATTACGCCTTCTTTGTCTAATTTTTTCTTTAGAACTCTTAACGCTTTTTCAATTGATTCGCCCATGCGGACTTTCACATTCGGCATACCTCTCCCTTGTTTGATTGCGATCGAAAAGTGAGGAACCATTTTAGCAAAGATTTGCTTAGGCTTCAACTGAAATGATACGGGATGGCTTGAGCAAAGAGAATTCTTAATGACTCGTTCTTTGTAAAATTAATTCTATAAAACATTCAGACAAGCAGAAAATCAAAATTATTATATCTAAATTATTAGTTTAAAAAAATTATTCAGCCATCCAGGTAGTTCGCAACAAGACTGTCCTGAACCCCTTCTTGCAATTTTCTATAAGCGCGCTGAACCAAATAAGCAGGATCTGCATAACATGTCTCACAACGCAGTAAATCAAAGCGCGCTAGTTGAGGACCTACCACTTTTTTAACCCCATGCAAATGCATAGGAAGCTCTTCCAAAGGACAACGCATGGCGGATGTGATAGAAATAATTTTATTTCCTTTTCTTTGCTGTGTCATAATGTAAGCACCTCCGCCTCGCGCATCGATTAAGGATAAAAAACATTCTTCCTCAGAAGAAATAAACCCTGATAAAGCGCATAATCCCACCAATGGCAAGTCCCCTCCACTGCTGATTCCTTTTGCTGCAGACATTCCAACACGAATGCCTGTATAGGAACCAGGACCTACTGTCACGGCAACAGCCTGAGGCCGCTTAGCAAAAGAAGCAATCGCTGCAAATAAACCTTGAGAACCCGCAAGGCCAATCGGCAATTGAATTGTCTCAAAAGAAGAGGGATTTTGAGCAAAAATGACCTGAGAACGCTCTGTTGAAGTATCAATAACTAAAAGATCCACAAATACTTAAAATAAAAAATGATTAAAATTAATTTTATGTTATCTTGGAGAGATAAGGACCTACTCAAGACAAAATGGCTCTTTGTGTTTAAGAGTCCTGCTAAAGGGTACCAAAAGAAGACTACTATAGCAAAGAGATTAATATAAAACAGCTTATATCACATTTTAAACAATGGCTTTTAAGCTGTTAAAGATAAATAAACTCTCTTTTATATCACGAGCTCCCTTGCGGTATTTAATGGGCATTTGTTAGACTCCTTTCCTTAAAATAGGGATAAAAAAATTTGGAACCATCTGACAAAATAAACCGCCTTCAAGAAGATCTCGAAGAGCATTTACAAGAAGCTCTAGAAGAAAGTGTACAGGATGATTCCGCGGAGAAAGTAAAAAGCTATCCTCAGGAGCTTTTTGTTCTCCCTCTTAATCGCCGTCCCTTTTTTCCCGGTATGGCCGCTCCAATTATGATTGAGCCTGGACCTTACTATGAAGTTCTTAAGACCATTGCAAAAGAAGACCAGAAATTTATTGCTCTTGTTTTGACAAAAAAAGAAGACGTCAACATCGCAAAAGTAGGCTTTTCTGGTCTGTATCCCGTTGGTGTTTTAGGTCGTATTTTACGCATTATCCCCATGGATGGAGGCGGAGCTCAAGTTGTTTTAAACATGGAAGAGCGCATAGAGATTGTCTCTGCAATTAAAAGCAGACATTTAAAAGCTCACGTTCGTTACCGTCACGATGAGAAAGAGTTAAGTGATGAACTCAAAGCGTACTCTATCAATATCATCTCCGTCATTAAAGAGCTTTTGAAGCTCAACCCTCTGTTTAAAGAAGAGTTGCAAATTTTCTTAGGGCACTCTGATTTTACAGAGCCTGGAAAATTGGCAGACTTTGCTGTGGCCTTAACAACAGCAACACGTGAGGAATTGCAAAAAGTTCTAGAAGCTTTTGATTTACAGCAACGTATTGACATCGCCCTTAATCTTTTAAAAAAAGAACTGGACCTGAGTCGTCTACAAAGCAGCATTAATCAAAAGATTGAAGCGACCATTACAAAAAGCCAGAAAGAGTACTTTCTTAAAGAACAACTCAAAACGATTAAAAAAGAATTAGGGATTGAACGTGAAGAACGTTCCATCGATCTAGAGAAGTTTGAAGAGCGTTTGAAAAAACGTGTTGTTCCTGATGCTGTCATGGAAACGATCGCTGATGAGATGGAGAAACTAGGTTCTTTAGATGCTATGTCTGCGGAATACTCAGTCTGTCGCAACTATTTAGACTGGTTAACCATTGTACCTTGGGGATTATCGCGTAAAGAACGTCATGATTTGTCTAAAGCTGAAGACATCCTACATAAAGACCACTATGGTTTGGATGAGATGAAGCAACGTATTTTAGAACTCATCTCTGTAGGTAAATTAACAGAAGGAATCAAAGGAAGTATCATCTGTTTAGTAGGACCTCCTGGGGTTGGGAAAACAAGTGTAGGCAAAAGCATTGCTAGAGCTTTAAATCGAGATTTTTTCCGTTTTTCTGTGGGAGGCATGCGTGATGAGGCCGAAATCAAAGGGCACCGTCGTACTTATATTGGAGCGATGCCTGGCAAATTAGTTCAAGCCTTAAAACAATGCCAAAGTATGAACCCCGTCATCATGATTGATGAAATCGATAAAATGGGATCCAGTTATCAGGGAGATCCTGCTGCAGCTTTGCTAGAGGTCTTAGATCCTGAACAAAACAAAGATTTCTTAGATCATTATCTAGATGTCCGTGTGGACCTTTCTCATGTTTTATTTATTGTGACAGCCAATATCTTGGACACTATTCCTGAGCCTTTATTGGATCGAATGGAAATCATTCGTTTATCTGGCTACATCTTAGAAGAAAAACTACAAATCGCAACGAAATATTTGATCCCTCGCTCTCGTAAAGAAATGGGACTTAAAGCGACGGATGTGAATTTCTCCACAGATGCCTTACGTGCCATCATCAATGGATATGCTCGAGAAGCAGGTGTGCGTAATCTTGATAACAATATTAAGAAAATCCTACGTAAAGTTGCCCTAAACCTTGTACGCGAACGAGATAAAGGTCGCCGCAAAACACGTAAATGGCTGATCAACAAAGGGTCTCTTAATGAATATTTGGGCAAGCCCATCTTTTTAACGGATCGTTTCTATGAACGTACTCCTGTGGGAGTTGCAACAGGTCTTGCCTGGACCTCACATGGTGGGGCTACCATGTACATTGAGGCTATCAAGGTTGCTGGAGAAAAAACTGGCATGATGTTGACGGGACAAGCTGGTGACGTCATGAAAGAATCATCTCAAATTGCTTGGAGTTATCTCCATAGTGCTTTGCATAAATATGCACCAGGCAGCACATTTTTTGAGCAATCTCAAGTGCATATTCATATCCCTGAAGGAGCTACACCAAAAGATGGCCCTTCCGCAGGCTGTACGATGGTGACTGCCTTGATTTCTTTACTCATTGATACACCTATTGAAGATGACTTGGGCATGACGGGAGAAATCACTCTGACAGGACGTATTTTAGGTGTAGGAGGCATCCGAGAAAAACTGATAGCGGCTAGACGCAGCGGTTTGGAAACTCTGATCTTTCCTAAAGATAATTTGCGTGACTATGAAGAACTGCCAGATTTTCTGAAGACTGGACTCAAAGTTCATTTTGTTGAACACTATGATCAGATCTTCCCTCTTGCCTTTCCGGAGCAAGCATGACATGGCAAGACTATAGTGCTCATAAACGGGTTGATCCTACTTGTCTTCCTGCACTTGTTCAACAGTTACGTCAGCAAGGTTTAAAAATTGCGACTCTTAATGGTTCTTTTGACCTGCTCCATGCAGGTCACCTTTTTATGATCTATGAAGCCTCCAAGACAGCGGATAAACTTATCATTGCTCTCAATACGGACCGCTCTGTTCAATCATACAAAGGTCCAACACGTCCTATCATTCCCCTTGCTTACCGCATGGAAATGTTAACAGGGTTGGCTTTTGTCGATTATGTTACCTGGTTTGATGAGAGCGATCCTAGAGAGCTGCTTAAAATCATTAGACCTGATGTGCATGTCAATGGTATGGAATATGGAGAAGACTGTATTGAAGCAGGGGTGGTGCGAGAAGTAGGAGCTAGTTTACACCTAGTTCCCCGTATTCCGGGGCTTGCCACATCTCAAATCCTTGAGAAAATACAAAACCCAAATGATCAAAAATGCGTCTAATTTGTACCATAGATCCCAAGGATTCTCAAGAAGATGGGATTGCTTTTGCTTACTACTTAACCTCTCAAGGCATTGAAAACGAATGTCAGCAGATTCTGGAAGAGGGCCGCTTTCAGTATAGAATCTGGATCTATGATGAAGATGCTGTGACAAAGGCCACAGAACTTTATCAAATTTACAAGTCCAATCCTCAAGCTGCTTGCTATGTGATTTCCTCGACTCCTCAACAAGATAAAGAAACGGTGGGAGAGCCACCTCCTGTGAGGTCTCAGAAACGCTCTTTTCTCTCCGCAGCTCCTTATGGTCCCATCACTCTTTTTCTGATTTTTTCTTCTATCATCTTATTTGTTTGGTCGCAGTTTAGTCATGATCCTCGTCTACCAAGCCTTCCTGGAGTGATTGATGCACCTTCTCTTTCTGGCATTGAAAGAGCTTTAATTTTTGACGATCCTCCCTATTTAGAACTTCGGGATAAACTCTATCATCTTTACCCGCCTAGCCAGATTCAAGCTCACCAACCACCTTCTGAAGAAGCTCAGGAACTTTTGTACACTTTAACAACAACGCCGATATGGATGGGTGTTTATGACCGTGTTGTAGAACGTTTACAACATCACAATCCACCTACAAATCCCGCCATGACAGACTTTATGTCTGATATTCGCCACGGACAACTATGGAGACTTTTTACTCCCGCTATTTTACACTTTGATTTTCTACACATTTTCTTTAACCTTCTATGGTTAATCCTTTTAGGAAATCAAATTGAATACCGTATTGGTTCCTTACGCTATAGTTTGTTTGTATTGTGCGTTGCAGCTTTTTCCAACTTAGGCCAATACATCATGAGTGGTCCCTTTTTCTTAGGATTATCGGGCATTGTCTGTGGTATGGCAGCCTTTATCTGGGCGCGCCAACGCATTGCACCCTGGGAAGGCTATCTCTTACATCGTTTTACTTTGCTATTTCTAGCACTCTTTGTTGTGGGTATCTTTGCCTTGCAAGTGCTCTTCTTTTTCCTTCAGGTGTTTAGCCATATGGAATTTACAGTTGGCATAGCTAACACAGCGCATCTGGTAGGCGCAGCTGTTGGCTATGGATTTGGTCGTATGCGACGATTATTTTCTATTCAAAAAAAAATTGAATCTTAACTTATGCAAGCTTTACGTTTTATGGGCCTTGTTCCTTCAGAAGAACTTGTTGGGCGTTTTGATCAACTTGGTGTCCCCCTTAATGCAACCATTAAAAGACTTGATCTAGCTAAACGCATCACAACATGTGCTATGGTGATTATACTGATTGCAAGTGCAATCTTGGCAGGTTTGGCCTGTAATCAAATCGTGCATCCTATAGTTGGTGTAAGCTTATTTTTAGTAGCCTTAGCTTTAGGTGCTGCCCCTTGTTGTTTACACCGTTATCAAAGCTCAAAATTACCTGCAGGCACAGACTTAGACGAAGTTTATCATCCTCCTGCCCCGCCGGCAGCAGCCTTGCCTTAAATAGTTTTTTAAACATAAAGCTCATCTACGCGGATTAAGGCAATCTTCCTGAATTTACATGTTAACCCAAAATAGAGATGTC
>JAFEGP010000052.1 GCA_018239815.1 Verrucomicrobiota bacterium | reverse complement strand
CGGACTAGATGGCTTGGGGGTATCTCCTAGAAGCCCACGCCTAAAGGCGTGGGAGTAGTCACGGTCTTAAGTCTCATCTGAATTATTTGGACTTATCTATCGACACTTCCTTGCTCCGAAGAAAGGTTTGAAAGCTATTTGCAACAAAGAACACTACTTGCCCGAGTATCTTCCTAGAAGATAGAACATAATAGAGTTAACGAACAGCAATACGTCCTTTTCTTTTCAGTATTTCCGATCTTAATCTGGGCTTTTGTATGCGAATGTCGACATTGCATCCCAATAAAGAGAGGTAATGCATTAAGGTTTCTGTACTAAAAGCAGAAAGACGACCCTTCATCAAAAGGGACACTTTTGACTGAGTGATCCCAAGCTCGGCTGCAATTTCCTTCTGTGTGCGCTTGCTTGATCTGATCAGCTTACATACTTCTGTCAAAAGTTTGGAACGAGCAAGCAATTCTTCCGGCTGGTCTAAACCCAGATCCGCAAAGACATTGCCCTCTGTCACTTCATATTCTTTTTCTTTGCATTTAGCCATGAGTTCTTCCTTTTTTCCACTCTTTATATATGACCTCGGCACGCTGAAGTCTTTCGTACACTAGATCTATTTCTTTTTTGGGAGTTGAGATACCTGATTTACTTTTCTTTTGAAAAATATGCAGGACAATTACTGCATCTGAAAAGCGCACCGTATATACAGCTCGGAATGTCCCACCTCTGTCATTAATAACAAGCTCAACGACATCTCTTCCCCCAAAACCTGTCAATGTCTTTCCAGAAACAGGCTCCTCCCCTCTCTGAGCTTCAAGCAAGCCATGTCCAATGTCGCTGATTACTTTTTTGGGCATTTCTAAAAGATCTTTCTTAGAGGAACCAATCAAAGTAACTGCTTCATTGAGACTTCCTTTGCAAGTTCAATTATACCACTAGTGGTAATTTTTGCATAGGAAAAATAGGTAAAATGATATCCTTAAGCCAAAATAAATTTATGGAATAATTCTTTCATCCAAGAAAGGATATCTGAAGAAAATAAGGCGTGTATCTGATCATTTCTAAAAAACAAAGGAGATTAACATGAAAAAAGATAGATCTTTGGGCCCGAAAGTGCGCTGCAAGCGCTGCTAATACTCTCTTATGTAAGAGCCGCCACAGATGCCATACGTGCTTATCTCGATTCCTTACAGGCAGGGACAAGGCGACATGGGCACCCTTGCCATCGGGTTTGTCCTCGCTTCCTCTTTTACAAAATTCGGTTTTGAAGTTTATCTACCTCATTTTTTCACACAGACCCATCCAGAAATTAAAATCTATATCTCCTTATAGACATCCTAAAATTCTCAAGTGTCACCAAAAAAACACAAACTCTATATCGAAGATCCATTTTCAAGCTGTTTGAAAATATAATGGAGGATGAGTTCAATTCCAAACCCCGTTACGCCCTTTTCGGGAGCATCTAATTGCCATGAAGTCCCTGATATATCAAGGTGTGCCCATGGAAGAGAGGGTTTGACAAAAGCACGCAAAAATTCTGCTGCAGCAGAACTTTCTCCATAGCGCAACACTCCCATATTCTTTAAATCTGCAATCTTGGAACGAATCTGCTTTGCATAGTACTCACCTAAAGGAAGAGGCCACAGTTTTTCTCCACTTGCCTGACCTGCCTGTACCAGCTGTTCGGCTAACAAGGGGTGAGCACAAAAAAGACCTGCATATTCTCCTCCTAAAGCTCCAAAAGTTTCTAATGTTAAGGTACCAAAATCAATCAGGGTTTTAGGAGAAAAGTATTTCTGCGCATAGGCAATGCCATCTGCAAGTGCTAGTCGACCTTCACAGTCTGTGTCCAGGATCTCAATACTTTTTCCTCCTAAAGAGCTAATGACATCACCTGGTTTTAGAGCCTTACCATCTGGCATGTTTTCAGCCAGCACTGCTATTGCCACAACATGCATAGGAAGTTTTAATCTCGATACAATATCCATGATGCCAATGACTACACCTGCTCCCGCCTTATCCCATTTCATTTCATTTAAATGAGATGTTTTGAGATTAACACCTCCTGCATCATAACAAATTCCCTTCCCTACTAGAGCTAGAGGTTGTTCATCTATCCCTTTCCATTCCATGATCACCATTTTAGAAGCATGCGGACTTCCTTGTCCGACTGCCAAAAGAGCATGAGCACCTACCTTACGCAACTGTTCTTCATGTAAAACTGTGACCTTCACATCTTGCTTTTGCAGATCCAAACATCTTTTTGCAACCTCTTCAGGAGTCATGAGATTCGCTGGCGATGCAATAATATCTTTAGCCAAATGAATGCCCTGGAGCATATGCTCATATTTCTGAAAACGTTGTTTTACACCTTGAGGATCTGAACATAAAAAGATGAGTTCTTCTGCAGCAGGGTTCTTTTTTAACAAGGCAAAAGCAAGTTCTTCTTGTGGTATGCCATCTACAGCAATGGCTACCTTTTTATCTGAAGCAAAAGCTTCTACATCTTCTTGACCTCTAACCAGTACCAATCTAGGGATATGATAAGCTTGATTGGTTGTCACCCATAAAGGCAAAGAAAACCTTTGTAAGTTAAAAGTAAGACTTCCTCCCAATTTTTGATCGATGTCTTGTTGTATTTTGTCATGACAAAGGATCAAGGTATCTGCTTCTACCTCATTTAAGGAATTAACAAACTGAACTTTTTTCTTCATAGAACCTCTTTACTAATATTTGCATGACCACTCCACCTAGTAATAACAAAAGAGCAATGATCCCAAATCCACTTCCATAGATTTGTAAGGATGAGGAAAGATCTTCTATAGCAACAATTTTGCTTAGCCCTCCGCTCAGCTGGAAAGCGAGTGAAAAGGCAATGGGCACCATCCCCATAACCATTCCAGGACTGCCTCTAGCTGCAAGCTGTGAAGTCTTGCTAAGAACTAAGGGCCCTATCATCAATTCAGCGAGTGAAATAGCAATAACAGCTCCCATAACACCCAGGACGGAGCAATTTATATTTAAAAGGCACAAGATGGCAAGTATGCCAAAAGCTCCAGCGCTTAAAATAAAAGGAGTGAGCAGATAGGATGTTCTTTTTGCAATCATTGTACCACATAATAAGATCACAATAGGATTGATGGTTAAGATCACAGAACTAGGTATTGTCCATCCAAAGATAGAGCGTTGAGTTTCTCTTTGCGCAAAAAGGAGTAAGGAAGAACAAATCTGATCCTCAACCGCAAAAAATAGGATCAGGCCTCCTAGAAAAACAAAAAGACTGTACACTTGCTTTCTTGTCCATCTTGCGTCCTGCATTAAACATAGCGCAAAATAAATCAGCACCTCTCCTGCTAAGAAAGGCAAGAACATTAGAACATATTTTTCATAACAAATACCTAATGTTCCAAAAATAAGAAGAGCCAGTCCAGCAGCTATTGCTAGTCCTTTGCGATAGGCTTTAGCAGGGGTGTTCTCTAATGTATGTAAAAGCTTCTGTTTAATGAGAAGCATTGAATGACCCACTACCATCCCAAGGGAAGCAACTAAAAACCCTAAGCGAAAGCCATAACGCATGGCAATAAAACCGCACAGGATGGTAGCCATCAATGCTCCCAGATTCTGCATCATGTAAAAAAGCGTAAAACCTCTTTTGCGTTGGGGATCATTTTCTTCATAGATCGATCCAAGTAATGCCGTGATATTGCTTGAAAAAAAGCTAGATCCTGTGATGATTAATCCCATCGACATGAACAAAAAGTTTTCAAAAAAGAAAGAAGCATAACCCACTAATAATAGACACCCTCCCCATAACACCTCTCTTCTTAAGCCCAAGTACTTATCAGCAATCAGACCACCAAAAATACCACCTAGTTCACTTAGACCACAGAACACGGCATTCGTACCAAAGGCATGGGTATCAGAATAATGTAAATGCTCAACCAAATAGAGTATTAAGAGCGTACGAATACCGAAGTGACTAAAAAATTTGCACATCTGCGCAAAGGACAGCACCGTTAAAATTGTTGAACGGTTGACTTGTTGTAATTGCATATTCATTCCTTTTATAACATGCCCCAGAAGCTTATCCTCCTGGGGCATCTTTTTTTATTTTTTTAATTCTGCTGCTAAGGTGTTAAAATAAATATGATCTATAGTCATAAAGCTTCCGATCTGTTTGTCTTTTTCTTGATATTTCATGATTTCCCTTACAGCCTCTGGTACCCGTACGTCTGCAAGTTGGGATTTTGGCTCGTAAGGGGGCTCGATTGCCGCTTGTGCAAGAATCGTTGTACTAAAACCATGCGTCATAAAAATTTCAGCAGCTTTTGCTTTTGTAACGCGCACAATAGCATTCACTACAACTATCTTTGTATCACCAGGCAACCTACTGCAAGCTTCATCTGATAGAACTTCAAATTCTGCTCCAGCTGTCCTTGGCTGTAAAAACATATGGAAGATCTCGCCTTCTCTTACAATGGAGTTCTTCTGAAACCTAAA
>JAFEGP010000051.1 GCA_018239815.1 Verrucomicrobiota bacterium | reverse complement strand
CGGACTAGATGGCTTGGGGGTATCCCCTAGAAGCCCACACCTTTAGGCGTGGGAGTAGTCACTCTTTTCCTGCTCTGCAAAAAAAATCTTGTTAGCTAAATATTATTACGTGAATCTATGGTTCCTGCGTAAGGTAAGCAACTCAGTGTCGCGTCTCTAAATCGCTCAGAATAAATGTTGTTAGCGTTGTATAGACTGTAGAATTTGTGTGCTTGCTGCGTCATCGAGTATCCATGTGGCAGGATGAGCAACGTTGCCTAAATTTTGAGATGGGTACGTGTCAGGATCATGAGTGGAAAATAACACTTTTTGCACAACAGGGGCTTTATTAGCACCTATGACATAAATGCAGATACTAGAAGCTTGATTGATGCATTCAAAAGTAAAGCTCATGCGCCACGTTTGTTTTTGTGGAATATAATTAGCAATAACAAGACGCCCATGAGCATGTACGCCTTCGGTGTGAGGGAAGAGTGATGCTGTATGACCGTCATCTCCCATACCTAGCATAATAAGATCAAAAGGACGTCCTTGTAGCGTCTTTTTTATGAGGCTTTCATACGCTAGGCTGTTGGCAGCAAGATCTTGTTCTGCCACCATACGATGGATATGAGTTGATGCAAAGGGCAGGCGATTAAGACCAGCGTCTACCATAGCCATATGAAAATTACTATCTGGATGATCAGGGCTTACACTGCGCTCATCACTCCAAAAAAGCCAAACCTTAGACCAGTCTAAAGACTGAGCATGTTGTTGAGCTAGGTTTTGAAAGATTTTTTTTGGTGTAGAACCTCCAGAAAGAGCGACGGCAAAAAAATTATGATCTTCGATTGCGTCTTGAGCTGTTTTCACCCAGTGGGAGGTTGCATAAGCAAGAGTTTGATCTGCATTTCCAGGGAAGAGTAAAGAGCGTCTTTGGTCTAATTGATAAGTTTTCATTGATGTCTCCATGAGATGGCTGATAGGACGCGAAGAGCATTTAAATAGTGAGTCTTATCTTGAGGATAGAAAATTTCTTGGATGATTTCCTGGCCTGGTGGTAGCACCTGTAAAGATGCTACATTAGGTAAGTCACAACTTGTATTATCTGAGAAATATTCGATTACTTGACGTAATTGAGGATGACGCTCAAAAAGGTGATGTCCATTGTTTAAAACACTGGAAATCTCAACTTTGACAATGGCTCCAGCAGGTAAAGCAGGTTCATGGGTAGGTCGCAAAAGCACAACTACTTCATGCATAGGACGACGATAACTCAAGCGAATATTTCCTTCTACAAGCTCAAATGTTTCAAAATTAAGATTGAGTTGCGAAGCAAGCCAAGCCTGTAAGTAGGCCGCTTGGATCTCCACTTGTTGGTGAGATAAGGATTCGGGCTTATTGTAAGAAATAAAAATATGATGAGCGCGCCCTAAGGATAAAAAACGTTCCTTAGTATTAAAAGATTCCATCAAAACACGACGCCATCCTTCTAAGGCATTCCAGTGCAAGTCACCAAGTTCACAATGAAATTTATGACTTAAGGAAAGAAGAGAAGAAGCAAAGGCATGAAGGTTATGTGTTGACTCAGCATTAAAAATAATGCGAGTCGCATAAGGAATTAGATGAGGCAAAATGACGTTGTCTGTAGAAGGATCTTGAGTCCATAAAAGATAGACAGGTAAATCAGGTAAAATCTGAGGAAAGATAAGAAAGGGAACTCTTTCAACAGTACTACCATTAGCTTCAATACGAATCATCTCACAGAAAATCTTAAGATCACCTTCACCAATTGTTTGAGACGAAACTTGGACATTTAAACTTTCCTCTTCGGGCTTGTTATTTATAACAAGGAAAATGACCCGAGAGGGAAATTTGCTAATGACATGTTTAACAAGATCTTCTGATTCTTTAAGACGAGCAGGATCCTGGACATATACAATGAGATTAAAAAGAGAGGCTCGGATTTTGTCTTCGCCATTTTCTTGATCCCATAAGCGGATAAGTTCATCGTTAATGTTTGGAATTGAAATATTAGGCATGGTTATCGCCATGGGTTAAAGCAGCCTCCACATTCTTCCGTCGGCAGCCAGTAAGTCATCCGCTGCTTTAGGACCCCAAGAACCAGCAGCATAATTTGGAAAATCACTTGGGGGACACTCTTTCCATCTTTCTAAAATAGGTGTGACCCACTTCCATGAGGCAAGCACTTCATCACCACGTGCAAATAGCGTACCATCTCCCAATATACAGTCGCAAATAAGGCGTTCATACGCTTCCGGTGGTGTTAAACCAAAGTAAGAACCGTAACGGAAATCCATCTTAACAGGTTGGATAGGGCTAGAAGGACCAGGTACCTTGGTATTCATTTTTAAAGAGATGCCTTCATCTGGTTGAATACGCAAGACAAGCACGTTGTTTTCGTGTGTTTTGCTTCTTCTGGCAAACAAAATACTAGGTACTTCTTTAAATGTGATGGCTACTTCTGTAGCACGCTTAGGTAAGCGTTTGCCAGCACGTAGATAAAAAGGAACACCTGCCCATCTCCAGTTATCAATATACAGTTTTAGAGCTGCAAAGGTCTCTACATTAGATTGAGGATTGACATTGGCCTCTTCACGATAGCCAATGACTTTTTGTCCATTCACATACCCAGGACCATACTGGCCACGTACAACGTATTGACTAAAGTGAGAAAGGTCTAACGGACGCAAAGAACGAATGACCTTTAATTTTTCATCTCGGATACTGTTGGGATCTAAGGAAGTAGGAGGCTCCATCGCTACAAGCGATAGAATTTGCATCATGTGGTTTTGGATGATATCTCTTAAGATGCCAGCTTCTTCATAAAAGGCTCCTCGAGATCCAATACCAATCTCTTCCCCAAAGGTGATTTGAACATGATCAACGTAGTGATTATTCCAAAATGCTTCGAAAATAGAATTGGCAAAACGGAAAACTAAAATATTTTGAACCGTTTCTTTTCCTAGATAATGATCGATACGATAGATCTGGCTTTCAGCAAGATGGTTCATAGTAAATTGCTGAAGGCTAATACCAGACTCTAAATCATGGCCAAAAGGTTTTTCAATGATGACGCGAGACCATTTTTTTGTCTCAGTGGTTACATTATAAATTAGGCCGCCATGTCCCAAGTTTTCAATAATATTAGGGAAAAAACTAGGAGGAGTAGAAAGATAAAAAACACGATTACCTTTGGTCCCGCATTGCTGATCTATCATTTCTAAATGACTTTTCAGTGATTGATAGCCATTTGGATCATCAAAATTTGCACTGTGATAGAACAGTTGTTGGCTAAACTGCTCCCATATTTTGTCATCTAAGGGCTTCACTCGAGAGAATTGAGCAACAGCTTCACGCATTTGCTGACGGAATTCTTCATTTGTTTTTTGTTTGCGCGCAAAACCTACACAAGCAAAATGACTTGGTAATTGTCCTTCTCTAGCAAGATTGTAAAGAGCGGGCAATAGTTTACGAGCAGTAAGATCACCAGTTGCTCCGAAAATAACAACAATACAAGGTTCTATCACTTTTAGGCTCCCGCTGTTTTCAGCTAGTGGATTATGAAAAGGAGTTCCTTTGAACTCGGGAAGTTGGATCGTGGTTACTTCTGGAATAGGATGGTTAAGATCAGCCATGGTTTATCGCTTATTTTAATTTATAACTTAAGCTTATTTAATCAAAAAAACCGTTTGTAAAACCACAAAAATTTGCCTGTAATAAAAAACAAGACAAAGTCATTAATGAGAAATTAGTTAGAGTTGTCTGCAGGAGGGCGTAATGATTTGGCATCTAAATAACTTTGTAAAAGAATCACTGCTGACAGCGAATCAACCAAGCCTGAGCGTTTTTTTCGATTGACTCCTCCCAGCTTTAAGGTACGTTCAGCTTCGGCAGAAGTTAAACGCTCATCCCATAGATGGATGGGAAGGGAGGTTAAATTAGAAAGAATAGACACAAAGTGTTTAACTTCATCGGCTAAGAAACTTGTTCGACCGCTCAAATGCAAAGGAAGGCCGATGACAATTTCACAAGCTTGGCATTGTCTAGCCTTTTCTATTAGCAATCTAGCCGTTTCTTCCGTGTTCTTGCCTACAAGTAAAGTTTCTAAAGCTGTAGCCAAAATGCGTCGCTCATCCGATAAAGCAAGGCCAAGTCGTTTCAGTCCATAATCTACAGCAAGAATTCTAGTCATGAGATTTAGCTTTTGCAGCGGCTGCGATAAAGTCACGGAAAAGAGGATGAGGTTGTGTAGGTCGCGATTTAAACTCAGGATGAAATTGCACGCCTACCATCCAGGGGTGATGACGTATCTCAGCAATTTCACATAAACTGCCATCTTGTGACATCCCTGAAAAAACTAAACCGGCCCCTTCAGCTTCTTGTTTAAAGCGATTATTAAATTCGTAGCGATGACGATGTCGTTCAGAAATCGAGGATGTCCCATAGGCAGCATGAGCTTTGGACCCCTCCTGTAGCAAGCATTGGTAAGCACCTAGACGCATAGTTCCACCAAGATCTTCGCGATGCAGCATTTCGGAAAGTAAAGAAATAACAGGCATTTTGGTATGTGGATCCATTTCTGTCGAATTGGCATGGATGTGCCCCATCACATGACGTGCAAATTCCACAGCTAACACTTGCATGCCTAAGCAGATGCCAAAATAAGGGAGATTGTGTTCTCGACAATAACGAGCTGCTGCAATCTTGCCTTCCCAGCCTCTTTCTCCAAAGCCACCAGGAACAAGACATCCATCGCAACCAGATAATTCATGGATCATTTCTTCTTTGTCAGATTCAATAGCGCGGATATTAAGAGAATAGCCAGCGGCTAAGGCGCCATGTTCTAAAGCTTCAAAAATTGACTTGTAAGCATCTTGATGTTGAAGGTATTTACCAACAATACCAATGGTCAGAGTCCCTTTAGGGGAAATAACTGTTTTAACAAGCTCTTGCCAAGCAGAAAGGTCAATTACAGAATTAGGTAGGCAGAGCTCTTTGCAGATACGAGCATCGATACCATCACGATGCAATGTAAGGGGAACTTCATAAATAGAGTGCTTTACATCAATAGCTTCGAAAATTGCTTGAGGAGAAAGGTTTGCAAACAAACCTATTTTGTCTTTAATCTCTCGACTCAGAGGCTGCTCACAACGACAAATAATAAGATCTGGGATAATCCCAATACCACGCAGAGTTTGGATAGAATGCTGAGTTGGTTTAGTTTTAACCTCTCCAGCTGCCTTAAGGTAGGGCACATATGTCATGTGAATGTTTAGGCAATTATGAGGACGTTCATGTCGAAATTGTCGGATGGCTTCCAAAAAAGGTAGAGATTCAATGTCTCCAACCGTTCCTCCAATCTCTACTAATACAAGTTCTGCATCAGCAACTTCACCGCAGTGAGCAATTCTGCGTTTGATCTCATCTGTGATGTGAGGAATAACCTGTACAGTTTTACCAAGATAGTCACCATGACGTTCTTTTTTAATGACTGTATCATAGATTTGACCAGAAGTAGCAATCGAAGCGCGAGAAAGAGGGGAGTGGGTATAGCGATAGTAGTGGCCTAGATCTAGATCTGTTTCAGCGCCATCATCTGTTACATAAACTTCCCCATGCTCAAAAGGATTCATTGTGCCGGGGTCAATATTGAGATAAGGGTCTAACTTAAGCATGGCTAGGCGAATACCCTTCTTTTCTAGCAACATCGCCACCGATGCCATTGTTAAGCCTTTACCCAGCGAAGAGACAACCCCACCTGTTACAAAAAGATATTTTCTCATATCTGGCATAGCAGAGCCTCCACTTTTTTAACGTCTTCCGGGGTATCAACACCTGCTGACGAACTTTCGACAAGGCAAACATGTAGAGGATAACCATGTTCCAAAATCTTAAGTTGTTCTAGATCTTCAGTTTGTTGAAGTGGAGTTGGGGTCATAGCTGCAAAATCTAACAAAGCTTGCTTACGAAAACAGTAAACACCCAGATGTCGATAATAAGGAACGCGTCGTTCATGCTGAGCATAAGGAATGGGAGCACGACTGAAGTAAAGAGCTCTTCCTTGGCGATCGAACACACATTTAACACAGGATGGACCAAGAGCCTCTTCTGGATCATGAATGCGCGAAACGGGTGTAGTAATGCAAGCTTCAGGATGTTGATACAGATGACGAACTAAGACATTAAGTACATTGGGATCTAGACAAGGTTCATCAGCCTGAACATTGACCACAATATCAGCGTCTAAGGCCAATTGTTGAACAGCTGCAGCCACCCTATGCGTGCCGGTAGGATGAGAAGGGTCAGTCATGACTACCTCAGCTCCAAAATCTTGAGCATGTTGCATAACAGTGGGATCATCGGCAGCAATAATAATCTTGCTTAGCATGTCACATTGGCGGACTTGATCGTAAGTTCTTCTTAGAAGAGATTTTCCTGCTATATTAGTTAGAACTTTTCCTGGAAAGCGTTTGCTCTTTAAACGAGCAGGGATAATGGCAACAGTCTTTAGCATGAAAAAATTCTACATGACCAAGAGAATAAGCGCAAGAATGTGAGAATGAATGTATAATAAATTATTTACTTAATAAAGTTAATTTATCGTAGAATTAAGTAAGGAACGTTTTTAAAAGGACTTTTGTTATGGTTAGTAATAATTTGTTTAAGCTTCTCACCTGTGGTTTAATTATTTCCTTCCCTCTGCAAGCTACGGAGAATACCAGTCAAGGAGGTTCACAGCTGAGTAAGGAGACTGTGACAAAGTCGGATGATAGCAAAGATACCTGGAAGTCTTTCACTTCAAGTAAGGGTAATTTTACTATTAAATTGCCAACTGAACCGCAAGAAATAGAACAAAAGATAGATATTCCAAAAACAGACCTGTCTATTCTCTATCAAACTTATTTAAGTGAACCTGAAGAAAATGCGGTGTATGTTGTTTCTGTTTGGACTTATCCACCAGAGATTGACATGAGTCGTCCTGAAGTTAATTTACAAGACGGTTTTGGCGGCATGTTATCTGCTTTGCCAGGAGCGGAAGTTCTGTATATGCAAATGAAAGACTTTCAAGGATATAAAGGCCTAGAATTTCTGGTTAAAAGCGAAGATATTTTCTTTAGAGGCATGTTATTTTTAGCAAATAATGTCTTGTACCAGATCTTTACTGTCTATAAGGATGGAACAAGACAAGAAATGGAAGAAATGGATAAAAACTACGAGCATTTTATGGGGTCTTTTCACCTTTTAAAAGTTCAGAAAGCCTCAGATTCTTCCAATAAAAAAGCTATTAAGCTTAATGTTTAAATGTAGAAAGCCAAAATGTTTGTCTCAAACAATTTTGGCTTTCGGTATTACAAAGCTGCCGCCTTTTGGGTGCTCCCAAGGTGTGGCGTCATAATGATGTTTGTGAACCGTAAAAATACGTATTTCTCGGTGAACAAAATCAAACTCAGCAATAGCATGTTTATGTTTAGAGTTGTCTTTTAAAACATAAGCATAGTTCAAGTCTCCTAGCATAATACAGGGCTTAGCACCCGCATGTTGGATTAAAGCATCCATGATGCGTTGTTGAGAAAAATAACGACCTTTTTTTGCTAAAATTTTACGCAGTCTGTATGCAACTTGATAACTATGAGTGTGTTCAGATACGATTCTGCTTTCTAATTCTGCTTTGAGCAGGGGAGCAGAGACTTGTATGGACAGAGCTTGACAAAAGTCTTGCAGGTCCCTAACAAGACAAGAAGAGTAATACTGCTGGATTTTTACTTGCACTCGCTCACGATCTTCCTGATCAATTTTTTTTAAAAGATGCTCAATGAAATCACCATGAGTGGCTATTGAAGATAGTTTTAACCGTTGTATGATAGTCTGACAATCCTCTTCAAAGGGATAACAAAAGAAGACTATATTTAGAATTTGTTGTTGAGAGATAGCCGTTTCTAATTGCTGTGTACCCTGTATGATGATGTGTTCTAAATGTTGTTTGCAAATTTCTGTAGGCAAAGAGATCCAAGAATGAGGTTGAAGATAAAGATAGAAAGCATGTTGTGCTAACTGTAGCAGTAAACATGAAGGGAGTTGATGACGATAATAATGATGGAGGCAGGCATTCAATTCTTCTAAGATCTCAGAGGTGCGTGTCGCCTCTGAAGCAATAACAAGATTAAAGGAGTCGGGGACAACTTCAGATAAAACATAGGCTTCATGACTACCATGTTTACAAAATAATAAATCATCGCAGCGTAAAAAATGACTGGGCGTAGGGAATTTCAAAGACGGTTGTTGAGAAGAAAAACTATGGGTAGAAAATTTGGCTAGTTCTTGGAATTTTAAATGAATAAGCATTTGAGCTGGAAGTAGGCTAAGTGCTCCAAGGTCTGAAGAACGTTGACTTAATCTTTTTTGAATGATCTCGGGGACTAAATTCATCATATTTGTTCTAAGTTCTCTAAAAGAATGAAAAATATGCAGGCTGCTTCCATAGATATAACACAAACGCATGCAGCGATTTAACGCTTTTTGATGAGAACCTGTGTGTTCACATTCTGTCAATGAAGCCGGAAGAGAAGAAGGTGGTAAATTAAAGAAAAAAAATCTCGATGCAATTGAGTTAGTCACATTTAATGCGATTTTTTTGGGTAAAAAGTCTAGGAAAGTTAGAAGTTCTTGTTGTAGCAAGTCGTGAACAGTCTTCAAGCTTGTTTGACCGTACTCTGCTCCAATAAAATTAATGTTTAAAAACTCTTGTTGGTAAATAAAAAGGCGGACTAAAAGGCTCTCCTGGAAGCTTTGTAGATATAATCTTAAAATTGTTTCTAAATAAGAGTTGTTCAATTTTGAAGTTAAGCATAGTAAAGCTTCTAACGGAGTATAAGAAGATGGAAGTGCTTCAGAAGTTGTTTCTGAAATGCCACATGCCAACAGTGTTTCTTTAACAGCTGTAGTACGGCACAAATGATCAATTCCTAAGGAATAGGGATGGTCATACCAAGCTTGGTGCGAGTTGAGATAGGGAAAAAATAAAAAGAAGGGCACCTCTTGTCCTCTTATTTTAAAAGATCCTTGCTGCATGAGAGAATAAAGATGCTGTAAAAACTTGTCTGGATGATTACCAATTAGATAACAAGTTGCTGCTACAGCATAACAATTAGCCTCTTGAGAATGTTGATGAACAGAAAAAAATAACGTCATAAGCATAGCTTGACGTATATGGGTTTCATTTATAGGTGTGGACAAAGGAAGATGAAGAGTGGCTCGAATTAGAATAGAGTTCTTCTGAAACCT
>JAFEGP010000050.1 GCA_018239815.1 Verrucomicrobiota bacterium | reverse complement strand
TAGGTTTCAGAAGAACTCTATTCTTTGATGTGCTTTTGCTCAAACCATCGATGAAGTAAAGCCATTTGAGAAGGCTCAGCAGGGGCAAAGCGAAAAACAACGTTCATAGCTCTTTACTTGATGGTCTTAGGTTTTTTCTTAGAAACATTTTTGAATGACCATGCCAACAATTCTTTAGTTCACCGATCCGTTCATAACCATTTTTCAAATAAAATTCTTCTGCTTGGAAATCAAAAGTATCTACCGCAGAAAAAACACATCCATTCTTAATAGCTTCTTGTTCAGCAGCATCTAACAATTTTTTTCCATATCCTTGTTTTTGAAGATTTCTTTCTACCCACAATATTTCAATATAAATGGATTCAGAACCTAAGAATGCTTGGATCCCACCGCAAACTTTGCCCACATCATTTTTCAAAAAAATGGAAAATTCTTTATCTCTCTCTCCTAATATACTCTCATTGAATGCAGTAATGCCTTCTCTTATAACGGCATTATCAGCTTCGGAAGGTGCATAATCGACTACTACTTTATACATATTTCAGCGGACTCCCAATGATTAATAGTCGTTTGAATGGTATCTCTTAGTTGATGAAAGAGCTGGGGTCGTTCGGCTGGATGTTCAAGAAGAGTTGCGATATTTACAAAATCAGTAATGAGAGCAGAGCGTAACCATTCAATAGGGAGAGCGCCCCCAGAACTTGTATAACCATTCTTTAATGCATTGATATCCAATGGAAATTGTTTACGGTGGCGCAAAAGAATAGCAAAATCAAGTATTCCAATGCCTGCATGTGCAAATTCCCAATCTAAAACAAAGATTTTTCCGGATGGTTGGTATAATAAGTTCACTGGTTTAAAGTCAGAATGCGTAAGACATACGTTATTTTCTTTAACGATTGGGAAAAAATCCTTATTTTTTTGAATGAAGATCAAGGCTTCATCTGTCAGTCTTTCACCTAATCGCGATCTTACGTCTTTATTTTTAGACAAAACTGAATATGTTTCTTCAAGATAGGGACTGGAGCCACTTTTAAAAGAATGTCCTATTGCAATACCGTCTCCAAAAAGCCCAGCTTCAGGAAATTTAAAGGAATGGATCGATGAAAGCATTCGTCCAAGATCAAAAGACAAAGAGACTTTATGTTCATTTGAGACTTCTGATATATGAACTCCGCAACAAAATTCAAAAATAGAAAAGGCCCAGGGCTCATGAGATTCATCAGCATAAATAAGTTTTGTAGTAGAAACTCTACTATCGATGAGAGCATGGATAGCTTTTTCAGTTTTGCAATGAGATCTATCTCTTGCGTAGAGACTTATGACAAAGAGGTCAGGCCCTATTTGGAACTGATATGTCGTATTGAGAGCTCCTCCGGAAAGAATTTTCCATCCATCAATCTTTTGGCAATGTGGAAAAGCCTTGCGCACTAAAGCCAAAAGCTGCTGATGATCTAAGAGAATGGGCTGAATGCTTCTTTCTATTTCCAATTTATTTCCTTACTCTGACGAATTTGCTCAAATACCCAAGCTTTAGTAAAAAACAAGATTCAGAACAGTTTACTTCCATTCGGTACTTTCCTGGTTGGTTCAGTAAGGACTACGTTGCCATGCTCATCTGGTAGTCCAAGCGTTAATACTTCTGAAATAAACTTCCCAATTTGTTTTGGGGGAAAGTTAACGACAGCAATAATTTGCTTTCCCAATAGATCTTCTTTGGAATAATGCTGAGTAATTTGGGCAGAAGATCGCTTGCTTCCTAAAGGTCCAAAATCGATTTCCAACTTGTACGCAGGTTTTCTGGCTTCAGGGTAGTCTTCTACTTTGACGATAGTTCCTGCGCGTACATCCACCTTCAGGAAGTCTGAGAATTCAATCTTTTCTGAAATGTTATCTTTTGATTCCATCGGTCCCTCCCTTCATAAAAATTCTATTGTTTTTGCTTTGCAGTCGATTTGCACATCACCTCCGCTTGGGACAATAATCTGTGGGTCAGTGTGACCAAAATTCATGTTAAAGACCACTAAGAGGTTAGATTTATAATCCTTGAGAGCATTTTTCACAGCGTTCTGTTGATTAACAATGAAGGCTTCTCTGCCTTCTGGAGGTTGTTTTTCACAAAACTGGGCTTTGGGATAGGCCATAAGAATTGCTTGGAACTTATTTAGAAGATTTAATTCTGCAAGAGCTGCAAAGAACCTATAGACAAATCCTTCTGATGGCATTTCTTCCGAAGTCTCTACAAACAAAATGGTCTGATCAAGTTGTTCTGGTATAGGTAAGTACCTTTTAATTGATAAATGCAAATCAAGAACTTCAAGGCATCCTCCCCATAACCTTCCTTTGATTACAGTGTCTTGATTGTTATGCCAGTACCAGTTGGTGCCTGGATACATCGGTCTTTTCTTATTCAGATTGCTCTTATCTGCCCAATCTAAATCAGCATCACTATACTCAAGAGATGGACATATTTTTCCTACAGGAGGATGAAATAATGCCTTTCTGATGGATTGAATGGTATAATCTTGCATACCACCACCCATTGCAAATTGAGTCATTACAGCGCCTCCGTAATAGGAAACAATTTCTAAATTCCACAAAAAGAGGTGCAGATTTGTGCAATCACTGTATCCCATAAAGACTTGTGGATTTGCTTGAATGACCTCTTTATCTAAGTAGGGAAGAATTCTAATCTGATCATTTCCCCCAATCGTTGCAATAATACCTTTGATGGAAGGATCAGCAAAAGCGACGTTGATATCTTCTGCGCGAACTTTAGGGTTTTGAGATAAGTATTCAGGGCTTCGGAGAGCTGAGGGAAATTCAACAGGTTCTAACTGAAAAATCTCTCTGATACGGTTGACTCCTTGCTCATATACCCAAGGAAAAAGAAAAGGCATTCCGGATGAAGGAGAAATAATAGCAACTTTATCGCCTGGTTTTAATGCTGATGGCCGATTGAATTTTTGGTGTCTATTCATAATAATTTTTTCCCCAGAGGAGTGTCCTGCTTATCAGAAGGGTGTCCTTCTGGATCATCAAAAGGCATTTTGCTATAGCCCAGATGTTCATAGAATTTGAGTGCTGTGGGATGCGCCTCTGTATGTAAGGTTTGGATGCCCTCTTCTTTAAGAACTTGTTCACAGTATTGCATAAGATAAGAACCGTAGCCTTTACGCTTTTGTTTTTGATTGATGACAATGATTCTTAGCGCAGCTCTATGATTTGGCCAATATTGAATATGAGCATAGCCAATGAGATTATTTCCTTTTTTTAGGGTAAAATGATGATGACTTTCATGACCAAATGTCCAAACATAGGGATCTTGGATGCCCCTCTCATCAAAAAAATGTTTTTGCCTAAATTCAATCGCTGCTTTAATTTCTTCTGCCGTTTTGCATTTCCGGACGGTTAATCCTTCATCTGATTGTTGAGCGACCCATTCTTTCTGGCTAATGCGATAAAGCACATACCTTCGTAAAGGATGGCCTTCCAGTAATTTGGGGTGATCGAAATCGTCCTTTGAATCATGATGCATTCCTATTCTTTTCATAACAGCCCTGGAAAGCATATTTTGCACCGGTGTGAAGGCGATGATTTCATTTAGATTAAGATAATTGAATCCATATTTAAGCGCTGCGTTTGCTCCTTCTGATGCATAGCCTTTACCCCAATGTTCGAAAGCAAGTCGATAACCCAACTCAATATTTGAAGAAAAATTGGCTTGAAAATCTAGTTCCTCCAAACCAATTCGACCTATAAATTCACCAGTTTCTATGAGAGTAACAGCCCATTTTCCCCAGCCATATTTTTCAATGTGAGCCTGTGAAGATTTTAGGGTTGCCTCACTCTGTTCTTTTGTTAAAATGGATGGGAAATATTCCATGACTTTAGGATCAGCATTCAGCGCAGCAAATGGTGCCAAGTCTGCTTCTTTCCAAGGTCGTAAAATCAGCCGTTTTGTTTTAAGAATACTCATAGCATTCTTCATTGCGAATAGAGAAAATCGTAGCAGTTTTTTTGTTAAATGTCGCTATCAGTTGTGACGAAATGGATCAAGATGTAGCACATTCATCCAAAGGTTTTGAAAACGATTGACATTTCGCCAATGACATGAAAAAATCTCTTCCTACCTAAAAGGCATATTGATGGTTCAACAAACTTTAGCCAATACTAATTCTAATGATTTATCCCTGGTTGGATACAATGAGTTTCTAAAAGAAATTAAAGAAAAAATTAGAAACACCCAACTTAAGGCTGCTATAGCTGCCAGTCGGGAATTGATTAAGCTGTATTGGGAACTTGGCAGAGATATCGTTGAGAAACAAGAGAGGGAGGGGTGGGGTAGTAAGGTATTAGAAAGGATCTCTAAGGACCTTCAAAATGAATTCCCAGGAGTAGAGGGGTTTTCAAGAGCTAATATCTTCAGAATGAGAGCTTTCTTTAGCGCCTATGAAAAAGTCGCACAAGCTGTGCGACAATTTGAATCCTTACCCATTTTTGACATTCCCTGGGGTCACAATATTCTGCTTCTTCAAAAAATAAAAGATAATGATGAGCGTCTTTGGTATGCCTCGAAGGCCATAGAGCATGGCTGGAGCCGCAGCATACTCACTATTTGGATCGAAAATAATCTTTATAGGAGAGAAGACAAGGCGATCACAAATTTCAAAATGACCCTGCCGGCTCCCCAGTCAGATTTAGCACAGCAGACACTCAAAGATCCCTATGTCTTCGATTTCCTTACTTTACACAAGGAACACTTGGAAAAAGACCTGGAAAATGGATTGGTTAACCATATCCAGAAGTTCTTGATTGAATTGGGACAAGGCTTCGCATTCATGGGGCATCAATACCCGCTTACTGTTGGGGGAGAGCAGTTCTATATCGATTTGCTTTTCTATCATGTCAAGCTTCGTTGTTTTGTCGTTGTGGAGCTAAAAACTAAGGCCTTTAAACCAGAAGATGCAGGTCAATTGAATTTTTATCTTTCAGCGGTTGATGATATGGTCAAGCATCCTACTGATAATCCAACGATTGGGATTTTACTCTGCAAAGTTCGAAATAAAGTCGTTGCTGAGTACGCCTTTAGGGGTATTGAACGACCCATGGGAGTAGTAGAATATGAAACCATGCTTACAAAAGCAATACCGGAAGAGCTAAAATCCAGTCTACCAACAGTGAAAGACATAGAAGCAGAATTAAGTGGAGGGAATGAGGCAGACAAAAACCCAGAAAAGAACTGAATCATGATGATCATGTTCTGGAGCAATTGCTCTTAAAAGAACTTAAGAACCCTTCTTTTTGATTTTTTCCCGGACAGGGAACTTCTCTAATGAAGATGCGATGAGTGGGGATGGGATTGCCTTCCTTGACATAGGTCTTAATGATTCTCTCCTCCGCTGCTTTTCTTTCGCTTGGGTCATCGTAATGGGATATTGAGAAGATAGTCCATGTTTGCCCACTCTCCAAGACCTTTTCTTCGATTCTTGTGAGTCTGGAAGTGATCCGCATAGTCAAACCTATTTTAATTTCCCTTCAAGGGCTTCAAGTCTCATTTCCAGTTCGTTTAACTCCTTGAATTTTGCTACATGCCCCAAAATGTCGTTGGCAACGTTTCTTTGGAGGGAGGGGTTATCGCGATCCAAGAGTCCAACCAAAACACCAACGGCTCTTGTGGCGTGGGTTTTAAGCGTTTCTACAGCATTTTCCAATGCACGGTCTCTTAGATCTTTTAAGGATTTTCTAAAAGCAGGTTCTTTGAGCCAATCGTAATAGGTTTGTTTAGCAAGCTTAGCTTGACGACAGGCCTCTGCTTCAGAAGTTGATCCTATAAAGTGGGGAAGGGCTTTGATTTGCCTTTCAGTTAGTCCAGATTGGTCAATTTTGGTCTTTTTCATCCATGTAGTTCATGTGCCATGATATAAATACATTTTATCAAATTTTTGTTTTATTTTCTAGAATGGACCTTATTGTCCTGCGTAAGGCGCTGGATACTTGTTTTTCCAGATTTAAAAAAATCGACAACCCTTTTTAAATCCACATGACGGTTATGAAAAATCCAAAGTTCCAAGAAATCCTCATAGTCAACATAGGGATCATCAGGATCGATAATCCGGCATTTACTGAATCCAGGAATATTCATTACGATTTTGGAAACCTGTTCTTTCATTTCAGAGGTCACTTTTAGATGACCTGGAAGCGGCTCAATCTCTTCAAGTTGAATAAGTTTTCGTAGAGATTCATTTGTGAGGGTGTCAAGATTGCTTGTAAAAAGATCATATGCTTGTTGCAGTGATGTTGCAATAGCTTGGGATTCGCTGTTATTGTAGTGAATACAGTTGTCCTTACCATTCAATTCAAAGAGGCTGGGATTTTTGTGAACCGAGAGTAAGTTAAAGTATTCCGCTACTATAAAAAGACAATAAAATCTGGATAAAGTCAGGCCCAAAAAATCTCCATCCTCCTTGATAAGTTTATATGTCATCTCGCTCATTTAGTCTCCTTTTGGTTTATCTGTGATTTTTTTAACTAGGGAAGCGATCGCCCCGCTTTAAAGCGAGGGCGATCTCCGCTATTAATGACTTAATGTCTTAATACCTTAATGAACTGGTTTCTCCTCTGGAAATTGTAACTCATTACCCTAACATCCGTAACCCACTCCCCCAATTTGCGCAACTCATTGCCCTAAGTTGTGTAACCATTTGCCCTAAGTAATATTCTTTTTATCCTTGTCACATTCTTTCCTAGTTTGCTTTTTAGGGGTTACGCAAACTCCCATCAGCTCTTCATTCCATTTTTCAATAATTTCGTTTTTTTGCAGGCGATCCATTTTCTTTCTAGCCTTAGCTTTGGCTCCTCTTGGGTTGGATAGTGCCGTTGGTTGGAGATTTCCAGCTTCAAATATAAAGTCCCAATCGTAATGGAGATTTTTAGACCCTCGATTCATTTGGCCGGCACGAGTCTGAAGAAGAAAGGCCAGCAGAGTATCGCTTGGACTTAGCAATGCAGTATTATTCTTGTATATAGTGGGAGCGAATCCCTTTTTGTCCATCCGTGGCATTAAAACGCGAACAGATACAGTTAAAGGATACTTATCTTCGGCAGTGATTTCTTTTTCTCCGCCTTGGATTTCTAGAAAGGGTTGTTCTACCCACTGGAGAACTTCAGTACTCGTGCCTTTTTTTCTGATTTTTCTTTCTCGCGACAATTTTGATAGTCTCAGCATTTTGGTAAGAGCCCAATGCTCTTCTTTTTCTTTTACGCTAAAAAATGCCTCCCGATCTTCATCTGCTACCATTTTCATTACATCTATCATCAGGCAACTATATTCAACGCGACCGAGTTTGTTGGCCATAATCCAATAAGCCATCCACACTTTTAACCCCTTTGTTGCCATTGTAGATTGGTAATTTTTCAAAATTGCTTGAGCTTCTTCTTCTGTGTGTGCTGGAAAGGTGTAGGTCAAGCTAATAGCTTCTCCTTTTGAGTTTCTGACGCTACTTTTTGCTTCAAATAACCCTTCGTATAAGCTCACTAGCTTCATTGTTTTCAGAAGCTCTCTAAGATGATAAAGTGAATTGGAAATGCAGTTTGCTACTCCAAATTCTTCAACAGTATCAATGTCATTAAAAAGGCCTTGGGCTGTCATTAAAGATTCTTCTTTCTC
The DNA here is from genome assembly GCA_018239815.1 of Verrucomicrobiota bacterium. Classification (GTDB taxonomy): domain Bacteria; phylum Chlamydiota; class Chlamydiia; order Chlamydiales; family JAAKFR01; genus SZAS-3. Next base: position 4,294 of record JAFEGP010000050.1, on the reverse strand, counting down.
GAGAAGGTGTTTGTTTTGAATGAGGTACATTAAGAATTGACTGCTGAGGAACATATCTTCATAAAGTTTTGCCTCTTCTTCAAAAGTAAGAGATCTTTCTTCTATAGGGTTATCAGGATAACTTTTAAGAAACTCCCGTCTCTGAAAGAGTCGCTTTTCTATGTTTTCATAATCTTTTAAAAACCATTCCCCGAGTTCTTTTGGTATTTTTCCAGAATTTAGAAGTTTTTTTATGTGTGCGACTGAGAATGTTATTTGTATTTCACCTTGACTCTTTAGGTATTTTTCAACTTCTTTGTGCTTTTCTTTATATTTTTCAAAAACAATATTTAGTGTTTCATGCATATATTATTTCTCGGCTGCTAGCTTGCGTTCTACGAGCATCTTGATGTTTGCCCAATTAATCGGAGTGAATTGATTCCTGTTAAAGTGAAACATCATGAGCGTGATAAATCGTTTCATTCCATCGCGACATTTAGGCACTTTTAATTTACATATTGATATTCCTACATCTGCGAGCAAAGATATAATTGACGATCCTATTCTTTCCGATTCATCGTTGATATCTTGCTGTCCCTCTCTTATGGGAACCACCGGCATTTTTTTTGCTTCCCATAATTTTTTTAGTGTTTTTGGCTGTAGTTGGGAAAAAAGCATTACGACATCAGGTGTGTATGTTCCCCTTGCTGACCCCATAACATCTGATAGATCACCTCCCCAAACATCGTCATTTTGGCCTGGTTTTCTTGCTTCGGATATAACAATTATGGGGTCATCCCTCAGGGCATCTCTTATTTTTTTCATTTCTCCTATACGCCATTTGTCTGCTTCATTCTCGATAAGCCTAGTATGGGTAATAACTGGCCACACTTGAAGATAATCGACTACGACAAGGGCTCTACTACAGCTTGTTTTTTGCTTTAATGATTCCACATAATGAATGATCGTTCTTGCATCCATAAAAGGGTATGTAGATTGGTCTACTATTTGTAATCTCTGGTCGAAATTTATGATTGTAGTCTTCGCTTTATCAATAGCTCTTATTTCTTCAGGGGTAAAAAAAGCGAATCTTCCCTCGCTATCAAGTTCTTGCTGAGATTGACTACCAAAGACAAAATTATGAAAATCGATGCCAGACAAATGGAGAAGCATCCTTCTAAAAATTTGCTCCTCTGTCATTTCTAGCGACAAATAAACTAAACAGGCGTCTTTTTCAGTGGATAAAACGTCAATAGCAGTTTGAACCGTTAAAGCTGTTTTTCCGACGTTTGGGGCAGCAGCAAGTAGGATCAACCCTCTTAAGCCAAGAAGATGTTCATTGAATTCCTCTATTTTTTGGACTCTTAGCCCTAGATATTTTTTGCCTCTGTATTTGGCTAAAAATTCTTCTTCCTTTTTCCATCGTTCTGAAGCATCAAGGATTGGGATTTTTTGACATTGCCGGCTTTCAAGCCTTTTTAGCTTGATGGATAATTCTTCCAGTATCGAAGTTGGGGTATTAGGATCGTTTAATGCCGCTATTTCGGCTTCTTGTCCTAGACGAAATATTTCCCTCAAAATGGATTTGTTTTTAATGATCTCAACATATTCTTCTACATATGCTGAAGTCCCGGCATATTGGGCTAATGATACTAAATATCCGATTCCACCAGCTTCCTCGAGAGTATCTTGAGTCTTTAACTCCTCCATGATTAGGTGAAGATCGGCCGCTTTCCCATTCTTATGAAATTTTTTTAAAGTATTGAAGATGAGCTGATGTTCTTTAAAATAGAAAGAACGGTCTTCCAATCCTTCAGAGGCAATTTGTAGTGCTTCTTGGTTTGTGAGCATGCACCCGATCACCATCATTTCAGATTCTTTAGAGCATGGGAGTGTTTGGGCGTTAGTCACTATGGGCTCTCATTTTTTTCATTCTTTTTTTTCACAAATTCGAAAAACTTCTTTTCGTCTATGAGAACCCTTCTGCCCACGCGTCGAATGACAGATTCAAAACCATTGGTTTTTGCGAAAAATATTAAGTGTCTAAGCCCACCGATTGGTGGCCAAGGATGATATTTTGGCCAATCCATGCAGGGGATGAGCCTTGTTCTTTCTTGATCGGATTCCATGTTTAATTCCTATGGTTCAACGTTGCACAACAACAAACGATATCGCTTGTTTTTGTAGTGAATTAAAATAGAAATCCAAGGATGTTAATAGCGCGTAATTCTTGAAAATTATTTTCAAAGATTTGAGCGCTATTTTTATGATTGCTTTAGAGAAGATTTGGTTGGTCTTCCCACTGATTTTCGAAATTGAGGGTAGGCTTCTTGAATCCACTTCTTGAGAGTAGTGAGATCATAAGAACCGGAGTATTCGTTGCTTCTGATTTGCTTATCATTAACAAGCTCATCCAGAATGATATCTGGATTTTTGGCTATTTTCGTAGCTACCAACGCTAAGGTTTTTTCTTTGCTCACTGTTGCAGGATGCTTTTTCCTGAATTGTGAAATTTTTGAAGAAGCATCGGATAATTTATCAGGCCTGACGGTATTTACATAAAAATCAATCAGTGTAGATTCATTGCAGATCTCTTTTTTGATGCACCATGAGAGAAATTCATCAGGATTTACCCAATAGTCATATGTAATTGGATCCCAAAGAAGGGTTAAATTTTTGGCCTGGAAGCTGCCTACTGCTAATTGATGTATTTCATGACATTCAGAAGCTTTGCTCTCATTTAAGAGGGAAGTGTATTCATTGATTTGTAGATCTAAGACTAAGAAAATGGCAGTGGAGAGGAGCCACATATCAGCTTTCAGAAGCAAATCTGATGGATAAAGGGTTTCATTTTCCATAATTATCCAAAGATTCTTTCATTCATGCTGGCAACTACCCCTGCCGTATGGCTTTCACTGAGGTGAGCATAGCGCTTGACCATGGACAGTGTTTTGTGTCCCAAGACTTCTGCGATTTCAGTCAAGCTAGCGCCATTCATTGCAAGATATGAGGCAGCTGAGTGTCTGAGGTCATGGAAACGAAAGTTTTTGATTCCTGCGGTCTTTAAAGCTTTTTCCCATGGAAAACGCAGGTCAATAGGTTGGTGAGTATTTTTACTAAGAAAGACAAAGCCAAGATCTTTGTGTTTGATACGACTCAAATTTTGGAGTTCTTTCAGTGCCAGCCCTGCAATAGGAACAACTCTTCGTTCGCCGTTTTTTGTTTCCTGTAAGGTAATTCGTCCTCTTTGTAGATCGATATCAGTCCATTTCAGATTCATAATCTCTGCTTGACGCATCCCTGTGGATAAGGCAAGCACAACTACAGTATAGAGATAGGAATTGCTACTATTCTTACAAGCTTGGAGCAGAGCTTCTCTTTCAGAGTCATCTAAAAAACGAACGCGACCTCTGGGTTCTTTTGGTTTAATGACCTTCCTCATCGGAGAATCTTCAAGCCATCCCCATTCTTTAATGGCGACAGTGAAAGTATGTGAAAGAGCGGAAAGGTATCGAACAACTGTTGAAGAAGATCGAAGCTTGCCCTTATAGCTTGGGTTTTTAGCTAATTTATCGCGGTATTCTCCAATGAGGGCTGGCGTTACATCTGCTAGCGCATAGCTGCCAAGCTGCTGCTTCCACCATAGGAGCTGTGCAGATACTGTGCGTAAATTTTTGGGTTTGTTAGGGAGGATATCAGCCAGGTAACGGTCGATAAGATTCCCCAGTGTGTGTTTCTTAGCTTCAGTAGTTTTAAAGTGTCTTCCTTCGCGAATGGCATTTTCCGTTTGCTGAGCCCAAAGCTTGGCATCAGTCTTTCTTTCGAAAGTAGCAGTTTGGACTGGATATCCTTTTAATCGAACTTGAACGCGGTAGCAAGGTTTGCCATCCCTGCCTTTTCTTTCTTGAATGTAGGCCATATTGATGCTCCATTTAAATAGGTCGAAAATCGTAACTTAAGAGGAAAAAAATCACAACATCTGATAGTTAAACAGATGTTGTTTTTGACTATTCCCTCTTGGTTTTTACTGTTTTTATGATCGTGAGTTTTGAAAATGGTGCACTCTTGGTGCATTTGAAAATCAACTTGATAGGAAAAAGTGCCTATTTTCGCCTTTTCAAAAGAGCCATTTTCAGACTCATGATTTTCGCCATTTGTTGTGGAGTAGTGCACCAACAGTGCACCATTTTGGAAAATGAAGGGGAGTAAACCGTATTTTGAAACTCTTCCTTAACCCCCTTAGCGCATAGTCTGAGAAGGATTTGAAAAGAGTGGGGCAACCTGGATTTGAACCAGGGACCGACGGGTTATGAGT
>JAFEGP010000004.1 GCA_018239815.1 Verrucomicrobiota bacterium | reverse complement strand
GAGGACTTTTTCAACACAGCCCTTATTTTATCAGGTTTTTCTTAAGAAGTCATGCCTGATTTTAAAAATCACGTAAACTTCAAGGTGCTATATTAAAGATCTTATAAATTTTTTATTTTAATAACATAAAATTAGAATTTCTTATATACTGCCCGCCATGGTATACCTACTAAGTTGTTGTACTCGGGGAGAGCCTACAGCTCATTCATCTGGTCCTTCTTCATCTTGTCTGAGTGAAAAGGTGAGTGGTGCTTTTGCCGTCGTTAAAGATGGGTTAACTCTGAGTAATCATTGGTTTAATCCTTTTGGATACTGGGTTCAGACTACTAAAGCTAAATTTTATCAAAATCACCCTGTTGGGGCGCGTTGCCTAACGATCCCTGTAAATGGCTTTTTGGGTTTAATCAAAGTCATGGCCTTTCCTGCTGTGGCTGTGGCGATTATGGGAGCTAAAATTTTACCCATCGGTATCACAGCAGCGATTGGCTCTTTTGCTGCGCCCATGTTTATCCTTATAGGGTCAGCGGTGTTGGCTATGCCTGTCATTGCAACTGTCAAGTTTTGCCAAGGTAAGTCTGATGAAGGCAAGCGCTGGCTTGCAGCTTGGGTCTTTGCCCTGGTTGCAGCAGCGGGTGCTGCAGGTTTCTTGTTCACCATGGCTTTTCACCTTAACTTGCTACAGAGCTCAGTCTTGATCGCTGTAGGAGGTTCTATAGGCATTATTACCCACGTGTACAGGGTAGCCAAGGCTCCTAAGTTTCCAGCCGCGACTTCTTAAGGTTTAATTGCGTGGGACCCCATTACTATTCTTTTTTAATTCTTTGTTAAGTTAAAATTAATTTTATATAACATTGTTTATTAATAAATTATGTGCTATAATAGTAGTAAATAATTTAAAAAAGAAGAATAGTAAGTATGAGTGCTGTAGGGGATAAGATTGGAGACGCTCTCTCTGGCGTCAAGGACTCTGCTCTTGGCGGGATCCAAAAAGTCTTTAGATGGGCGGAAAAAGGTAATACCGAAACAAACCGTAAGATGCGTGCCTTTATGGTAAATATGGGTATTTTCTTAATTGGTGCCACATTTCTAACAGTCGTATTATCTTCTACGGGAGCTTTTACGCAAGCTGGTATGTCTATCAGTGCCACATCATTGCCTATGTTGGTCATTGGTGTAGGTGTCGCAGGCTTTGGTTTTTCTTTAGTTGTCAATCAGTTGGTGTTAAAACACCTTTTTAAAGGTGCAAATGGTGATGAACATCGCAGAACTGTTTCAACAGTTTTAAACACTGTTGCTGCTTTGTGTTTGATTGGAGCTGCCATTGCAATTTTAGGGATCACATACGGTGGAGGCATACCTTCTGCAGCACATGATAACACAAGCATGATTGTACTTTCTTCTACACTGGTTTTGTTAAGTTTAAACCTGGTAAGATTTGGTCTGTTAGATAGCTTAAAGAAGCAAAAATACCGCGTGGCGTTTGCAACTGCTCCAGAAGCGATTAAAGAGCGATATCACAATCAGGGTAAAGGAGATCTAGATTTTTTAGGCTACAGTCAAAGACTCATGTCTGCTGACACAAGAGCTTAGTTTGTTCCCATCTTTTCATGCAGTAAGCGATTAACAACAGCAGGGGAAGCTTTGCCCTGTGTTTCTTTCATGACTTGACCCACCAAAAAGGCAAAAGCCTTAGTACGTCCACTTTTAAAGTCTTCCACAGATTGAGCATTGTGCTGCAATACTTTGTCTACAATATCTGAAAGCGCTGATTCATCCTGTACGGGTCGGAAAAGAGGATTAGCATCCACAATGGCGCAGACCTCTTTGTCAGGATAGAGCACCATTTCATCGGCGACCAGTTTGGCAATCTTACCTGTAATATCCCCTTTTTCAATCATGGCCACTAAGTCGCCTACACGGTGAGGAGGAAGGCCAGAATTCCAAATAGTTTGACCACTTTCTTTATAGCGTCCTGCAAACTCAACAACAATCCAGTTTGCAACACCCTTAGGATTGCCAGGACATCTTGTTAATGCTTGCTCAAAGTAATCAGCCAAAGCCTTTTCCTGAACAAGAATTTGAGAAATGTCATGAGCTAAGCCAAGCTGTTGAATATAGCGTTTTTCTCGAGCATAAGGCAATTCAGGTAGCTGGGCGCGCAAATTATCAATGTACTCCTGCTCTAAAATAAGAGGAGGAAGATCTGGTTCTAAAAAATAGCGATAGTCATCAGCAGACTCTTTAGTACGCATCAAAACAGCTTCTTTACGCTCAGGATCCCAACGATATGTGGATTGATGAATAATAGTTTTTGGATCGTCTTGAGGGCGAGCAAGATAAGCATGAACTTGTCTTCTAAACTCAGCTTCTACAGCTAAGGTTAGAAAACTAAAAGAGTTCATGTTTTTGATTTCAACTTTATTACGAAGTTCTTTGGAGCCTTTGGGACGTGTTGAAATATTCACGTCCATACGTAAAGATCCCTCTTCCATATTACAATCTGAGACGTTTAAGTATTCCAAAAGAGCTTTTAAGGCTGAAGCATAAGCAACAGCTTCTTTTGCAGAGTGTAAACAGGGTTCAGATACAATTTCAATCAAAGGTACGCCAGCACGGTTGTAATCTACGCCAGCAAAGGTATGATAATGCTTTAATGTCCCTGCATCGTCTTCAAGATGTGCTCGATTAATAGGAAATTGCCTTGGATTGCCTTCAACATCAGCAATAATGTATCCACCTCGGATAATCGGCATTTCAAACTGAGTAATTTGAAAATTACGAGGGCTATCAGGATAAAAATAAGATTTTCGATCAAAACGACTATAATGAGCGACCTCAGCTTGAACAGCGCAACCAAAAAGAACAGCTTTGCGTACAGCTTCTTGATTAAGGACGGGAAGAGATCCTGGTTGACCTGTGCAGACTACAGAGATGTTTGTGTTAGGCTCATCTCCAAAACGATTAGGCGCAGTGCTAAACAATTTAGAACGTGTATTCAGCTCAACGTGAACCTCAAGACCGATAACCATTTCCCATTGCGTAAAGATAGCAGGATCCACGTGATTAAGCCTCCCGATCGAAAAGTTTTGCAATCGTTGGTAAAGAAGTTGCCTGCTCGTACGCTAATGCAAAGGCGCAAACAAGAGCATCCTGTTGTCTAGGACCCATCAACTGTAATCCAAAAGGTAGATGGGCGACAGGTGAAATAGGATGGGAAAGGGCAGGTAACTTTGTTAGGTTGGCAGGTATCGTAAAAATATCTTGTAGATACATCTGCAAAGGATCTTGGATGGCTCCAAATTGGAAAGCAGGCGTTGGTGTTACGGGCGTAGCTATAACATCGCAAAGTTTAAATACATGTTCACAAGCTTCAATCATCTTAGCACGGACGCAGGCTGCTTTTTTATAAAAGGCATCTTGGTACCCTGCGCTTAATACATAAGTTCCAAGCATAATGCGTCGTTTGACTTCTGCTCCAAAACCCTCTGAGCGAGAACGAACATAAACTTCATCCAGAGTTTTAGCTTCAGCACGTACTCCATAGCGAATGCCATCAAAACGCGCTAAATTAGTTGAAGCTTCAGCTGTTGCAATGATGTAATACGTGGCAACAGAAGCCTTAAGAATATCAAGATGGATATCAACAAGTTCACAGCCTAATTTCTTATAAACGTCCAATGCCTGTTCAAAAGCTCGAAGAGCTTCCTCATTTAAGCCTTCCAGTAAGTGCCAAGGAATGCCGATGCGCTTGCCTTTAAGTGATAACTGACAATCTTGGGCAAGAGAAGGAGGTTGAGTCAAAGATGTGGCATCATAAGGATCATGACGACCCAGCACTTCCATGATTAAAGCAATGTCCTCCATCGAACGTGCTAAGGGGCCAATTTGATCTAGCGAAGAACCGAAAGCAACAAGTCCGTAGCGAGACACTCTTCCATAGGTAGGTTTAAATCCCAGACATCCACAAAAAGCAGCAGGCTGACGAACAGAGCCCCCTGTATCACTGCCTAAAGCAAGAGGAACTAATCCAGCTGCTACAGCTGCTGCTGCACCTCCTGAAGACCCTCCAGGTACACGTGTTAAATCCCAAGGATTGTAGGTTTTTTGTAGGGCAGAATGTTCTGTAGAAGACCCCATGGCAAACTCATCCATGTTGACTTTGCCAAGAATCAAACCATCCTCTTCTTCAATGAATTTTGTCGCGCTTGCATCAAATACAGCGCGGTAATTTGACAAGAACTTTGAACCACATGTCGTGAGCTCATCCTTCACATGAATATTGTCTTTAAGTGCCAAAGGAATGCCAGCTAGTCTACCCAGCTTTTTGCCTTGAGCGCGTTTTTTATCTAAGAGCTGAGCTTTTTCTAAAACTCGCTGAGAAAATACAGATAAGAAAGCTCCGACTTGAGGATCAAAAATACGAATACGATGTAAAAAGTATTGAGCAATTGCTTCAGCTTTTAGATGACCTTGGCAGAAATCTTGATGAAGTTGTTTAGCTGTTTTTTGGTACATGATGAATCACCGTGGGCACGCGTATCATTCCACCAACATGATCGGGAGCATTTGCCAAAAAGTCTGCGCGTGATAAAGGCTCTTGGACTTTGTCATCCCTCAATGTATCAAAACTTTGCTCCTGCATGTGAGAATAAGGAGAAAGATCAGAAGTTTCTACCATATCAAGCAAAGCCACGTAATTGACAATTTTTTGAAAATCAGAAGAAAGTCGAGTTAATTCTTCTTGGTTAAGTTCTAAGCGACATAACCTTGCTAAAGCAGTTAACTGATCTTTATTAAGTTCTGACATGGGGCAGGATTGTAGCGTCTTGCATGTTAATGGTCAACTGTGCTTAAAAAAACTCTGTGAAGATTATTATTGCTGGAGCTCGTGGTTTTATAGGAAAGTATCTGCAAGAGTATTTCGCAGAGCATCAATTAGTGCTTTTGACGCGTCATCCTTCTTGCAATGAGCATTATTGGAACCCAGAACAAGGGGTTTTGGACCCTCAACTTGTAGAAGATGTAGATGTTGTTATCAATCTAGCCGGAGAGGGTATAGCAGGGCGTTGGAGCCAGGCAAAGCTAAGGCGCATAGCACAAAGTCGCTATCAAGCCACCTCTTTGCTTGTACGTACATTAGCTCAGCATGCTAAAGTGAAAGTTTATTTAGGGGCTTCTGCACTAGGTTATTATGGGGCAGATAGGGGTTCTATAGAACTTGATGAAACAAGTTGCTCTGGAGAAGGTGTTTTGGCTCCTATTTGCCAACATTGGGAAGATCTTCATATGAGCTTGCCTAACACAAGGGTGATAGTGGCTCGCTTTGGCTTAGTCTTAGGTCAAGGAGGTTTTTTAAAAAAACTTCTACCTGTTTTTCGATGGGGGATGGGTGGCATATGGGGGGATGGGCGACAATGGATGAGTTGGGTTGCCATCCAAGATGTATGTCAAATTCTAAAATTTTGCATAGACAATCCTGCGGTAACAGGTCCTGTTAATGTTACAAGTCCTCAGCCTGTAACGAATTTAGAATGGACTTGGATACTGGCACAGGTGCTGCATCGACCCGCTTGTTTAAGGCTGCCCAAGCATATGTTAAGGGCTCTACTAGGAGCCAGCAGTGAGCTCTTATTGGGAAGTTTAAGAGTTTATCCAAAAAAATTACTTGATGAAGGGTATCGTTTTTCTCAGCCCAGTCTTGAAGCAGCTTTAAAAACACTCGTGGATCTTTAAGATGATTAGAGCTCTTCTGTTTGCTGAAGTTGTTTGTATTTTTCAGGTGAAAAGCGTTTAGTAGCGATAGACATAAGGGAGCTTAATCCAAGTGGTATCCCCATATAGAGAGCTGCTTGTCCAATAGCAGAGGGCCCTCCTGAAAGTAGACCTTGGACAACAGCCCCGCCTATGATTAAGGCCAGGCCTGCAAGTAAAGTAATTTTTATTCTTCTTCCCTCTTGAGAGGCTGCCTCTCTGTGTCCAAATGTGCATTTGAAAAAGATAAGACTTCCCATCATAGAACCTCCTATCTTAATAAAAGGAGAAATAAGGGAAGAAGGCATAGAAGGAATCCATGCTGCTGCTAAGCCAATAGCAAGCATGGCGACAGAAGTTACCAATAGGGCCTTGAGGCAAGGATGAGAGTCCCGCAGGCCTTCATAACATCTACCAAATCTGACACGACAAGAATTAAGAGAGTCCATAATTTTTAAAATATTATAAACTAATTCTATCATAATTCTAACGGGAAGTCTTGCTAAATTAAAAACTTAACGCTGAATTCAGACCTGCGTAAAAAGAAGATTTGAATTTAAAGTCAGTGCTAGAGGTGTTATCTCTGTTAGAGATTGTAAGGTTGCCGGGGGTAGTCGACCCAACAAACCCATTCACAAAGAACCAAGGTACAGGCTTATACTCCAAATCAAACTCTAAACCCCATGTTTGATAGAGAAAAACAGCTTGAGGAAGGGGCTCATTATCTGCAACACGATGGCGGTTTCTTAAAATACGTACAGCTCCAGCAGCTGTCAAGGTAGGCATAAGGTCGTATTCCAAAGTCATATCAATTGGATAAACAGCATGGAGGCGTAAACGATCGTTATAGTTGTAAATAAACCCTAGGATGGGCCAAACAAAGTCTTGGTTTAGTCCAAGTTCTAATAAGAAACCGAAATCAAGCTCTATGCAAGGATTCCAAGTATATTTTCCCCAGAGCACAGATTGATATAGAGCATAGTCAGAAAAGGAAAATTGCTGGGTGTCTAAGAAGGCAGCAATGTTTAAAGTCCATACCCAATTAGAAAAGACTTTCGAGAAACCTCCAAAAGAGAAATCAATATAATTGAAATTGGTCTCATTAAAATCCGGGTTATTAGCCCAATTTAAATCTACACCTACCCAACCTGTTCCGAAAATTAAGCCATGTGTTTCGCTAAAGGGATGGGTATAAGAAAAGTTAGCATCGTATTGAACATAGTGAAGCTTCCCTGTTGTGCCAGGTGTTGTGAAAGCAGCTGGTGCAACGTTAGTATAGCTGCCACCCAAAGAAAAAGGATAAAAAGGAGGGGGAGCAGGAAAGCTTTCTTGGTCATTCCATTCCACTGGAGCAGCATAAAGAGGTATCACTGACATGCAAATAAATAACAGTCTCTTCATGGTGCTTTTAAAATCTCCTCTGTCGTCTTAAAGTGTAATTTAGCAAGTTGCTTCAATACATCGGGACCGTATTGATTGACAAGTTGCTTTCCTATCGCAATTGTTTGGGAACTAGCTCCTTTAGGAAGCTCTATTCCATATTTTTGTGACAAGTAAGCTAAACCCCTCACAAAAGCAGCACGTGCTAAAATAGAAGCTGCTGCTACCACAACGTCCTCTTCCGCCTTTGTACGTTGTTCTAGTGTTACGGAGCATTTTTTTCTTTTTAAAGCATTTAATACAACATGTTCCGCAGCAAACTGATCAATAATTACGCGTGTACAGGACACTTTTGTTAATAAATCGTCAATGGCTGTAGCGTGTCCCCAGCCTAATAATAGATTTAGATTTCCAAACTGCTGATAAAGACTGTTATAACGCTCGGGTCCAATTCTAACTATAGAATATGGATATGAGGCTTCTATTTTAGTGGCTAGGTTTAAGATCGTGCTGTCAGTGAGTTTTTTAGAGTCTTTAACACCTAATTTGTGGAGTTCAGCAGCGCAGTTTTCATCAGCAAATACAGCAGCAACACAAAGGGGACCAAAAAAATCACCTTTCCCAGATTCATCGACCCCAATGCGTGCTGTTGGATCAATATGATGATGCTGCCCATAAGTAAAAGTTCCCAAAACCTCTGGTTCTAGAACAAAAGTTATAAATTCCTCCATGCCTTTGCCTTGCACAACAAGTTTGCCAGAAGTGTAGAGCGTACAACACAGGCGGTCTTTTTTGGCTTGCAGTAGAGTATGGGGTGGACATGTCAGAGTAAAATTATTTTTCTCCAGCACGGCACGCAATTTGCTTTCCAATAACGGGTCAATCTGAACGACGAAAGGGGATGACATGGTGCGAAGTTTAGCGCAGAAAGGAATTGTTGGCATGCTCTCATTTGCCTTTCTTTTTCCTGGCTGTCTTTCTGTTGGATCTTCTAAGCACTATTTGGATATCACTTGCACTGATCTAAAAGATGTTGCAAATGAAGCGCTTCAGCACGATGCCTTTTATGAAGGAGATTTTCCTCAAGACAGATGGTGGGAACTTTTTGGTGATGCGCAACTTAATAATTTTGTTGATCTTGCTTTGTCATGCCATCCTGATATTAGCGCAGCCAATCTACGTGTTGGGATTGCCTTTGAGAAAGCAATAGAAGTGCGCTCTAAGTTGTTGCCTTATGTAGATATTATGGGCAGTTATTGGAGGCAAAAACAAACAAACTATAATACGTATGTGCCTGCTGCTGCTTTTGCAATTGAAAAGGCGGATTTTTGGTTTAATACAGCCTCAGCTTTGATTAGAGCTAGCTATGAAATAGATATTTGGGGTAAGAATCGCGCCTCTTATTATTCCCAACTTGGACAGGTCCAAGCAAAAATAGCTGATCTTGCGCAAGCTCGTTTGATTCTTTCCACAACCATAGCTCAAGCTTATTTTAGTTTACAAAGCCATAGAATTCAAAAAGACATTATTTCCAATTGGTTACAGACAAAGCAGGAATTACTTAAACTTTTACAACAGCGTTATAGTTCTGGGATGGCAGATGAGTTTTTCCCTTATATTGTTGATGCACAGGTTGCGGAACTACAAGATCTGTTAATTCAAATAGAAGGTCTAATTGAATTAGATGAACATGCTCTAGCAGCCTTGGTCGGCAATATTTCAAGTGTATGTGGTCGCTCAGAAGGGTTGTGTGCTGAACTTGTAGCAAGCTATCAACAACCTGTTCCTTTGCCATCAAGTTTGCCTTTGGAATTAATTTCTAGGCGTCCCGATATTATGGCTAGTTTATGGCAGATTCAATCCATGAGCTATGGAGTTAAGGTTGCTAAAGCCAGGTTTTTGCCTAACTTAGATTTACTGGGTATGATAGGGCCTATTTCTTTTTTCTTAACAAAATTTTTTACTTATCCAGCTTTGGATATTTGGATGCAAGCCACTAGTACACTACCTCTTTATACAGGAGGAGATTTGGTAGCTAAACTGGGCGAAGCGCAATTAGAGTTAGAGCTTGCAGTGCAAAATTATAACCAAACGATTTTACGAGCTGTTCAAGATGTTAGTGATGCGGTGACAAATTTGAAAACTGCGCAAGAAAGATTGCAGCAGATTGAACGTGCTGTAAAAGATAGTGGGTTAGTCTATCAACTTACGCGTGAAAGATATGTTAAGGGAGTTGATGCTAAGATCCCAGTTTTGAATGCCGCAGACACGTTATATAGTCAGCAAAATTTGGAACAACAGGTTTGGTTGGTTCGTATGGTAGCCATAGTTTCGGTTATTCGCTCGTTGGGAGGAGGATACTGTGGAGCCTAATGAAACCGAAGTGAGAGAGTTTAACGAGACTGTAAAGAAAAAGAAACGTCAGCAACTGCTTCTGTTTAAAATTTTTTTCATGGCGTGTGTATTGGTGGGCATTGGATGGTTTTGTATTTGGTTCTTTTATTCTCGTATCCATGTTTTTACAGATGATGCTTATGTACACGGAAACGTTATTCACATTACTCCTCAGGTTCAATCAGGAGTTCAAGCTATTTTTGCAGATGAGCCTGATCTGGTGCAAAGAGGAGAGAGATTAGTTCAGCTCAACACTACAAAATTAGAACTAGAGTATGACCTGGCCAAGGATCGTCTAGCTGCTGTATCACGACAAGTAGCTGAGTATTTCTATACAGCTAAGGTTAGACGAGCTGAATTGCTTGTACAAGAAGCAGTCTTAGAGCAAGCTTTGTTAGATCTTAAACATCGCGAAGGTCTTGTTGCAACAGGAGCTATCTCAGTAGAAGAGTTTGAGCAATATCAAACTAATGTTTTGGTTGCAAGAGCTCGCATGGCTGCAGCTCAGCAACAAGCAGAGCTTGCTGATGTGCTGATTGAAGGGGTAAGTGTTGAAACCCACCCTATTGTTTTAGATGCTGCAACAGCCTTTAAACAGGCGTATCTCAATCTTATTTATTCTAAAGTCTTAGCTCCTAATACGGGTTTTATTGCACAACGTGTTGCGCAAGTGGGTGATATTTTCATTCCAGGTCAAACCATGATGGATTTGGTTCCTCTTGATCAGATCTGGATTGAAGCCAATTATAAAGAGACTCAACTAAAAAGAATTCGCATAGGACAACCTGTTACATTTACCGCGGATATGCATGGCTGTACTGTTAAATACCACGGTACTGTTTTAGGTTTTAAAGCAGGTTCAGGGATTGCTTTTGCTTTGCTTCCTCCAGAAAACGCTTCCGGAAATTGGATTAAAATCGTGCAACGTGTTCCCATTCGTTTGAGTATTGATCCAGAAGAATTAAAACAACATCCATTATTTCTTGGTGTTTCTATTCGAGTAAGAGTGGATACCAGTGACGATTCTGGATGTATGCTAGCTCAAGCTCCAACAGACACTAAGCTTTATTCTACAGATATTTATAACACACAGTATAGAGAGATGAACGAAATACAACCTCTTATCGATAGCATTATTAGAGAAAACAGTCGCGCTACAGATGAGGTCATTCACTTGCCGCATTTGCGAGAGAGCTAGGAGTTTTAGCTAAGACAATCATTCCTGCCGTGCACAACAAGAAAGAACAGAGCAATACAACAACAATAGAGCAATTGACGACTAAGATTCCGCCCAGCAGAGGAATGACGCATCCTCTTAAGCCTACAGCAAGGATATTTGTTTCGCTAAAGGGAAGGCTTTCTTTTTCTCGAGAGAAGGTTAAAGCGGATAAGTGCCAACTCATTTCACTGCCAGCTTGCATCATGCCATAGCTAAGATAGGCTAAATAAAGAGCCACGAGACTCCAATTAGCAAAAAAGATTAATAGAGGAAAAATTACAGCCAAGATTGTCACAAATGCACTGAATGTAAAAAGATTCAGCCGATTAAAAAGACGGGTCCATAGAGGAGAAGCAAGCGTATAACCAATGCCTTTGCAAACAGCTAGAGCCAGCATAATCTCTGTATAAGAAAGATGAAGATGATCAACAAATAAAGCTGGCAATGCCGGCTGAAGGATCATTAATCCCGAACCTCCGAGCATAAATCCTAATAGATAACGACGAAAATCAGGGTATTCTCGAATCAACTTAAAGGCGCGTCTCCATGGGCGCGTTAAGGGGTCATTTTCATTGTCTTTAAGGAGGTTGAGGTGAGGTGGAATGCGGAAAAGAAAAATAGTGGAAAGCATGCCAAATACGGCAGTTAGAGGGAAAAGGAGTTGCCAAGACTGATCCCAAATATCTAAGACGACTCCCAATAATAGAGGTAATAAAGTGGAGCCAAGATACTCCAACATATTTCCTAAACTTAAAATTTTAGAACGATGTTCTTGGGGTAAATTATGTTTAAATAATTCTATCCAGGCTGGGGCACAAGCCCGGCTTAAGACCATGTACCATCCAAATGCAAAGACAAGCGTCCAGGGGGAGGTATGCCAAAATAAACCCAGAAAAGGAACAAATCTTAAACAATTAATTAAGGCTAAGGAGCAGACAAGATTTTTTTTGCCATTATAAATCCATGAACTTAAATAAGTTGAAAAAAGTGCAGAAACGGGCTTTAGCGCTACAAGAAAAGTAAGAATAAAGGGGGAAACATGAAATTCTTTATAGAGGATCAAAGACAAAGCGCTTAACATGACCCAAAAAGGAATTCCCAAAATTCGCGAACTAATAAAAGCCGCTGTTGTTGAAGAAGTCGTGTTAATCACGGCAACGATTATAAGGCATTAAAGGTCTTATTTTCAATTTTGAAAAAATGCTCTTGTCGAAAACAGAAGCTCTCAAAATAATGGCGTTATGTCTATAGAACAACAACAACTGGGGGATTACCTCAGAAAGAAGAGGGAGGAACGGCACCTTTCCCTCAAGGAAATTGAAAGCGGAACCTCTATCCGCATGTCTTATTTACGTCTTATCGAGGAAGGTAAGCTTAACCAGCTCATTTCTCCTGTATATGCTCAAGGATTTATAAGAAAATATGCAGGTTTTCTCGGATTAGATGATAAAAAACTTTTTGAAGACCATCCTCAAGTCTTATATTCCTTAACAACGCCTTCGGCTCAATCACCGGATCTAAGTGGTTTAGGTTCTGTGGAAGTAAGAGGTTCTCCCTCCCGGGATCGCAAGTGGATGCATACAGCAACTTGGGTAGGAGGGTCTGCAACCACGGTATTGATTTTGTGGTTTATAGCCAGGAATTTAGGAATTGTTTAGTTGTTTTTGATTTTTTTAAATCTTAAATATAAACAAGTTAAGTGTTTATTTGATTTAGTTTATTTAAAAACGCAAAATTTTTTTGTAATGCGTTTAAGTTTTATAACCCATGAGATAAAATAAAGAATATGTCTCATCATCCTCTTTATACAAATCGCTTAGTGCATGAAAAATCTCCTTATTTACTGCAGCATGCGCATGATCCTGTAGATTGGTACCCCTGGGGAGAAGAGGCTTTTAAGGATGCGCGTGAAAAAGATCGTCCTATTTTTCTTTCTATTGGATATGCGACCTGTCATTGGTGTCACCTTATGGAAACAGAGTCCTTTCAAAACATTGAAGTGGCTCAGCTGATGAATGAATCCTTCATTAATATTAAGGTAGACAGGGAAGAAATGCCTGAAGTGGATGGCCTTTATATGGAGTTTGCCCAGGCTATGATGTCTGGAGGAGCGGGCTGGCCTTTGAATCTTGTTTTAACGCCTGAATTAGAACCATTTTTTGCTGCAACATATTTACCCGCTGATGCGTCACGTGGCTTTTTGGGTGTCAAACAACTTGTGATGCGTATTCGACAAATTTGGAATGATGCAGAAGAAAGAGAGCTTGTTTGCATGCAAGCTGGTAAAATCGTGGATATTTTTGCAGGGCAAGTAGAAGATGCTACGACGCGTGTTTTGCCCCCAGAACAACAGCTTGTAGATGCTGAAGAGTTACTCTTTAAAACTGCCGATCCTATCTATGGGGGGATGAAGGGATCTCCTAAATTTCCGGTAGGTTTCCAAGCTTGTTTCTTACTTCAACGTTGCAAAATGAAGGTGGATAGTCGTGCTTTATTCTATGTAGAAAGAACACTGGAGATGATGCATCGAGGCGGAATTTACGATCATTTAGCGGGTGGATTTGCTCGCTATTGCATCGATGAGCAATGGATGATTCCTCATTTTGAAAAGATGCTCTATGATAACGCAGTTTTAGCACGTGTGTATTTGGAAGCTTGGGAGTATACTCACCATGCTCTGTATAAAGAAGTGAGCTGTCAAATCCTTGATTATCTGTTAGAGCAGATGCAGTACGAACGGGGAGGCTTTTTTTCAGCTCAAGATTCTGATACAGATGGTCATGAAGGACAGTTTTATACATGGAGTTGGCAGGAGCTACAAGACCAGTTAGATGGCGATGCATCTTTATATTGTGAATTTTATGGAGCTACACCAACAGGTAATTTTAAAGGACGCAATATTTTACACATGCCACAAGGTTGGCAAGAATTTGCTAATTACCGACGTATGGATGCATCTCAGTTAAAAGACGTCATTAAACAACTCAATGGTAAATTATTAGAAGCACGTTACAAAAGAAAACATCCTACCAAAGATGACAAGATTATTACTTCTTATAATGCGTTAGCAGTTTCCTCTTTGGTTGAAGCAGGCCTTGTTTTATCAGAAACAAAGTATCTGGATGCTGCTGAAAAAGCAGCTCTATTTATTCGAGAGCATTTATGGGAAGAAGGTGTGTTAAAACGTCGTTGGCGTGATGGAGAAGCTCGTTATGATGGCATTTTAGATGATTATGCTTTTATGATTCAGGCATCGTTGTCGTTATTTGAAGCCGACCGTGGGACGCAGTGGTTAGAATTTGCTCTGACTCTTGTGGATATTTTGGAAAATGATTTCAAAGCAGATCACGGCGCTTATTATCTTACCAATGGAAAAGACCCTAATTTGCTTTTAAGACGTTGCGAGTTTTATGACGGAGCAGAACCTTCAGGTAATGCTGTGCAAGCAGAAAATTTTCTGCGTCTTTATCAGATGACGGCTGTAGAGGAGTATAAAAAACGAGCAGAACAAATTTTTAGTGCCGCTTACGAGCATATCGCTCTTTATCCTCCAGGTGCTTGTTACCACCTACTCACGTTGCAGCGCTATTATAATCCAAAAGTTTTGACATTCATTATTGCTTTAAATGAAAAAGAAGAGCTTAAAGAAGAAATAACTCAACTTTTTGCGCAATTCTATCTTCCTCATAAAGTTGTGATTTGGAGTCGGGGTTCGGATGAAGAGTTAAGAGATTTAGTTCCTACTGTAAGGGGTAAGGAACCTCTTGAAGGTCAAACAACACTTTATATTTGCTATCCAGATCGTTGTCTAGAGCCGGTTGTGACGCTGCCAAAGATACAAGAAGCATTATCTAATATTGTTTAAAATAAGTGTCTTAAATCTTATTCACAGGATCATTGGTTTTGTTTTGTAAAAAATGAAGAAGAACAGTATTCATTCAATGGTTTTATCCCCAATTGTATCGATTAAGACTATTTTAAAATTTATGGTTTTTGATGAAAAAAGTGATTCTGTTTTCAATTCTTCTTATTCTAGGTTTGATATGTTCGCAATTTGTTGTTTTTCTAGGGAATGAAAATAGATTGTGGTTCGGGCTTATTGTTAAAAACCTAACATTAATCTTTTTGGCTTTTATTATGATTCATGTTGGGCTTGAATTCTCTATCGATAAATCAAACTTACAACAGTATGGATGGGATTACTTTGTGGCCTTTACTGCTGCAACATTGCCTTGGATTTTTTGCACACTCTACTTTGTTTATTTTTTTCAGCATGAACTTGCGGTATCACAATTTGATATTTGGATAGATGCTCTTCTTTTAGCGCGGTTCGCAGCTCCTACTTCTGCTGGAGTTCTTTTTGCCATGATGATTGCAGCTGGTTTGGAGGGAACATGGGTATTTAAAAAGGCTCGTATTTTGGCAATTTTTGATGATCTTGACACTATTATTTTGTTGATTCCAATAAAAATGATGATTGTAGGTTTTAAATGGGAAATTTTTGGGTTATTAGCTGTGATTTTTATTTTAATATTCTTGAGCTGGAAAAAAATGCACGTTCTGAAGTGGCCTATTCACTGGTACTGGATATTAATCTATTCAATTGTTCTTGTTACAATCTGTGAGGGGATGTATTTGGTAACGACATATCTTAAGGATATTTATCCTCTACAATTAGAAGTTTTGCTTCCTGCCTTTGTTTTAGGATGCATGTTAGCTTTGCCTGCTAAAAAGAAAGGAGGGTGTGATTTTTTTGAAAAAGATTCGGAGAAAAAGGTCAAATTTCTGATAGGAGCTTTATTTATCTTTTTAGTTGGATTGTCTATGCCAGCGCTTGAAATTTCTCGAAGTGTTACTAGCGGATCTTCCATAAGACAAATTCTGTTGGAGTATAAAATAGGCTCATTAAACCTCATCACAGTTGGTTGGCATGTTTTGGTCATCACTTTTCTGTCTAATTTAGGCAAAATGTTTCCTCTGTTTTGTTATAGGAAAGAGGCGAAATGGAAAGAACGCTTGGCTTTATCTTTGGGAATGTGTCCACGAGGTGAAGTGGGTGCTGGAGTCATCGTTCTTGCGTTAGCTCTGTCCTTAAATCTTAATCATGCATTGATTGTAATAGCCGTTCTCTCCCTAGGATTAAATCTAATCTTAACAGGACCAATAATCATTTTAATTAAGAAATTACTTACTAAGCCTGTATCTAAAATCAGGGCGGACAGTGGCAATTCTTGAATATCTCGATAATACCTCATAGAGTCTCAAAACGAACATGCTCTTTTCTTAGTCTGGGCTATTTATTCCAATAGTCAATTTTCTGTTGGGCCACAGGAAGTTTTGAACCTAGCAACAAAATAGAGCTTTTGTTAGCATGAGGCCCATGTTCAAGCCTCTTCTTGCGTTTTGTTTAGCTTCTACTTCTTTAATAGCTCTACCTTCCTCTGATTTTCCTGTTAATGGATATCCGGATCGTCTTGAAGTCAATAATAGGGTTTTAATTAAAGTGAATGGGGTACCTATCTCCATCATTGATGTTGTGCGTAAAATGGATCTTGTGTTTTTTCAGCAATATCCTCAGTTTGCCAATCAGACACCTCTGCGTTATCAATTTTACCAAGAAAATTGGAGAAATTTCTTGCAAGTTGCCATTGATGACCAACTTATTTTAGCTGATGCTAAAGAAAAAAAAATTGAAGTCTCAGATGGCGAAATACGGGAACATTTAGAACAGTCTTTGGGTCCTGATATTGTTTTTAGTATTGAGAGTTTGGGTTTAACTTTTGATGAAGCATGGGATTTAGTGAAAACAGATCTGACGGTTCAAAGGATGAAGGGCATGATGGTCCATGCTAGAGCTTTTGCAGATTTGCAACCTAAGGCAGTGCGGGCACGCTATGAGAAAATGTTAGTGGATCATCCTCCTGAGTGTCATTGGCTGTATAAAGTTATTTCTTTTAAAGCAGATAACGAGGAAGCATCTTTACAAGTTGCACAGCGGGCTCATCAACTTTTAACTCAACAGAGGGTGGCTTTAGAGGTTCTTGGCCAGAATTTAACAGATACAGCTTTGAGTATTTCGGATTCTTATTCTCGTTCTGCAAAGGAAATTTCTCAGGCTCATCGTTCTGTTTTAGAAGGCATGAAGCAGGGGAATTATAGCGAACCTGTGCTTAGAAAAGGCGTAGCTTATATTTTCTATCTAGAAGAATTTAAGAACGCACAACCTCCTTCTTTTGCTCAATCAGCTTCAGAGATCAAAAAAGAACTCTTACAGGAGTATTTTGTTCGCTATGATCATGAGTATAAAGAACGTCTACGTAAACGTTATGGTTTAACAGAACAGTTTATTGGTCAGCTTATTCCTGAGCAGACACAACCTTTTGCATTACGCTAAAACTATGTTGTTAACCCAACAAAGTGTTTTAAAAGCATTTCTGCAAGAAGCAGGTCTTGAGGCTAAAAAGGGGTTTTCTCAGAATTTTCTTGTCGAAGACTCCGTTGTCAAAAGTATGTTACAGGTTGCAGACGTGCAGCCAACAGATGTCGTGTTGGAAATAGGACCAGGGCCTGGTGCTGTCACACAGCAACTTTTGCAAAAAGGTGCAGAAGTGGTTGCTGTGGAGAAAGATCCTCGTTTTGCTGCGTTACTTCCGCGTTTGCCTGGTAAGTTGAAAGTTATGACTCAAGATGTTTTAGATTTTGATTTGAGTCTTCTGCATTCTTTTAAGGTTGTTGCAAGTTTGCCTTACCATCTGACATCAGAAATTTTACAGCGTATACTTCCTCATCCAGGTTTGCAGTCTTTAACAGTGCTAGTTCAAAAAGAAGCAGCTCTTCGCTTTTTGGCAGACCAAGGAACCAAAGCATATAACGTATTTAGCTTGTTTTTGAGATATTATGGACACATTCAGTATGTCAAAACCGTGCATCGTCAGTGTTTTTATCCAAAACCTCGTGTCGACTCGGCCATTGTGCACTTTGTGCCTCATGCCCATCCTTCCGTTGAGGCGTCTAAATTTCAAAAAGTAATCAGCTTGGCATTTTCAAAAAGACGTAAGATGCTACGTCAGATTTTTGATGAAACAATATTAGTACAAGCTGGTTTAGATCCTACTCTGAGGCCAGAGAAACTCTGTTTTGAAGAATTTGTTCGCCTTACCGCTGCTTGGAATGCTTAAAACAGTCTAATCCTCATTGTCAAATAGAGCAGAAGCATGACGTACCTGTCCTGACCAATTTAATTTGGTACGCAAAGTGGAAAAATAATCAGTTCTTTTTAGCTTAACAACACGAAAACTGCGACGAGATCTCAGGATGCGAAATACTTCATTTGTACGCATAGTATGATGAGAAAATCCATCATAAGTAATCTCAACAGGATCATAGTTGCTTAAATACTGAATATCAATTTGCTGTTTAGGCATCAGCACAAGTGGTCGATTAGAGATAGTATGAGGGCAGATGGGCGTGATAACAAAAGCATTAAGCTCAGGGCTTAAGATAGGTCCTCCTGCAGCCAAAGAATAGGCTGTTGAGCCACAGGGAGTAGAAATAATAATACCATCTGCGGAGAAAGTATTAAGATAATCTCCATCCACATGCAGTGCCAAATCAATAAGACCTGGGTTTTTAGCTCTGTGAATGACAAATTCATTGACTGCGAAGCAACTTTGTCCATCAGGGCATAAACCGTCCATGACAATGCGTTCTTGAATTTCGTAGGCGCCATCTAATAGTTCTTCTAACGAAATGATGAGCTCAGCAAGAGGAACATCAGCTAAAAAGCCCAAGTGACCTGCATTGATGCCTAGAATGGGTGATACTAATTCAGGGTGGTGATGAACAAGACGCAAGATTGTACCATCCCCGCCAATAGAAATAATAAAATCGGGTTGTTCAGAACCTAATGTAGAAAGTAAGGGGAGATGTAGAAGAGTCGCTAGATCATCACGAGTCACGACCTTAACGTGACGTTGGCATAAGAAATCTCGGACACGTACGGCAATATCAAGAGCGATGCGTTTTTTGGTATTAGCAAACAAAGCAATGATCATACGTGTTGACTCTCCTTATGTGCAGGCCACGAGAAAAAGGCATGGATCCGGGATAGAACTTGAGGTGATGTTAGACCTGTCTTTTTATATAAATCATTTAGACTACCGTGTTCAAAAAAGCAATCAGGAAGAGCTAAGTGCAAAATTTGTAGATGGTCAAAACCATGGTGAGCTACAAAAGTACAAAATGCAGAACCTAGCCCACCTGACATGGCATGTTCTTCTAAAATAACAATACGCTGGTGGTTTAGCAAAAGATTAGACAAAAGCTCCGTGTCTAAAGGTTTAATAAAAATTGGATCCACTACAGTGGCATCAATGCCTTGCTCTTTTAAAGACTGTTGAACACACATAGCGATATCGACCATGGTACCCAAAGCTAAAATTAGTAAATCATCACCATGCGTCAACACCTCAGCTCGGCCAAGAGAGCGTATATGAGGTGATTGTGTAGATACAGTTGTGATTTGGTTCGGATAACGGATGGCAACAGGCTGTTTCCAATGAGGAGCTGATTCTAATAAATCAATCAAGAGCTCTCCATTACGAGGTTGACAGATCACCATGCCAGGTAAAGCTTGTAGAAAACCCATGTCATAAATGCCATGGTGCGTTACACCATCTCCTGTAGCAAGTCCAGCGCGGTCAATAGCAAAAATAACAGGAAGTTTTTGCAAGCAAATATCATGAAAAACATTATCCAGGGCGCGTTGTAAGAATGTTGCATAAATGGAGCAGACAACAAGAGATTGACCTGTTTTGGCAAGTCCGCCACAAAATGTTACAGCATGACCTTCAGCAATGCCTACATCAAAACTACGTGTGGGATATTTTTCAAAAAACGCATCTAAAGATGAACCAAGTGACATAGCAGGTGTCACGACAACCACCTTTGGGTATTTTTCTCCCATGCTTAAAAGATGTTGACCAAACACTTTAGGGAAAGCAGGGCCTTTTTCTATAACAGGTAGGAATTCACATGTTTGAGGGTTAAAAGGTTTAACTCCGTGAAAGGTTACCGGATCTTCTTCTGCTAAACGCAATCCTTGGCCTTTACGAGTTTGTAAATGAACGATCACAGGCATAGGTTGATCTTTTAATGCTTTAAAAAGCGACACAAGCTTTTTTACATCATGACCATCAACAGGTCCCACGTAACTTAAACCAAAGTGTTCAAAAAAAGCAGCAGAACCAAAAAGACCTTTTAAGGCCTCTTCAACGCTTTTTTTTTGTCTTACAAATGTTTGTCCATATAAAGGTATTGTCGCTAGAACACGTTCTAAAGCATGGGAAAAACGATGAGCAAGAGGTTTAGTGAGTAAACGAGAAAGTATGGTTGTAATGCCTCCTACATTATGAGAAATAGACATAGCATTATCATTTAAAATGATAAGAAAGGAGCGGAGATTTTGAGGGATGTTGTTAAGAGCTTCAAGCGTTAGGCCACAAGTTAAGCTAGCGTCGCCAATAATAGGGATAATGTGCTCTTGACCCTGGTTAAGATCTCGAGAATGAGCCATACCAAGAGCTAATGACAAGGCTGTACCGGCATGTCCTGCAAAAAACAAGTCATGTTCAGATTCTTCAGGTTGGGTAAATCCGGATAACCCATCACTTTTTCTAATGCGATCAAAACGAGCATGATCACGATCTGTCAGAAGTTTATGAGTGTAGCATTGATGACTCACATCAAAAATAAGACGATCTTGAGGAGAACTAAAAACATAATGCAAGGCCAGGGTCAGCTCCACAGAACCTAAATTTGAGGCGAGATGGCCTCCATTTTTTGCCATGACATCAATGATGCGTTTGCGCATGGTTTGAGCCACATCAACAAGTTCATGAGGAGAACAAGCCTTAAGTTCTTTAAGATTCATAAGCCCAAGGATTCTGTTTGAGGCTGAGACTCAGAATTAAGAGAAAGTTGGCCGTCTCGCTTTTTGATCAGCATTTCAATTTTTTCTTCAGCTTCATTAAGGCGATTAGCACAGCAAACAATTAAATTGTCAGCTTCCTCATAGAGCTTGAGAGATTCTTCTAAGCTTAATTTGCCACTGTTCATCTTTTCTAAAATTTCTTCTAAACGAGCAAAAGCTTTTTCAAAGGGTACAGCAGTGGCTTCAGAATTTTTTTGCTCTTTGCTCAAACAAGACGTCATAGGGCCCTCAATAATTTTATTATGATGGGTTTAATTTTTTTATCCGCTTTCATTATAGCAGCATTTGCCATGTTAAGAAACAGTACAGTATTAAAATGATTTTTTTTCTGCACGTATTCTTCCTTATGATGAGGATACGTTCTTAATCTGCGTATGGTCGACAGTCATCCACGCTTCACCGTCTTGTAACATGGCTTTTACAACAGTTTGTGGTAACAAATTTCTTGTTGAGGCTATCACGGAATTTGTTTTTTCATCAATTAAGATTGTATAACCCCTCTTCAAGACATTTCTTGAATCTAAAGCCTTAAGTTCTTGAATAATACGTTTTAGTTTTTCTCTTTTCAAATTTAATAGAGAAAGGGTTGTGCGATCCAAGGTTGTGGTCTGGCGAGTTAAAAAAATCTTTTTTTGCTGAAGTTGAGCCAAAGGATTAAGCCAACTCAGAGCTTTGCTTCTTTCTTGCAGGTGAGAACGTTTTAGATGAAGAATCTGCTGTATTTTTTGTTCCAGTTGAGTTTTAAAATGGTCGATGCGTTGTAAAGGCACGTGCAGCAAGGTGAAAGGAGTGGCAAGTAGAGGATGACGCTGCAAAGCTGTGAGTTCTCTTTTTCTTTTGTCAAGGAGCTGCTGTGTCAGGCGATCTAGCTGTTGTCGGATGTTTTGTAAGAAATGTATTTGACGGGCCTTTTCCGCTAGGACTAGCTCAGCTGCAGCGGAAGGGGTCGGAGCTCTGACGTCTGCCACAAAATCAGAAAGGGTGACATCTGTTTCATGTCCAACTGCGGAAATGATGGGGATGTTGCTCTCAAAAATTGCTTTAGCTACACACTCTTCATTGAAAGCCCATAAATCTTCTAAACTTCCTCCTCCTCGTCCTACAATCAAGACATCAGCCAATTGATAGCGGTTAAAATCGACAATAGCTTGTGCAATTTGTTGAGCAGCCCCCTCCCCCTGTACTAAAACAGGGTTAACAATAAGATGAAAACCAGGGCTGCGTCGTCGTAAAATATGAATGATATCCCTTAAAACAGCTCCGGTAGGACTTGTGATCACTCCAATACGTTTTGGAAAGGAAGGAAGAAGCTGTTTATGTTCAGCGTCAAACCATCCTAATTTATGCAGCTTGTTTTTTAAAGCCTCAAATTTTAGCAATAACTCGCCCAGTCCAACAAAACGTAATTCCTTTATGATAAGTTGGTAGCGTCCATGTGGAGGGTAAACTGTTAGGGATCCTAGTGCCACTACATGATCACCTTCCTTAGCAGAGCGGGGAAGAGTTTGGTGTTTGGCTCGGAAGAAGACGGCGGGAATTTTGGCTTCTGCGTCTTTGAGGTCAAAATAATAGTGTCCGCTAGAATGGGGTTTAAAATTGCTTATTTCTCCTTGAACCTGTACTAAGGTAAAAGAAGTTTCAAGTTTAGATTTGATAGCATGTGTCAGTTGACTTACCGTCAGAGGCGCTGATAAAACAGGCGCTGGGTCAGTCTCTGGAAAAGACATTGACCCGTCTGTAGAAAGTGTGGTATCAAGGAACCCTTTATGCAAAGACAAACCCTCATCATTGGCAATTGGAAGATGCACAAGACGATCCAGGAATCTTGTGCTTTTGTCAAGCATCTGATGACTCTTTTAGGGCCGACCCGAGCTCAAATTGGTTTAGCTGTTCCTTTTACTGCCCTTGCTGCAACAGCCCAAGTGATACAGCAGTTGCAAGCACCTGTGTGGTTAGGGGCTCAGAATATGCATCATATGGCTCATGGGGCTTATACAGGAGAAATTTCTGCTGGTATGTTGTTAGAAGCGGGAGCTAAATTTGTTTTGCTTGGTCATTCTGAGAGAAGGCATCTTTTCCACGAGACAAGTGCGCTGGTTAACAGCAAAGTCAAACGCGCCTTGGAAGAGGGGCTGCGACCTATTGTCTGTATAGGAGAAACAGAGCAGGAGAGGAATGAAAATTTAACTCAACAGGTTTTGCATAAACAGTTGTTAGAGTCTTTAGAGGGGATATCGACTCAACAGCTTAAAAAATTAAGTTTGGCTTATGAGCCCGTGTGGGCAATTGGCACAGGTAAGGTAGCATCTGCAGAAGATGCGGATCAGGTCCATCATTTTATACGTCAGTGTTTGGCACAAAAGTATGGAGAGCAGGTTTCCTCAGAAATCGTGATTCAGTATGGAGGTTCTGTACGTCCTGATAATGCACAACAATTGCTTGCAAAGCCGGATATTGATGGGTTACTGATTGGGGGAGCGTCTTTAGATCCGCTTGTTTTTCAGCAAATTATTGCCTCTTGGCAAGGAGTATTATGACTATACTATATTATTTATTTCTTTTTTTATTCCTTTTTACTTCTGTTATCCTATGTTTTGTTATCCTGATTCAAGAAAGTAAAAGTTCAGGATTGGGTGCATCTTTTGGAGGAGATTCAGGGGATTCTTTATTTGGAACTTCTACTCCAGTGATTTTAAAAAAAATCACAGCTTGGTTAGCTGCCATTTTTCTTGTTAGTTGTGTTTTGTTGTCAATTTGGACAGGAGCTATGGGGCGCATTAACGCTAAGAGACCAAGTATTTCCACTGAGGTTATTGAGTCATGAGCTTGCAGATGCGCTATTATGGGGATCCCATTTTGCGTCAGCATGCTAAGCCTATAGACCATGTCACAGAAGAGATAGTTCTCTTAGCTCGTGATATGATCGAGGTTATGCAAAAACAAAATGGAATAGGTCTGGCAGCTCCTCAGGTAGGGGTTGCTTTACGTATTTTTGTAACAACTGTCTATCCTGACCAAGAAGATGGAGAAAGTACTTATGGAGAGCCGAGGGTTTTTATTAATCCTGTTATTTCGCATCCAAGTGCTGATCTTGTTGAAATGAGCGAAGGGTGTTTATCTATACCTGGTGTTTCAGAATTTGTGTGGAGGCCCGAGTCAATTGAGTTTGAGGCAATGGATTTAGAGGGAAATATCATCAAAGAACGCATTTCTGGTTTTTGGGCTCGCGTCTGTATGCACGAAATTGATCATCTCAATGGTGTCTTGTATGTGGACCGCATCAAAGGGAAAGTAAGAAATAAACTGGAACCCATCTTACGTCGTATCAAAAAAGAGCATTATGAATAAGAGAAAAGCTTTCTCTTAATCTGAAATCTGTACTTGTACTGCAAAAACAATCCCAGCTTCTGTGGCATCTAACCATGTAAGCTGACCTGTGACAGGACCGGGCGCAAGCGCAATGTTGTCAATAGAGATAACAGGAGGGGATACAATATCTAAACTTCCACTAGGCGTAACCAGAACAGGGGCTGATGACCAATTGGTACCATCATAAGCAGACATGTAGATGGTAGGAATTGTAGAGCCGTCGGCATAAGCCAGCCATGCAACAGCCGCAACTCCATTGGAGTTCACAGACAAAGAAGGATAAGTATTAGAATTGCCAGATGTGCCTGTAGAAGTTGTAGACAATTCTGTGGCAGAAGTTCCCCAAGAAGCTGTGGCAGCCGTATAGATGTTTACAAAGATTTGAAAATTGTCGACCCAGACAACAAAGGCATTTCCTGCTCCATCCATGCTCACAACAGGAGCGCTACCTGCACCCAAATTAGTCGGAGCGGACCATGTTGCTGTTGTGACATTATAAACGGAAGCCAAAACTTGGTAGCCTGCTGTAGTTGTAGGGGTGCACGCCCAGGCCGCAATGCCGTTGCCTGTGGCATTCAAGTATAGATCTGGATAAACGTTATTGATGGTATTGCCAGATGTGTTGGTGATAGAAGTAGTTCCTCCTGGAGCGCTCCCAGCTGTTTGGTTGGAAATAATCGTGGCAGATGGCGTGGGTGTGGCTGTAGAAGATGTATCAGTAGATGTAGCAGAGTTAGTCGGCACAATTGTGACCGTGGTGGCTAAAAGAGTATGTGAGCAGAATAAGGCGACAAGTAAAGATTTCATGCGCCAGATCATTTATCATCTCTTAATTTTTTTAAAAGAAAAAAATATATATAGTCGTAGGTGGATGTTACTTTTGCGAGAGATGATATAAAAAATTTACATTTGTTTGTGTTCTCTGTAGCATTTTCTTAACATGTCTAGGGTGCTATGAGCAAAAATTAAAAAGCCCAAGGACCCAAACCCTGTCAACACACAGGCACTTGTATGAGAAATAGCGGCAACACCAGTGAGCCCTAAAATTCCAGGCACAAGCAGGGCAATCATGAGAATGATCCCTGTATTCAGACCCTTTCTGTTTTCTCGTTGAGCAGGATCATTCCAAACATTAGAACACGCTAAACAACAATTATTTATCATAGATTCTCCATTTTTTTGTTCGGTCAGTCTATAATGCCGCATTCTTTTACGTCGTCATCACAAATACAGTAGATAGCAGACAATTCTAAGTTCTTGAACTTTATCCATGATTACTTTGATTTTAATGCCTGCTAGGAGCCTCTCTCAGCAGGGATTATTTGTCTGTAATAAGCTTCTGAGGTTCTAGATCAATGACATTATTGTTTTGTTTTACTTGCGAAGGCTGCGTTATTTTGACTAGGCACTCAACACAGTCACAAGCTGTACTGAGAAATAGTGAAGCAACAGCATTTTTTACTGCGTAAACCCCATAGTACAAGCCGTTCCAAGCGTGAGGCCACAAACACTCTGTGCCTGTGAGTTTTTCTATAGGACCTAATACAACTAGCTCTACACCACCTTCCAAGGCTTGAGCAACTCCATATCCGCAATGTAAGGGAGCAATGCAGCAACGACTGATTGGATTCATTGCAGCAATCTGTGCAGCTTCAAAAAGAGAGGTTTGCCTGCAAAAACATTCTGTAGCTCCTTGTTCATTTGATCGATAATCTGGCACGCGACAAGGGGTATGAACACATATACCATGCAAAAACATAAATGCGCTCCTTTTTATAATTTGTTTGAAATATTTTAATATTTTTTCATCAAAAATGCAATTTTAATTTAATTAAAAAATAACTAAAGTTTTTATTTTAACAGAGGACTAGCTGTGTTAAAAAAACTCTCCGCGAGGTGACAAATGGAGCTGTTTTTTGATAATTTTTTTAAAAAAAACTTCTTGTTGTCGTAGCAGACGGTCTCACGACACGTGTTCTTTTAGACTAAGTTGGAGATTCTGTTAAAATAGTTGTTGTCAATGGAACTTATGATTATTCAAAGGCTTGGAAGGCTCTTAAAAAAATACTGATACTTCCCGCAAAAAATACGTACTATAAGCTAAGAATGATAAGAGAGAAGTGTGAATTTTATAGAGCAGGATTAGGAATTAGCTATCGAACAGCTTGACGCTTTAATCCGTATACCTTGATTTTTAATGCTAAGTTTGACACAATCTAGGGCTATGGAATTGCTGCCCCATGAAAAGCAGATTGCTGAATATGAGAAAACTATTCGGCAATTTAAAGAGCAGAGTCAGCAGAATGCTTTATTTTCTGTTGATGAGCTAAAAAAATTAGAGAGACGTCTCGATCAATTAAAAAAGAAAGTTTATTCTAATCTTTCTCCTTGGGAGAGGGTGCTTATTTGTCGTCACCCTAACCGCCCCAAAAGCTGTGATTTTATCCGTAATATCTGCGATTCTTTTTTTGAATTAGCAGGGGATCGTACATTTAGCGATGACCATGCTGTGATTGGGGGACTAGGAAAGATTAATGGTCAAAAATTTATGATCATTGGTCAAGAAAAAGGTTCTGATACTGAAAGTAGGTTGTATCGTAATTTTGGTATGGTTAACCCAGAAGGGTTTCGTAAGGCTTTACGTTTAGCACAACTTGCAGCGAAGTTCCAACTGCCCGTTATATTTTTCTTAGATACGCCTGGAGCTTATCCGGGTTTAACGGCGGAAGAAAGAGGTCAGGGGTGGGCCATCGCCACCAATCTTCGAGAATTATTTCGTCTAGAGACTCCTATTTTTGTTGTCGTCATTGGAGAAGGATGCTCTGGCGGAGCTTTGGGTATGGGGATTGGCGATTCGATAAGTATGTTGGAGCATGCCTATTATTCTGTCATTTCTCCTGAAGCATGTGCATCTATTTTATGGAAAAATCCGGAAGAAAAAGCTTTGGCTGCTTCAACTTTGAAGATGCATGCTGAAGATCTTATGCAGTTTGAAATTATTGATACGATTATTCCAGAGCCTTTAGGTGGCGCTCACCACAATCCGGAAGAGGTTTATCAAAATGTGCGTAAACATCTATTAGAACAAAGAGAAGTATTTTCTAAGTATCCCAAACATATTCTTCTTGAAAGACGTTACCAAAAATTCCGAAAAATGGGATGCTATACTTCAAATGAGACTGTTAATCAAAGCCGCGATCCAGAATCGTAGGCACTATGTTCTGTTTATTTTCACAGTTTTTGCCATGTTCGCTTTAACTTTGGCTTCCCAGGTAGAAATCCTATCTATTGGAGTCATTGCACGAACAGGACCTGATTTTTTTACTTTATTTGGTAAGGAAAAAGAGGGAAAATTAGAAACGTCTGCCATCGTTGATAAACGAGATGTTGAACAACGATGGGCTCAAATTTCATCTAATGATCAGATTACACAAAAGCAGGCTTCTGATTACATCAAGAAACACGGTCATGTAGGCCTTGTTAATCGTCTTAACGCATTTTTAGATGAACATTTTCAAATCTCAAAAAATTTGACCCGACTGGCTGCTGTAGTCGTGGTGGTGGCGATCTTTAAGGCTATTTCTTTGTTTTGCTATCGCTATTTTACACAAGTTGTTGCAATTCGCGTAAGCCGAGACCTTCGACAGCGTTGCTTTGAGCATATTCAGACATTGTCTTTGAATTTCTACCATAAATATGACATGGGGCAAATTTCCACACGTGTTGCTGGAGATGCAGGAGCTGTGGCAGGTTCTGTAAATGCATTTTTAATCAATTATTTGCAGACCCCCTTTGCCATTCTTTCTACGTTCTGTGCTTTGCTTTATATTTCTTGGAAATTGACATGTGTCATTTTTTTAGGTTTCCCGCTAATTGTTGTGCCTGTGGTGTTTATTGCTCGAAGAATCAAAGAGTTTTCTAAACGCATGCAAACAAATAATGAGAAGTTTGGCCGGGTTTTGTTTGAATATCTTTCAGGTATTTTTACAATTAAGGCTTTTGCCATGGAAGGTTTCTCCTTAAAAAAATATAGAGAACATAACTATTTGATGGCTAAATTGGAAGAAAGAAGCGCTCGTTATGGATTAGCTTCACGCCCTATTTTGCATAGTATTTCTTCGATATTCTTTGCAGGTGTTATTTTGGCGGGGTTATACCTGTTTTCTTTAGACCCGGCTGAATTACTTGTCTATTGCGGCTTGTTATATGTGTTTTATGAGCCTGTTAAAAAATTTGCGGAAGAGAATGTTCAGATTCAAAGGGGAGTTGTGTCTGCTGAAAGAATGTTTGATTTGTTAGCAGAGCAGCCCGCTGTATGTGATGCGCCGGATGCGCGTCCTCTTCAACAATTTCAAAATCAGGTGGAATTCCGCAATGTTTCTTTCCGTTACAAGGATGAGTGGGTTTTAAGAAATCTCTCTTTTACGGTTCCTAAGGGGCAAATAGTTGCCATTGTAGGACCAACAGGAGCTGGTAAATCTACCATTGTTACGCTTTTGCCTCGTTTGTATGACCTGCAAGAGGGAGAGATTCTTATTGATGGCCAGCCTTTAGCTGTATTTACCTTAGAATCTTTAAGACGTAATATCGCTTTTGTTCCACAAAAACCTTTCTTGTTCTTAGATTCTGTACGAGAAAATATTGCATTAGGACGTTCTTATACTGACGAGCAGATTCACAGTGCAGCGCGTTATGCTCATGCGGAAGAATTTATTGTTCGTATGCCTGGGACTTATAATACCGTACTAGAAGAACTGGGTAAAAATCTCTCAGGAGGACAGCAACAGCGCCTTGCTATTGCCAGAGCTTTGGTAACAGGGGCTCCGATTCTGGTTATGGATGAAGCGACCTCTGCTTTGGATGCTGTGAGCGAAGAGAAAATACGTGATGCAATTTTAGAAATGAGAGGGAAGCTAACACAAATTATTATTGCTCATCGTTTTTCTACAATAGAGCACGCTGACAAGATTATTTACATAGATCATGGCTGTAAAATTGCAGAGGGGACGAAAGAGGAGCTATTAGTCACATGCCCAGAATTTCGGCAAATGTGGGAACTCATGCATTTATCCAAACAACAAACTCAATTAGAGCCTGCTTGTTCGTAATTGAGCGTCGAGGAAGAGGGCTAAGCGTTCAGAAAGAGCCTTTTTGTGTTGCTTGATCATTTGAGCTCCACCTTCCGAAGCAAAATCTGAGACAATTTTCCAAAGTTTACATGGAAGGTGGAGGCGTTGAGCAAGATGAGCAAGGGCGTAGCCCTCCATATCGATCAGGTCAAATCCCTGTTTGGCTAACTTTTGTCGCATACAGTGTTGATGAAGGGGAAAGTCAGATGAGATTAACTGCACACCCTCTTGTTGTAATTCTACAAGAGGAATTGTGCTCTCAACGAGTTGTAAAGAAGAAGCATCTAAGGTGTCAAAAGGCACAAATTTGCCACTGCGAGCAATGGGTAAAATATCAAAAAGAGAGTGAGAGTCGCTTAGCGCTCCAGCTAACCCTATATTCCAAATTTCTTGATGACCTGGATGATAGCGGGCAAGTGTGGCGGCTGCGGCATGTAAACCTATATCTGATAGAACAATATGACCATATTCAAAGCGATAGCATGTAGGTACTATACCTTCTTTCCATAGGGAGCGCTCGGTGTTATCCAGAGGTTGTGCTTTGAACAAGTCAAGAGTTGCTTGTGCTTCACCAAGTTGAGCAAAGATTATAAGTTTCATACAGAGTCTGAACGGTGTTTTAAACTTGTAAAAGGCTTTCAGTATAAAGCCATTCTTCTTTAGGTAGCTGTAAGAGATTTTCAATAGCAGCTATGCCTTGAGTAGATAGATTCATACTTTCTTCTGTGATATAGGTATTCACGTGTTTGAGTACAACAGCTACATCTTTTTCCTGAGCATGAGTTAACAAAAAAGGCAGTGTTTCAGGAGTGTGCTGTTGGGCATAACGTAAAGAGGCTTGCAAAGTAATGACAGCGGCTTGCTGCTGCGTTGTATCACGATGCATCGCAATTCCTCCTAGGGGAAGAGGGAGATTTGTTTGAGATTCCCACACAGCTCCTAAGTCTAGTAGTTCAACAAGCCCCTTCTGTGGAAAAGTAAAGCGAGTTTCATGGATAACTAATCCTGCATCGACTTTGCCACTGATTACTAAGTCACAAATTTGATCATAACGACAAAAATGTTTTTCTACAGAGACTCCTAAAAGTCGATCAAAAAGCAGATGAGCTGTGGTCAAAGGACCTGGAAAAGCGATTTTTTTAAGTTTTTTAAGTGCAATAGGCTTCTTAGCAATAAGTTTAGGTCCCACACCAAAACCTAGCGCTGCACCTACAGGTAAAAATAAATAGTGTTGTCTGACTTCAAGATAAGCAGCAAAAGAGAGCTTGGTCAGAGCAAATGTTCCCTCACGAGCCCAAATGTTAAGTTGTTCAACATCTGCATAGGTAGGCTGTGCCTGTAGTGTGCTCGACACTTTATTATGCAACCATGCATAAAAAAGAAAAGTGTCATTGGGGCAAGGAGAAAGGGCAATGTTAAGTTTTGTAAGATTGCGTTTTTTCATTATGTAAATTTGGGATTAATAGCTCATGATAGAGATGAGAGTCCACTAAGTTATCTAATATTAATAGCCTAAATAGCCAGAATGTCAAGTAATTCGATGCTAAATTACAAATTTCTTATAAGTATTTTAGCACACGCTTGTTAAGTATTTAAGCGGAAGGGGTGGCTGCTAAAATTTTATAAGCTTCTTTAAGAGCCGCGTTTTCAGGTTTGTCAAAAACACCCTGTTTTTCTAGCCATTGTAGATAATCTCTAGGTACTTCGCTCAGGGTCTTGCCTTGATGTTTTCCAAAGGGCAATACGTTGCTATGTGTTGCCGTATCTTGCAATAGTTCTATCACAGTTTGGATAGACAAATCATCAATGAGAATGGAGAAAACCTGGTATAACACCATGACGTCGTCCAAGGCTCGGTGAGCTTGATTTTCTGCAATTCCAAAGATTTGGCGTAAAAATTGTAAGTTATGTTTGGGTAAATCTGGTCTGTATTTACGAGCCCATTTTAATGAGTCAACCATGGACCAATTTGGTAATGTCAGACCATGTCTCTTAGCTTCTTGTTCAAGAAAGTGTCGATCGAAATTATCATTGTTATGGGCAACAAGCACAGCTCCTTCCCCACAAAACTCCATGAAAGCCTTACCGATGTCTGCAAATGTAGGAGCTTGTGCAACCATTTCATTGGTAATGCCGTGGATTGCTGTAGCTTCTTGAGGAATATCAATTTGAGGATTTACAAGCTGACAGAAAGAGGTTTGGCGTAAAGGGTGATAAGCAGCAATTTCAATGATACGATCCTGTTCAGCTTTTACGCCTGTGGTCTCCGTATCATAGTAAATCCAGTATCTATCCATAGCTACTCGTTAGGAGTTTGCGTGCGCTCATTTGTTTTTCTATTAGGATCTAAAAGCTCAAGACGCACGATCTGTTGATCTTTGGGCGCCTCAATTCCAATAGAAACCTGATCACCTTGTACTTTCAAAACAGTGATGATGATATCAGAACCAATCTTAATTTTTTGTTCGGGCTTACGAGTTAAAACCAACATTATTTGCTCGGCATGTATTGGACGGGTTTTTCGCGTGTTAAATGAGGGTTATTAGTGTGAGGTAATGTCGAAATTGTATCATCTGTCGGCATCTTATAAAGGCAGCCTGTGCACAATACAAAGAGTAAAAGTAAGCGTTTCATGGACCCTCCCAGTCAACTAACTGATATCCAATGAGCATAAAGATGAAGAGGATATTTACAAAGAAAAAAGTGCCTTTTTTGCAATCTGAAGAAAGGTGTGTAGCATGGCATCTAGTTTTTGAGGAAAAGCAGAAAAGGCCACGGCAAGTGTCATGATGCCCACAAGAATGTTAAGGGGAAGGCCAATCCAAAAAATTTGGAGATGAGGTACAAAACGTGCTGTTAGAGACCAGACAACTGTAATGCCTCCTAAAAAGAGCAAGGGTAAAAGAGCTATGTCTATAGCGTAGTTTAAAAGCTGGCTACTTGCTAGAACAAGCTCTTTTAGACTATTCATAGAAAAGTTTGAGGACAAATAAAAGCTTTCATACAGAAAGCGTAAAAGTACATGATGCCCATCCAGCAGAAAGAAGAAGACGCATAGCACACAGACAAATAAGCGACTGAGAATGGGGTCTGTTTGATTTGCGAGGGGATCAAAAAGTTCTGTGGCAGAAAAACCGCTTAACGCGCCAAGGAGCTGACCTGCTAAGGCGGCTGCTTCAAAAAGAAAAGTAACTAATACACCTAACAAATACCCAATAAATAGCTCTTGTAAGACAACCAACCAAGACGCCGAAGATAGAGGAAGAAAGGGTAGTAAAAGGCATGTGCACAAAATGCTTAAAATAAGACGTACATGCCAGGGTACATAACAGCGGATAAAAAATGGAGACAGGCAAAAAAAACCAAAAAAACGAGCAAAAATAGGGAATAAAGCTAACCAATTATTGAAGAACGTATTGGGCCACATGTGTTGCTCTCTCCCAACCATGAATCAAAAGATGATTTGTAAATTTTGTCATAATTTTTAGCATCCAAGGGAAAAAAATGACCAAGGCAAGACCGACAAGTAGCATTTTAGGAATGACGCTTAAGGTCATTTCTTGGATTTGAGTAAGGGATTGAAAGATGGAGATCAGTAGACCGATAACAAGAGCAAGTAACAAAAAGGGGGCTGAGAGTTCAAGGGCTGTGTAAAGGGTTTGAGTGATAATTTGTGTGATATACTCCGGTGTCATAAGTAATAACCTTGTACCATCTGTTGCATCATCAATCGCCATCCATCTACAGCGACAAACAATAAAATTTTAAATGGAAAAGAAATCATCACAGGTGGAAGTAGGATCATTCCCATTGACATCAGTAAAGATGTGACCACCATATCGATCACTAAAAAAGGCAGAAAAAGTAAAAAACCCATAATAAATGCTGTGCGTAACTCAGATAAGACAAACGCCGGCATCACGCAATACCATGGTAAAGACGAGACCTCTGAAATTTCCTGATCTGGTGAGATGTGACTCATTTCCAAGAAAAGCTGAAGATCTTTTTCGCGTGTATGGTAGAGCATAAATTGCCGTAACGGAGGCCAAGCACGGTCTAAAAATTCAGTCAGTTCTTTTTTAGGATCTTCTTGATGAAGCTGTCCCGATAGATAGGGAGCTATGGCTTGATCATGAATTTGCAAGATCACAGGCTGCATAATGTAACCTGTTAAGATTAAAGAAAGAGCAAAAATGATCTGCGATGAAGGAATGGATGTACTAAGAGCTTGTCGTAAAAATGTCAGGACAATAGAGATACGTGTGAAACAAGTTGTCAAAACCAAGACAAAGGGGACCAGAGCAAATGCTATAGCCACACCCATGACAGAGAAATGATCAAACACGTTTTATTGCCAAATTTTTAAGTTTTTCTGCTAAGCGTTCTTTAATAGGAGCAAAGCTAGGAACTTGTTCTTCTTGTTTTTGTTCTACTAGTTGTTGGATATCCAGATCATCAGGAAATTCTTTGATAAGACAGATGCCAGAAGGAGAATCTGCAATGACAAGGCCTCTTCCTAAAACTTCAACCAAATAAAGAGAGGACTTTTGTCCTAAAGCTCGACGTTCTAGGATTTGGATAGAGGCATCTTGATGAAGGCGGCGTAGTTTTGCTCCCATCAAACGTCTGAGTATCCATACTGTAAAAAAAATAAATCCGAGAACGAGTAGCAGGGAGACGATCATATTGACAAACTCTCCCCAGTAGTTGTAACTTTGTCCCTCTGCCATCACATCAATAAGGGAAGGCGACTCGTCTGCAAGAAAGTTTGGCAATAATCTGAAAGCAAGTGGCAAAGAAGGCATCAAGTCAATTCCTGTTTTTTTTGGATCATAATCTATGTTGAAATTTAGGGGAATCATTGCTCTTGACATTGATGGTACCATTACGGCTGAACGTTATACCTTATCTCCGGTTGTCACGGATTTTTTTAATCAATTAATTAAAGAGCAATGGGGTCTTATTTTTATTAGTGGGCGTACCTTTGCTTTTGCTCGTCCTGTGCTTTCCTCTTTAATGGGGTCGTATTATTTTGCTGTGCAAAATGGCGCAGCTCTTTATCACATGCCAAATGTACAGCAAATAAAAAAGCACTATTTACCTGGTCAAGCACTTAAAGAACTTGTTCCTATTTTTAAGGAGCATGGCGTGGGTTTGCTTGTTGAGATGGGCCAAGAAAGAGAGGATGTGTGTTATTATAAGCCTTCAGATTTTTCTGATGAGGAACTTGTTTATGTGCACAAGCGTCGGGATTTATCCTATAGCGCATGGGTGGCTGTCGAGGATTTTGCTCAACTTCAGATCACAGAATTTGCTGTAGGGAAATTTTTTGCATCGAAAGAAAAAGCTGAATATCTGGCAAAGTGTATTATGGATCGGCTTCCCTATCCAACAATTGTGATTCAAGATCCTTGTCGACCCGGTTGTTATCTTGCTCACATTAATGCTACTGGGGCATCTAAAGGACATATTTTAGAAAAATTCCGAGTTATGCAGGGCTCTAAAATACCTGTCATTGCAGCAGGAGACGATTATAACGATATGGGCATGTTGCAAGTGAGCGATGTAAAAATTGTCATGGCAAATGCACCCAAATCTATGCATGCCATGGCAGACATTCTGGCCAAGCCCGCTCAGCAACATGGTATTATTGATGCACTTAAACAGGTCATTTATGGAAGGGATTTTAACGCTTCATGATCTGCGCCTAACATGTGTTTTAGGCGTTTATCCTCATGAAAGAGAGCATGAACAAACTGTTGAAGTAACGTTAAGCTTTTGTCTAGCTGTACCCGAGCAAGACGAGCTTTCTCAAACGTTGGATTATGATCACATCGCAACTTTGTGTCAGCATGTGGCGCATCATGGCCAATTTCAATTAATTGAGAGCTTAGCACGGGCGATTTATCTAACGCTGCTAGACCATTACAAACTGGAAAAATTAAGAGTCAAGGTGCGCAAGCTGCAAGTGCCCAAGCGGGCCTCAGCTGTAAGTTTTGAGGTGGGACAATGAGTTGGATTTTAATAACAGGTGCAGCTAAAAATCTAGGTTCCGCCATAGCCTATGAATTAGCAAAGCAGGGACATCATCTTGTTATCCACGCAAAACAATCTCAGCAGGAAGCTGAAACCATCGCCCAACAGTGTCGAGAATTAGGTGTAAGGGCACTCACGTTTTTTGGAGATGTGGAAGATAAAGATTTTATCAGGCGATATTTAGATTTGTCTCTTGATACCAAAGGACTTGTTAATAATATAGGAAATTACAGTGTGGGTCCCCCTTCTGCGATAGAACAAGATTTAAAGCAGTTAATGGGAGCCAATTTATTGGCTCCGCTTGCCTTGACACAAGCTTTATTGCCTCAGATAAAATCTTGCCGCGGCTGTGTTGTGAACATTGGAGCGGCTGGTTTGTCGCATCCTTGGACTCATGCTTCTGCATATGGTCTAACAAAAGCAGCCTTATTATTTTATACACGTTCTCTTGCTAAAGAAGTGGCGAATGAGGGAGTGCGAGTCAATATGGTCTCTCCCGGCTATCTTGAGCATACAATTGATATGCCCACACAGCCCCCTATGGGACGTTTGGGGACAAGTCAGGAAGTGGCGTCCATGGTAGCTTATTTGTTTTCAGAGAAAGGTGCTTATGTAACAGGACAAAATCTTGAGATAGCCGGCGGTGTATCGCTTTAAGCCTTTTCAAGAATTTCAGGGCCTACTCCCATAGCATGCATACCTTTGTCGACATAAATCGTGGCACCTGTAATAGCATCTGCAAAATCGCTAAATAAGAACGCAGCTGTATGCCCAACATGTTCTGCTTTAAGAGGCTCTGGAAGAGGAGCACAACGCATAGCATAGTCGATCATGTGTTCTATAAATCCAATTGCTTTGGCTGCTCGACTTGCTAAGGCTCCAGCAGAAATAGTGTTGACGCGTATGCCCCATTTACGACCTGCTTCAAAGGCAAGCATGCGTGTATCGCTTTCTAAAGCTGCTTTTGCTGAGCTCATGCCCCCGCCGTAGCCAGGAACAGCACGTTCCGAAGCTAAATAAGTTAAAGAAAGTGTAGCTCCACGGCGATCAGCCATTAAGGGTCCAAAATGAGCAAGTAAACTAATAAAAGAATAAGATGACGCGCTTAAGGCAGCAAGATATCCCTGACGAGATGTTTCAAGAAGAGGATTCTTAATTTCTGGTGAATTGGCCAAAGAATGTACTAAAAAATCAATAGAGCCGAAGTCTTTTTGTACAGCTGCAGCAACTTCTGAGACGGTGTAGCCTTCACAAGCTTTGTAACGTTTGTTTTCACGTACTTCTTCAGGCACATCGGAAGGCTTATCATAAGCAGCGTCTAAAGCGTAAATCTTAGCGAACTTTAGCAAAGAACCATCTTTAAGGCGACGAGACTCGTCAAATTTACCACTTTCTAGGGCTGTAGTAAAAATTTTTAAAATAGGAGTCCAAGTTCCTACCAAAATCTCACATCCAGCTTCAGCAAGGGCTTTTGCTATGGCCCAGCCAAATCCCTGATCATCTCCAATTCCAGCGATAAAGGCTCGCTTGCCTTTTAAATCAATGTT
Source organism: Verrucomicrobiota bacterium (assembly GCA_018239815.1). Taxonomy (GTDB): domain Bacteria; phylum Chlamydiota; class Chlamydiia; order Chlamydiales; family JAAKFR01; genus SZAS-3. The sequence continues at coordinate 8,328 of JAFEGP010000004.1, read as the reverse complement.
TAACATAGACATGAGACTATAAGAGAACCTTAGAAGGGATTCAAGAAAAATCTTCTGGCAGGGGAGCTTGCACTGAGTACTTTTTGCCTTCTAATTCAAAGTTGATAGATTGAGCATGAAGTAAAGGTCGTTTTTGAGTTTGCAGACGTCCTCCATAAACAGCATCTCCTACAATGGGAGAACCTAAGGCTTTAAAGTGGGCTCTGATTTGATGGGTGCGTCCTGTCTTAGGAAATGCATAGACTAAGGCAGAGGTAGAGCGGCGTTTAAGAACCTTCCAATCTGTCACAGCTTCTTTTCCCTTCGGATCTGGCACAACAATGGAAGCACCATCATGCAAGGCTTTTTTTGATAAAGCTAAAGAAATGCTTCCTTTAGATAATTTGGGAGGAGGACAGATCCAAGCAAGGTAGCGTTTATAGATTAGGCCTGCAGCAAAAAGTTCTTCAACTTGTTTTTGAATCACAGGGTTTTTAGCGAGCAGGATCACTCCACTTGTATCACGATCTAAGCGGTGAGTCAGTTCATAGCCCAGCTGTTTGCCAAGTTGCTCAGAAGAGAGAAAGGCTGGTTTGTTATAAAAAAGCAACTGATCGTCCTCAAAAAGGATACGTTGGGGGTCTTTTTCTTGACGGGGCAGCTCTTCTAGCAATAAATGGACGACATCTCCTTTTTTGAGACGCACAGAGCAAAATCTCTCGATAAATCCATTAAGTTTGCAGCGCTGATGTTCAATCAGCCAACGTAGTTGACGATTCGAATACTTATCACCTAGCTCTATTCTAAGGTAGGTCAATAAACGTTCTCCAGATTTTACAACGTTAAAGGTACAAAGCGACATAAGCCAAGTATTTTACTTAAATAAAAGAAGAAGAACAAGGAATAAAATGTTAAATAGATTTTTTTGTTTAAAGCCTGTGAGGTGGAATTAAAAAAGATGAGGATCTGACGGTACGTATTCGATGCCCTTAACTTCTTCCAATAGATAGAGCTGTTCGAGGTTGTTTTGATCATGGCTCTCATATTCTCGGCAGTAACAATAAGAGATTGCTTTGCAAGAACCAGGACTTTTTCGAACAGAATTTGAATAATTAATTAACGCTCCTTCTAATAAAAGAAGCCGGCTTTGTAATAAGTTGAAGCTGTGTCTAAACAAGGGCATGCCGTGAATGGCATACTGACTATCCGAGATATCAAGTAGAAGAAGTAGATGAGCCTTTAGAGAAGTGTCATCTTGGGCAGCCATGACATAATCGTTGATAGATGTATATTTAACCAATTTAACATGGCAATGACTCAGATTATGGTAAGACAATTCACGAACAGCATCAAAGGAGGAATCCCATTCATTGTTATTTTCAATAAAAACAAATTGAAGATGGGTAAAACCGGCCTGAGCAAGCTTAGCGAGATAGACAAGTTCTTGGTAGCATCCACCTGAACCTACACTTACAATTGTAAGAAGTTCGGTTGGAGAACAATGTTTTTGAAAATAACGGATGGATGTCTCTTCTAATACTAGTCTTTGCTGTGTATTAATTTTAAAGCACGAGCAGAGATTAAGTTGTTTTAGATCCTCAAAATATCTTGATAATGCTTGGGGTAGATCTGTAGGAAAAATAGCATTTTCGATGAGTGGGGAGGTTTCATAGGGATTCATTAGCAATTCTTCGACAAAACCCATTTCTGCCTGTTGAGGGGATGGATTGCGAGCAGGTAAGTCATAAACAATGCAGGCAATTTCTTGTTGATGAGGTTTTGCAAGACTGACTATTGATGGATTGGGTACAGCTTGCGTGAATTGGGTAGATGCACAAGTTATTTGATCCTCAAGATTTTCGTTGCATTCTTGAAGAGTCCGAATTTCATTTGAGAAGATGTTAGGTGTACGCTGTCGAGTTAAAATAACTACGACGCAAGCAATCATACAACATCCCAATATCAAAGAAACGCTTCCTGCTATTCTTAACAAAGACAGATTGTGAAGGGAGGGCAGAATATTTTGAGATGCTAAAAAACCCGCTGTGCCACCTAGGATGCTCAATGCAACAAGAGTGTACTTATGGCATGGATGACTAAATAAACACGGCTTGTGACAAGATTGAGATAAAGAATTGATTTGCATGGTTTGTTTTAAATAGAATTGTTATTCATTTTATGTGATTTTGTTATTTTTTTCATGTTTTAAAAATTAGTTTAACAAAGATTTCTTGATTAAAACCTTGATTGTCGGTTATCAAACTAGGTTCGAGGAGTCGATCTTGAAAATTCTCATTCTCAAAACATCTTCTTTGGGGGATATTGTTCATGCTTTTGACGCCTTGAGCTATCTGAGAGAGAAGTGTCCCTTTTCTCAAATAGATTGGATGGTGGAAGAGCGTTGCGCAGAGCTTGTTGAGGCTCATCCTTTACTTGATCATGTGCATGTTGTAGCAACAAAAAAATGGCTTAGGCATCCCTTGTCCACTTGGAAGGGGCGACGTGCTTTATTTGCTTCGCTTCCTTATTATGATATCGTCTTTGACTTGCAAGGCAATTGCAAATCGGCGTGGTTGCTCTCTCAGGTGCGCGCTCGGCTTAAGATAGGATATGGATGGAAAAGCGCGCCTGAGTGGCCTAATTATCTGTTCACGCAACGTCATTATAATCCTCCAAAAGGGTTTAACATTAGGGATGATTATCTTTACTTAATTCAGAGCTTTTTTTTAGATACAAAACCCTATCAAGCTCTTGGGGTGACCTTAAAAATCTCGCAACAGCATCAAAAGCTTGTTGAGCAAATACCATCTCATGCAGTTTTAGTCTGTCCTTTTACAGCCTGGACCAACAAATGCCTACCCGAACAGCAATTACTTGCTTATTTAAAGCAGGAGCAAGGGCCTTATTATATTGTTTGGGGGAACGAATCTGAAAAAGCAAAAGCACAAAAACTTGCTTCATTACTTCCTTCTTCGCAATTGTTGCCTAAAGTCTCTTTGCCTGTTTTGCAGCGAGTAATGGCGCGTTGTCGAAAAGTGATTGCAATGGATTCTTTAGCCTTGCATTTGTGTGGAACGACAACTACGCCTTCTCTTAGTTTTTTTGGTCCTTCTTCGTCCTCTAAGTACGCTCCACGCGGTGCTCAACATCAAGTTTTGCAAGGAGAATGTCCTTATGGTATGAAATTTGAGAAACGTTGTACGAAACTACGCACGTGTCAATCTGGGGCTTGCATTAAAGCTTGGAAGTCTAAATAACGTGTAACAAGATGGATAGCTTGTTCGACTTTTTGTGTGTCTTCTTTGCGGATTTTGGCTGTAAAAGAGTTAATCATAACCATAGCTTCGAAGGTAGGAAGTGGAACGTAAAGAGCTGGAATTTGTGCTTGGCGTAAATGTTCGATTAAAGAACGTGAAGGTGCGTGTTGGCTTGTTAAAATAAAACCGTAAGCGGGTTGAAGGGTATGTTGTTGTTCTTTAAATCGAATGAGAGCCAAAATAAGATCTTCACGACTAGCTGGCGTGACAATGAGTTGATTAGGTTCTGTAAGTGCTAAAAAGGTTTCTACAGATCCCGCGGCAAGGCGCATATGATGAAAATGACAATAATGAAATTGTTCACCCGACAGTAGGGTAGTTTTAAAAAGACTTTCAAAGTCTTGCATAGAAGGAATGCTAAGAAAAGGATCATAGGGGATCGCGCCAATAAGAGGAATATTCCAGCGCTTTAGAGCCTTTTGCATATATTCTATGACCATATCTCGTTTGTCTTCTAATACACGATTAAGAATGACTCCTGCAATTTTGACTCCATACTGCTCACATAAGGCTCGATTTATGGCAAGTTCATCAAAACTGCTACCCAGTCCTCCTTTGGAAATCAGAATGAGGGAAAGATCAAGTTGACGTGCAACATAAGCATTGCATAATTCAACAATAGAACCTACTCCAACATGCCCTGTACCTTCTACAATAATAAAATCACTTGTTGTGGAAATGTGATGAAAGCCCTCTTGAATGTTTGTAATCAGGTCAGAGCGGTGAATCTCTCCATCGAGGTATTGACGTGTAAATCCCTGAGGAAAGATGACGGGACTCATGTGTTGATAGGCATGAGGTAGATGGAAATGTTCTTTAAAAAGTACGACATCTTTATCTACACGTCTTCCATCTTCCGTCCGTATGTGTTGTTGCCCAACAGGCTTCATAAAGCCTACTTTAGAAAAGTAGCGCTGGCAGCCAGCAATGGCTCCTAAACAGATGGTTGTTTTGCCAACATTTTGACCTGTTGCGGCGATAAAGATTGCTTTTTTGGACATGATATCTGAACATAGTGACTTCGGAATTTCAATGGAAGTCTTTCCTCTTAAAGCTTTAAAAGAATGGTTTATGCAAAACAGGCGCTCTCTTCCCTGGAGAAAGGAGCCAACCCCCTATGCTGTTTGGGTGTCTGAAACCATGTTGCAACAAACCCAGGTTAGTGTTGTTATTCCCTATTTTCTTCGTTGGATGGACATGTTCCCAACTATTGAAGCGCTTGCTAAAGCCCCTATTGAACAAGTTCTTAAAGTTTGGGAGGGGCTTGGATACTATAGTCGAGCAAGAAGGTTGCATCAAGCTGCTAATTATTTGGTAAGAGAGCATGAGGGACAATTGCCCTGTCAGGCAGAACTTTTGCAACGTATTCCAGGGATTGGTCCGTACACTAAGGGGGCGATTTTAAATTTTGCCTTTCATCAAAAGGCAGTCGCCTTAGATGGAAATGTACTAAGAGTTTTGTCTCGCTATTTTGGGATTGAAGAACCTATTGATCAAAGACGTGCTCAAAAAATTATTGAGTATAAGTTAGCTAACTTACTCCCTGATCAAGAGCCTTGGTTGATATCGGAAGGATTAATAGAGTTAGGAGCTTTGGTATGCACAAAACAAGCTCGATGTCAGCAGTGCCCCTTATTAGTCCATTGTGAGGCGTATCGGCAAAATATCGTGGCAGAAATTCCATTTAAGGTGCGTCAACAAAAAGTAGAGAGACTCTATCGTAGGGTAGCTGTGATTCGATGTCAAAATGAATATTTAGTTATCCGACGACCCAAGGGTGAAATCATGGCTGATTTGTATGAATTTCCTTATTTGGAAAATATGAAACTGAATCCTATAGAAGCTTTTAGTCAGCATTTAAAATTATCGCTTGATTATCAAGGTCCTCTGTCTATTCAGACACATACTTTTACAAAATACCGTGTCACGCTTGAGCCTCATTTTTTTACAACTCAGGAAAAAAGTTCTCGTCACACATGGGTTGATTTGCCTCAATTGATGGGGTTGCCTTTTTCTTCAGGGCATCGCCGGATACTCATTGCGATAAGAGAAGAATCTAGTTAGACTGTCCTGAATGGCGCGCATTATTCATACAGAATCTTCTCCAGGATGGGGTGGACAGGAGAGGCGCATCCTTACGGAAGCTCAGGGAATGCAAGAACGTGGCCATGAGGTTTTGTTTTGTGTGCAAGAAGGTGGTCAGCTGATAGAACGAGCTCGTCGAGCTGGTTTTAAAGTATATGTTTTGCCTTTTTACAAAAAAAAATTCATACCTACTCTATTTCGTTTGATTAAAATTTTACACCAAGAGCGTATTGATATTGTTAATACCCATTCTTCAGATGATGCATGGATAGCAGGATGTGCTGCGCGATGTGTAGGTGTGTCAATTATTCGGACGCGTCATTTATCTAGTATGATACGACCCGGTTTGAATAGTTTGTTGCTTTACAATGCCTTAGCTGATTATACGGTCACGACTTGTGCAGAAATTGTACCTATTATTATGAAGCAAGCTAAACTTGCTGCGCATCGTTGCGTTTCTATTCCTACAGGTATTGTGCCCTTTACGGTTAAATCAGAGGATGCAAAGGCTTTTCGTCAGAAATGGGGCATAAAAGACACAGAGTGTGTGATTGGAACATTATGTGTTTTAAGAGGATGGAAGGGTATTGCATATCTTTTGCATGCCGTAGCTCTACTAAAAAAAAATCAAAATTTGAAATGGTTGATTGTGGGGGCGGGTCCCAGTGAAGATTACTTTAAAAGTATTGTTCAGCAGCATCAAATTCAAGATCGTGTCATTTTTACAGGTCATTTAGAAGCTCCTTTTGACGCTTTAGCGGCTATGGATATTTTTTGTTTAGTGAGTATGGGTCATGAAGGAGTGAGTCAAGCCTCCTTGCAAGCTTCGTGGTTAGAAAAGCCACTAGTTACTACGCCTATTGGAGGGTTAAAGGAAGTTTGTGTGCCTCAACAAACGGGTATACTTGTACCCATTGGCAGTCCTGAGGATATTGCATGTGCTGTAGAACGACTTGCTGCGGATCCAGTCTTACGACAACATTATGGTAAGCAGGCTAAACAACATGTTCAGCGTCATTTTTTATCGAATCGTATGTTAGATCGTATGGAAGAAATTTATCGATGCTGTCTTCCAAAAGCATAGAAAAATATTAGCAAAAATCTTGAAATCTGAGAGGTGCAAGTGAATAACAAACAAGCTGCTCAAGCGTTTGAACAACTTTTAGAAATTTGTGATCAGTTATTAGGACCAGAAGGCTGTGCATGGGATCGCAAGCAAACTTTAACGTCCTTAAGAGAATCATTATTAGAAGAAAGCTATGAAGTGATAGAAGCTATTGATACAAGCGATGATGAGAATTTAAAAGAAGAATTGGGTGATTTGTTCTATAACCTCATTTTTTTAGGAAAAATTGCTGAGAATACACAACGCTTTACCCTCAAAGATCCCCTAGAAGCTATTCATCGGAAATTAGTGGATCGTCACCCTCATGTCTTTGGCGACGTGCACATAACAGATCCTGATGAAATTTTAGAACAGTGGCAAGTACTGAAAAAGAAAGAAAAAACAGAACGAAAAAGCCGATTTGACGGCATTCCTAAGCACTTACCAGCTTTAGCTCGAGCCTATGAATTAGCCTCTAAGGGAAAATGTCAGGCTAAGTCTTCCTTTGCGGATGAAACGCAATTGGGTCAAGTTTTATGGGAGCTTGCTAAAGAAGCCGCGGCTTCGGGATTAAATCCAGAGCTTGCTTTAAGACAACATCTTATGAAGATTGAAGAACAGCTTCGCAGTGATGAAAAAAAATAATTTTGAAAAAAAATTTACTTTTGTTTATACGATCTTAATATATGGCAAACACACGTAGAACAGAAGCTAGAATTTGTCCCAATTGGTTAGAAAGAGGATGTCGCGCTGCAGAATGTAAACGATCAAACGGTGGTGCTATCGCATTAATTACAGCGGTAGTTCTTGCTGTGCTTGGAACACTTGCTTTGATTTACTCTCAAGGTTCCACAGATCTGAGTTCTGTATCGGGGATTATCACACTTGCTGCGGGGGGAGGACTCTTGGTTGCTTTAGCCTTTTTTTTAGCAGCGGGCATAACCTTATCTAAACCTAAGTCTCGCGAGCAGGCCATTACTCTTGAAACGCCTGTACAGAGGATTCAGGAGCCTGACTTGCAAAGCAAAAGAGGATATTGCGTAGGAGTTTCTCTTAGTGTTACGATCGACTCTCAACAGTCATTAAAATTTAACTTTAGTGCCTCGGATCTTTTATACCAAATGCTCATGCAAAAACTAAGAGCATCTGAAACTGAAAGTCAGATTAGCATTTCTTCTCAAGATGAAAGAGTGACAAGAGCGGAATTTGTGAAGTTTGTAAACAAAAACAAAGCGAATTTTTTGTCTTTGTGCCAGGACTTGCGGCTGATGGTACATATAACAAATGCTCAGTTAGAAGAAAAAATTCATTGGTTTTTAAATCGCTTTTCTTTTTCCAATCATAAAAAAAATTGTTTCCAAATGTGGTTATTAATGGTCTTAAGAGAGCTTGCTAGTTGAATAATTCCTCTCGAGAGAGTCTTGAAAAGAACTGATATTGCTAAAAATCTCTTAAAAAAAAGAAACTCCTTGTCGTTTAGGAAGACAAACAAAGGAGTTTCAGATGCGAAATCGCAATCGGGCAGATTATAATAGACAACTGGTTCAAAGAGGAAGCTTAACTTTTCTTGTAGATCCAAAGATGTTACATACAAAGAAATGTAAGAGTAGAGGACGCCCTACAGAATTTTCTGATGCCTTGATTGTCATGTTACTTACGATCAAGATTCAATAGAGTTCTTCTGCAACCTAAATTTTAATTGTCGTGTCAGCTATTCTATCCCCTCATAAATGAGGTGATATGAGATTTGAGGACATTAATAACCTGAAACCAGAAGAATTCCGCAGCTTAACTGGCGTTAAATCAGAAACTTTTAAAAAGATGGTGGAGATTATCTAGGCA
>JAFEGP010000049.1 GCA_018239815.1 Verrucomicrobiota bacterium | reverse complement strand
ACATTTCTAAATTGGGGCTACATAAAGATATGATGATTTGACTCTTTTTCGTGCAAGAAATACACTCTCTGGCCAAATAAACCCTATCAAACACTATGTCCTGTCATCCAGTCGCTCAATCCCCATCTTCCAAACCACCAGTTTTTATTCCCAGACACCATCCAAAACCCCCTACAATCCTACAAATTGCTTTACAGGCCCTTCCTCCTACTGCTACTGTTCAAGATTTATATGATAAACTAATCTCCTTATCACCCATACCAGACGCTGTAGAGCCTATTTTTGATCGTTGGCTAAGAACCGAAAACATTTTTCGCACTTGTCATCCTAAAATCACTATTATCGATACGATGGAGATCCGTCTCTCTTTTGCACAATGCTGTACTACATTAGAAATTCCTGGTCTTCGTTGTTTTCCGCCTTTTTCACGCGCTCTAACAAGCCTTACTCTATCCAGGACTCTGCTATCTGATATCTCAAGAATCGGAGAAATGACATCCTTAGAACATTTTTGTTTGATAAGAAGCCAAGTGTCTGATTTCTCTTCTTTACAACACTGCACCCGGCTACAGTCTCTAACCATTACCTTTTCTTCTGTAACTGACTTAAGTTTTTTATCCGCTCTTGTGAAGTTATCTGAATTACAACTTGCTCATAATCCCATTCAAGACATCTCTGTTCTTGCAAACCTAACATGTTTACACACACTCTCTCTTTCATCCTGCAATGTTACAAACATCTCTGCTCTTTCTAATTGCAGACATCTAAAAGACTTGGATCTTTCCGATAATAAAATTACCGATATCCATCCTTTAGCACCTTGCAAACATCTTGTTTTTTTAGATTTGCATGGAAATCCTAATCTCGTTGATATCAGCATCATTACACGACCCAATTTTCCGGGATTGGATCAAGGGGTACTTGTTCTAACTGGCCATGAAAGCTGTTTTTTAACAACAGGTGAAGCTATTACTTGGTTTCAGGCATTAATAAGAAAAAGAGAACAGAAACAGCATTCTAAAATAGCTCTCTCACTTTAACTTCATAGCCATTGAAAATGCTACCTAGTAACTATGATCATCGAGTACAACTTTTCCTCGAAAGATGTGATAGACCCAGGACATATAGACAATAACCAGAGGCAATCCAATTGCAACAATAATAGCTAATACACTTAAGGTCTTGACTGAGGAAACTGTATTAAAAATTGTTAAGCTATAAGCAGGGTCAATACTGGATCTGAGAAGTTCTGGGAACATTCCTGAAGCAAAAAGAATCAATAGTAGCATAATGTTAGCGCAAGATCCTAGGAAAGCCCATCCAAAATAGTTTCGATGAAAATTCCAGAAAATGCTGACCAACACTAAAACATCTACTACAGCAAAGGAAAATAACCAGGGATAATGGTGGAACCTTGCAACAATATGCGGCTCATAAATCAACGTTGCAAATGTGACAACTACATAAACAACCATATAGGCAAGAATACTTGGTCTTACCCACTTTAACAGTTTGTCATGTAGCTCTCCCATTGTTTTCATAGTTAAAAAGATAGCCCCATGCATTGTAAAAAGAGAAACTGTCAATAACCCTACTAAAACAGGATAGGGGCGTAAGAAAGTTAAAACAATACCACCTTGATATTCAAAGTGCTCTCCAAGTGGAATCCCAGTCACAAAATTGCCTAGTGCTACACCTAAAGCAAATGCGATGACTAAGCTAGCTCCAAAAAATAAAACATCCCACATTTGTCTCCAAGCTCGAGAAGGTCGTTTACTTCGAAATTCAATCGCTACAGCCCGGAAAATCAAAGCAAACACTAACACCATAATAGGAGAATAAAAAGAAGACAGAAGCTTAGCATAGACAAGAGGAAAGCCTGCAAAAAGAGCTCCCATCACGATGACAAGCCATACCTCATTACCATCCCAGACAGGCCCTATTGCATTCATAAAGATACGCCTATCTTCATCTTTTTTAGTACACAATAACAGCATGCCTACGCCAAGGTCAAAACCATCCAACATGGCATATTGGACCACAGCTGTAATCAAGACAACATACCAAAAAATGGTTAGAAGATACTCTAAGTTATCAAACATACAAACTCCTAGCTGATTTGACGTAGACTGTCTTTCATTTTATAAGGATCTCGATACTCATCATAAACAGAGCTATCATCGGGCCCGTGTTTAATTTTACGATCTAAAAGATAAACAAACATTGCAAACAAAAGAGCATACACAAGCAAAAACAATCCTAAAGAAAAAATAATTTGACCCGGATGTAAATGATGGGTAGCACCGTCTGCTGTACGCATTAAACCATAGACCACCCAAGGTTGACGCCCAATTTCTGCTGTAAACCATCCCATTTGATTGGCAATTTCTGGAAATAAAACAGAAAACACACAAACCCACAGCATCCATCTAGCAGAAGTCTTTCTTTTCTTTGCAAAAGCAATCCAAGCAAGAATACATGTAACGACCATGCATCCCCACATATAAAGCATAATATGATACACCTGAAAAACGGTGCCGACAGGAGGCCATAATTCTTCAGGAACTTGGTTTAAACCTGGCACAGCTTCATGAACATTGCGATAGACTAAAAAAGATAATAATCCGGGAATCGACAACCCTTTTGTTGCACGCTCTTTTTCATTCGCTACACCTACTACCATCATTCTAGAAGGAGTTTCTGTCTCAAAGACCCCTTCCATAGCAGCTAATTTAATCGGTTGTACCTTTGCAACAAGACGTCCCGTAGCATCTCCTGACAACGCCTGTGCTACCACAAAAAAAGTCGCCATAATCAGAGATAAACGGAAAGCTTTGCGTGCAAAATCATAATGACGATTTTTTAATAAATAGTAGGCACTGACGCTTAAAACAAGAAAAGCTCCCGCTAACCAACAGCCAATCAAAACATGAATAAGACGGTCAATCGTGGAAGGGTTATTGACAGCCTCCCACCATTTGGTCATCACAGCATGACGTTCAGCTCCTTCCCCTATAATTTTATAACCAGCCGGAGTTTGCATCCATGAATTGGCTGCCACAATCCAAATCCCGCTAAAGTGAGAACCGATCGCCACCATGAGGGTTGAAAAAAAATGTGTCTTGGGCCCCACTTTATTCCAACCAAATAATAGTAAGGCAATAAAACCAGACTCAAGAAAGAAAGCAAAGACACCCTCGGCGCCTAAAATACTACCAAACACATCTCCTACAAAACGAGAAAAATTCTCCCAATTTGTTCCAAAGGCAAAAACCTGTACTAATCCTGTTGCCACACCCACTGCAAAAATAATGGCAAAAATATGCACCCAAAATTTTGTCATTTTTTCATAGATTGGCTGCTTTGTAATCAGATATGATCCTTCCATGATCACCATTAACAGACTTAACCCTATTGTTAGGGGGGGGAATAAGTAGTGAAAAGCTATATGAAAAGCAAATTGGATTCGAGAGAGCAAAACAATGTCCATGCAACCCCTTTTGAAGCTAAAAATGAATTAAAAATTGACTATCACAAATTTTTACAAAAAGTGCAACTTGTCGCAATTGTGAATTGCACCCCCGACTCTTTTTATGATGGAGGGCGTTATGCACAGACTCAACAAGCTATCGAGCACGGAAAGCAACTCATTGAAGAAGGTGCTGACTGGATTGATGTTGGTGGGGAATCCACACGACCTGGTGCAACAGCTGTAGAAACAAAAGAAGAATTAAGACGTGTTTTGCCTGTGATCGAAGCTTTAAGTCCGTTTATTCCTGTTTCAATCGATACACGTAATCCTATTGTAGCAGAACAGGCTCTTATGGCTGGAGCTACAATGATCAATGACGTCTCAGGTTTTACACAACCTGCTATGTGTGAACTAGCCGCTAAAAGCCAAGTTCTATGTTGTATCATGCACGCCCAAGGTACGCCTGCAACAATGCAAATCAATCCCTCTTATCCAAAGGGAGTCATCCACGATATCTACAATTTTTTCCAAGAAACTCTTAATAAACTGGAAAGCTACGGCATTTCTAAACAACGTCTTCTCTTAGATCCCGGTCTTGGTTTTGGTAAAACAAAGCAACATAACTTTGAAATTATTGCCCATCTTTCAGAATTTTATTCTTTAGGATGTCCCCTCTACTTAGGCATGTCAAGAAAATCTTTTTTAAAAACCACATCCCTTCAAAACGCTTCCTTGTCAGCAACCCTGACTTGCGCTACAGTGAGCGCGTTGAGTGGGGTCTGTTACCTCAGGGTACATGACGTAAAAGAACACCGTGAAATGTTGAGCATTCTTGAACAGATAGCTTGGGCAAAAGAGTCCCAAATAGGGTAAAAACGTGGCAGTTTTGCATATTTTTGTTCCAATTTTTGAAATTATCATCATTGCAGTCATGGTCAACTATTTGCTCAAGGTTTTCTGGGGCACACGCGCCATGGATGTTGTCTTTGGTTCTTTGGCATTTTTACTCCTGTTTTTCTTAGCAACCTGGCTGAATTTCCCTGTTTTGGGAAAAATCATGTTAAATGTTGTGAATGTGGCTGTTTTAGCTGTCTTTATTATCTTCCAGCCAGAGATACGCCTTGCTTTAGCGCGCATACGAATTAAAGGTAAAAAATTCAGAGAGATAAGTGAATTCGATCAATTCCTTGAGTATTTAGCTTTAACTGTATACCGCCTTTCTGAGAGAGAAATTGGAGCCTTGATTGTCCTAGAAAATCATGATAGTGTGTTAGAACACTCAAGTTCTTATGTACGTTTAAATGCTAATTTTTCTCCTGAGCTCTTGGAAACCATTTTTATGACTAACACACCTTTACATGACGGTGCTGTTGTCATTAAAGATACGACAATCTTAGCAGCAGGCACCATTCTTCCCCTTGCTCAAGAAACGGCTCAATTATCTAAAACTATGGGAACACGCCACCGCGCAGCTTTAGGTGCAAGCCAAAAGACTGATGCCCTGGTAATTGTAATCTCAGAAGAAACAGGCAAAGTTTCTCTTGCTCGAGAAGGAATTCTCACCCGCGGAGTCAAACCTGATAGATTTAAAGGTGTGATACGTAGTATCTTCACCTCAGCCGAGCCCGCGAAGTCCTTTACTCTATGGAGATGGAACAGATGAAGCCTCTTCTCTACAGACTCTTTATCAATAGCTGGCCTCGCAAGTTGATTGCCGTCACCTTTGCCATCATGACATGGTTCTTAGTGAATGAAACCATTTCTGTTACACGTACGATCCCTAATGTTCCAGTTCGTATTATTAATCTACCTGCAGATAAAACCGTTGTGGGGCTTCTGCCCAATGGTTTTTTAAAATACCGCATTTCTATCACTATTACTGGCACAAAATCTATTGTGAATGAGTTAAGACCTAATGACCTAGAGGTTGTTATCAATGCTGAAGGTAAAAAAGAAAGCTGGATTGCTACCATAGATAAAAAAGACCTCGTCAATTTCAATGGCGAAAAGGAATGGAAAAAAGCCATTTCAAGCGTTACAGCAAATGACCTTTACATTAAAGTCAGTCGACTTGTAACCGATGAAGTTCCTCTGACAATCAATAAACCTATTGGGGATCCTCCCCAGGGGTATCAGTTTTTGGATATTTGGCCAAAATATCTGACACAAAAAGTTAGCGGTCCTCAAGAACAGGTCCAAACTCTTAAGGAATACGGATTGGAAGTCACTTTTAATCTCAACCGTATTACAAAAACAGATTTGGATGCTCTGTATAACTCTTCAAGGCAAGATGAAGTGAGCTTCTTTGTTCCAGAATCCTGGAAAATGGTGACTTTGCCCTTTAAAGGTAATACTCAAGAACCTTTTAATGATCCAAGAGCAAAACTGCTGCGTATTGACTTTCTTAAACAAGATCTCGTTCCTCTTGGTATCGAATTACCCATTACGATTTTCTTTCCTGTAAAACATAGCCTCACCATCAATCCTCAGACGTATTCTTTGCTTACTAATGAGATTGTAGTGAAAAAAAATGGTCTTAAGCTTCTTAATATTCCCCTGTATGTTCGTGATGCCAGCCGTTTATTTTTAGATGTAGTGCGCGACCATTTACTTTTAACTATCATTGCAGCTCCTAATACACCCGGCACTCCTCTGAAATGGGCAGTAGAACTTATCAATGAACAGGCCTTGGAACAAGCTTATGTATTAGCCTCTTTGAAAGAAGGAGAGAGCATCCATAAGGACAATGAAATGTTTTCTAAATATAACGAACAAGCTATTCGTAACCGTTTTTGGGACTATCGACGCCAACTGAAGTTGTATACGGAAGGGGGACAACCTCTAAACTTAAAGTCTTATTTGGATATTAACCACGTGGTTTTAGAAAAACAATAATCGTTGCGTTGTCTTTACAAAAAACACTTGGTACAACTTAAACATTTACAACAATGAAAATCACATTACTTAAAAGCCATATGACAGCTTCTGGAGGACTTGAAAAAGTCACATCTGGACTTGTACAAGCTTTTAACCGAAAAGGTCTTGCCGTTACGTTATTAACGACGGAAGGACGTTCTACAGAAAGCGCTTTGTTACGCGTTATTAACCTGGGTTATCGTTCAAAATTCTCTCTTAAACATCATCAATATTTTGACGCTGCCTGTCAGATATGGCTACAACAAAATCCTCAGGACATTGTTTTTGGTTTAGAGCGCAATAGCTTCCAAACTCATTATCGCGCAGGAAGTGGAGTACATGCTGCCTATTTACGTCATCGGGCACAGCATCAACCTGAATGGCAAACATTGAGCAATGTGCTTAACCCTTTTCACCGCTTTTTACTTAAACTAGAGAAGAAAGCTTTTACATCTCCTCAGCTAAAAAGAATTTTTACAAATTCCTTAATGGTTAAACAAGAGTTACAAGAATTTTATGATGTCGAAGAAAATAAGCTCATGGTTGTTCCTAACGGTGTGGATTGGCACAGTCTAGAATCTGTATTTATAGCCAATAAGCCTGTGACCCCCTTTACCTTTTTATTTATTGGTAATGACTATCGACGCAAAGGATTACCTTTTATCTTAAAAGCATTACCTTTGTTATCTTCATATGATTTTCGTATTCTTGTTGTAGGAAAGGATCGACACCCTCAACATTTTACCTCTTCTCCCCACGTGCATTTTTTAGGGCCTGTTAAAGATCTTATTCCTCTTTATCAACAAGCTCATGCTTTATTAATTCCTTCTTTGTATGATCCTTTTGCAAATGTAACAGTGGAAGCGCTTGCAATGGGATTATTCGTTGTTTCCTCGCGCTTTAATGGTGGCCATGAAATTCTAACTCCTCATATGGGCACAGTCATTGAACAATTAGATGATCCTGAAAGCGTAGCAGCATCGATGCGTCTTGCCTTGGCGTGTACTCATGATCCTTTATCTTTACGTAAGAGTGTTCAAGGGTTGGATTTTTCTCAGCAATTGGATAAAATCGTGCACACAACACTTCATGATTAGTTATTTTTTTATTCGATTTTTTGGCTGGTGGATTTCTTTACTTCCTTATAGCACTCTTCATGGTTTGGGACGTGTTTTAGGTTCTATTGTATTTTGGAGTTATCGGCCCCTACGTAAAAAAGCCATGAGCAACCTAGCTATTGCTTTTGGTCAAAAGCTGGACGAAAGGCACAGACGACGTATTGCCCGACGTTCCTTTCAAAATCTCATGATTACTCTTTTAGAGTTTTTTAAGATTAAGAAAAAACATCTCTCTAATCTTATCCACATGAATGAGCCTGAAAAAGTGCTTTCTTTACAAGCTAAGGGACAAGGCATTGTATTTCTTACAGGACACCAATCCAATTGGGAATTCCCCTTTTTAGCTATTAATATGCTTTCTCCGGGTGGTGTTGCCATTGGAAGACCTATCAAAAATGCACGCCTTTATCGTTGGATCCTTTCTATCCGCCAAATGAACGGTGGTCGCATCATTGTTCCCAAACAAGCCATTAAAGAAGGTCTAAAAATGCTGCGCAAAGGTAAATACATCGGTATTGTAGGAGACCAGGCTTTACCCGAAAGTGATTATAGTTACCCTTTATTTGGGACGCGAACGTGGATTTCTACAGCACCAGCTTTACTTGCGTATCGCACTCAGTCTCCTATTATTGTTGGAACTATGCGGCGCACCAAAGCCGGTTATGAACTCTCGGGATCAGATCCTCTTTGGCCTAACTTAGATTTGCCCATGAAAGACTCTATCTGCCAGCTTATGGACCGTGCTATGTCGCACTTTGAAAAATCTATCAGTGACAGCCCTGATCAATGGTTATGGATCCACGATCGTTGGAAACAACAAACTATTGATCACGTCAAACGTGCCTATCGTTACGGTTTTATCTTGGTCATTTTACCCATAACCCCAGATGCTACCCTTGAGGAAGATCTCAAAAAAATTTATCCAAGAAGTTTTCTTTCTTTTGTTAAACCTGAACAAGAGGTTTTATTAGCATCAAGAGATTGGCGTTATCAGCTTGTTTTAGACTTTGCCAACTTACCTAAAGTACGACGTCACTTTCTTAGCTTAGGAGCCGTTAAGGCAATTTCTTTAACTCATCAAACCATGAAACAGGAACTTGTTAAAAAAGAATGCCAGCATACCGTTTCTTTTTAGATCAACATTTTGTTCTTCATGAAAGCTACGAACTTCCCTCGCAAGAAGCTCATCATATTTTTAAAGTCATGCGCTGCCAAGTAGGAGAAATTCTAGAGTTTGTGAATGGACAGGGACAAATGGCCTGTGCTCAACTTATTGATGCTCATACCATCCAAGTTAACACTCTTTTACAAGAACCTCCCCCCCCGGAATTAATTGTAGCTCAAGCTTTGATCAAACCCAATCGTTTGGACTCTATCCTTGAAAAAGGCACCGAACTTGGTATGACTCAACTTTGGTTATTTGAAGCTGAAAAAAGTGAAAAAAGTGGTTTGTCCAACCAGCAAGCTATACGACTTAACCATTTAAGTATCGCAGCTCTTAAACAATGTGGACGCCTAGACTTACCTAAAATCCTTATTGTCCCGCCTTTGCTTAAATGGACAAGCCTGCCCTGCACCAGCTATTATGGATCCTTAAATCCACAAGATCCCTGGCTTATCGATCTTATCCAACCCAAACAACCATCTTTATTTTTAGTTGGTCCTGAAGCAGGCTTGACACAAGCTGAACAATCTCATCTTAATCAGCTAGGAGCACAGGCAGCAAAACTACATCGCTATACTTTACGCGCAGAAACGGCCCCTCTTGTAGCCTTATCTCTATTAAGTCAAAAATATTAACCTAGATCCGTTTGAGACTGTACGCGTCTAAAAGCAGACTTTTGTGGATTATGACTGTTTAAAGAAAGATTGGGATTTTCAAGACAATCTTCCACTGCATTATTTTGTGAAAAGTTTAATGCCCCTGCTTTTTTATCCAGATCCTCCCCGTCAGGGAAATCGGGAAGAGCAGGATAGGGAGGTGGTGGACGGTCAGGAATCTTACGTGCATGTTGAATGGGTTCTCTTCTGTTGGCTAAAGAAGCATAAGAAGGCGGTGCATATTCCCTAAAACTTTCTCTTGCTTTCACAGCCGCAGCTGTCCACTCAACAGTTTGTGGATTTTTCACTTTATTAGAAACATCAACTGAAACAGGCCGGCAATAACAAGCATCTTCACAGGAAGCCATGTTTTATTCCCCCTCTTAACATTATTTAACTATCTAAATTTTAACAAGAAACAACACTTAAAACAAATTAGAATTATCGCTTGTTTTGTTTATCAAAAAACAAATTAAAATTCAAATTTCAAATCTAACAAAAAAAATTGTAAAAATTTTGGGAAATCCCTATTAAAGTTCCACATTCAACCAAACAGGAGCTCCATGGGAACACTTTTTCATAAAATTGCAGCGATCACAGGAGGCAGCAGTGGTATTGGATTAGCGATTACAAAAAAATTTGAGAAAGAAAGTGCCAAGGTGGCTGTTTTAGGACGTGATCCTAATAAATTGGAACAGGTTTCCAAGGAGACTAAAGATGCCCTAGTCTTTCAAGGAGATGTTTGCAAGATCGCTGATTTAGATCATTTTTACCAAACAATCTACAAAGAATTTGGCAAGTTAGATATTTTGGTTGCTAATGCAGGCATCGCACAAAGTCGTCATCTTCAAGAAGTCGATGAGCAGTTTTTTGATGACATTGTGAACACCAATTACAAAGGTGTGTATTTCTCCGTGCAGAGAGCTCTACCTTTTTTAAATCCTGGAGCCTCTATCATCTTAATTTCATCTGCTGCTGCACATATAGGCTGGCCTAACCACAGCGTGTACTCATCTGCCAAAGCCGCTGTAAGCTATCTAGCACGCAGTTTCTCAGTCGATCTCATCTCGGAAGGGATACGCGTTAATGCGATTTCTCCAGGATTTGTCGATACACCAATTTTTGATACTGTCAAGGCAACAGATCCCAACAGACTCGGGTACATTCAAGACAATCTGATTCCCGTCAAACGTTTTGCAAAAGCCGAGGAAATCGCTGAAGCCGCTCTTTTTTTAGCTTCTCCTCAGTCAGCTTATTTAGTAGGCGCTGATCTTGTTATAGACGGTGGTTTAAGTGCTGTGTTTAGGGCTTCTCAATAAACTCCGATCTAGCATGGCAAAAGGCCATGCTAGATTTTAATTAAACGCACTACGTCCCCCAATTGTACTTACAATCATCATATTAGTAGTTCCTGCGCAACCAAAAGGAGTCCCTGCCGTGATGACAACAAGATCTCCTTCCTGCACATACTTTTTCTGCAAAGCAAAGGCACTAATATTTTTGTAAGCCTCTTCAAAATTATGGGCTTTAGTATCAAGGATAGGAATAATTCCCCAAGAAAGCGCTAACTGATGATAGACTTTGGGGTTAGAAGTCATAGCAATAATAGGAATACGTGGACGCAAATGAGAAAGCATATTGGCCGTAGCACCACTAGTTGTAAAAGCAAAAATGGCTTTTGCATGCGCGCTATATGCCGTTTTAATGCTTGCAGCCGCCACAGATGACGCCACATCCATAATGATCTTTTCTGTCCTTAACCTAAAAAATTCTTCGTAATCAAAATCCAACTCGCTTTCAGCGATGATCGATTTCATCATCTGCACAGTTTTAATAGGATAGTTTCCTACTGCTGTTTCTCCAGATAACATGACTGCTGAAGTACTGTCATAAATGGCATTAGCAACATCTGAGACCTCTGCTCGCGTAGGACGAGGGTTCACAATCATAGACTCAAGCATCTGCGTTGCGGTAACAGAAGAACGCCCTACCTGATAACTCTTACGAATCATCCACTTTTGCAAACGTGGCACCTGATTTAAAGGCAATTCTACACCTAAATCACCACGAGCTACCATAATTCCTTCACACACACCTAAGATATTTTTGAAGTTTTCTACGCCCTTAGCATGCTCAATCTTGGCAATGACAGAAATGTCACAACGCCCTTCTTCTTTCAAAATATTTTTAATTTCTAATACGTCTTCGGCAGTACGAATGAAAGAAGCTGCAATAAAATCTACATCTTGCTTACAGCCAAACCTAATATCCGCGATATCATTCTCTGTTAAAGAAGGCAGGTGAATGTTAGCTCCAGGAATATTCACGCCTTTTGTAGAACGAATTGTACCTCCATGATCAACCTCTATTTCCACCCCTTCGCTATCGATGTCTACAACATGCGTGACAATGTAGCCATCGTCGAGAAGAATCACCATATTTTTGATCAGGCTATCTAAAACGGAAGCCGGCTTCAGAGTAATGTGTTTCTCATTACCCAAAACATCTTTTTTAATTAAACGCAAACGTTGGCCAGGTTTAAGAAGTAAACTTTCTTCTTGAAGCTTACCAAGACGAATCTCAGGACCTTTGGTATCTAACATAATAGCCAAAGGTACATTCAGCTCTTGACGAACTTTTTTTAATAAACGTATGCGCTCCCCATGTTCTTCATGTGTTCCATGGCTAAAATTTAAGCGCGCTACATTCATTCCAGCTCGTACAAGCGACTTGATCTGGTCTTCCGAAGAACAGGCCGGACCTATTGTACAAACAATTTTTGTGCGAGTCATAATCGGCACAATCCATAGCATGTCATGTCAAAAAAAGCGAGAGTTTTGCACAATTAGCTCATGGCAAAACAAACAATCCATCTTAAAAAAGTTTCTGTTCACAACTTAAAAGACGTTGATCTTACCCTTTATTCTCACGAGCTTATCCTTTTTACAGGCGTCTCTGGTTCAGGAAAATCTTCAATGGCCTTTGATACAATTTTTGTTGAGGGACAACGTCGCTATATCGAATCCTTGTCAACATTTGCTAAGCGCTCTCTAGGTGGAGAGATGAAAAAACCAGATATCGAGTCCGTGACAGGCTTATCTCCCACTCTGGCTATTGAACAAAAAAGTGTAGGGAAAAACCCACGTTCTACAGTTGGAACACTGACAGAAATCTATGACCATTTACGTCTACTTTTTGCACGTATTGCCACACCTTATTGCCCCATCAGCCAAACTCCTGTAACAAGTCAGAGTAGGGAAAAAATCCTACATACTTTGCAACGTTATCCAGAAGGTCATTATGTGATTCTTCTAGCTCCTTATGCCAAAGACAAAAAAGGAGAATTTAAAGAGGAAGCCTCCCACCTTGTCAAAAAAGGATTTTTAAGAGCCCGTGTAGATGGAAAGATCATCGACCTCGACCAGTTACCTGCATTAGAAAAAAACCAAGCTCATACAATCGAAATTGTGATTGATCGTTTACGTGTCAATCAAGAGAATCACTCTCGACTTGCAGAAGCTGTGATTCAGGCCCTTGAAATGGGAGAAGGCATGTTAAGTGTCATCGACCTTGATCAAGCAAATCAAGAGCGTTTCTTTTCTACCACAGCGTACTCCCAAGAAGCAGACCGCAGTTATCCGCCTCTAGAACCTAGTGATTTCTCTTTCAATAGTCCTTCTGGTATGTGTCCAACCTGTCAAGGACTTGGACATACTCAAACTGTAAAAACAAAAAATAAGAAAAACAGCAAAACGCCTCATCTTGAAGATTTAGATCGCTTGTGTCCTTCCTGCCTTGGCTCTCGTCTTAAACCCTACCCTTCTGCTGCCCGTTTGGAGAACAAAACGATCCAGCAAGTCTGTCAGATGACCATTCAAGATTTAGACGTATTCTTTCAACATCTTACCCTAGAAGGTTCTGACCTTTTAATTGCCGAAGAACTGCTACGTGAAATACGACGACGTTTACATTTTTTAAAAAATGTAGGTCTGCATTACCTGTGCTTAGATCGAACAGCTCCTACTCTCTCTGGAGGAGAAGCTCAACGTGTACGTTTAGCTTCTCAAATCGGTTGTGGTCTTGTAGGCGTTACTTACATCTTAGATGAACCTTCCATCGGATTACACGCCAGAGATAATGAAAAATTGATTACAAGCCTTCAACACTTAAGAGATCAAGGCAATACTGTTATAGTTGTTGAACATGACGAAGAAACAATCCGAGCTGCAGACCGTATTGTAGATTTTGGACCAGGAGCAGGACAGCAAGGAGGATCTATTCTAGTTAATGGCTCCTTGGAAGATTTGCTTGCTCACCCTAATTCTTTAACGGGTCAGTATCTCAAAGGCTCTAAAACATTACCTTTGCCTCCCCACAGAAGAATCAGAAAAGGCGAGCTACATCTATACGGCGCACAGCATCATAATTTAAAAAACTGTCACCTTACTATTCCCCTGGGTGTGATGACAGCAATTACAGGAGTATCTGGCTCTGGAAAATCTTCCCTAATTTGCGAAACTTTACAACCTGCCTTAAGCAACCTTTTACACCACACTCAACATACTTGTGGTAACTATGATTGCCTTGTAGGCATTGAACAACTTGATAAAGTGATCGTCATCGACCAATCTCCAATTGGCAAAACACCACGTTCTAATCCAGCTACTTATATCAAACTTTTTGAAGACATTCGTGATTTATTTAGCTCTCTACCAGAAAGTCGAGCTAAGGGTTATACACCCTCTCGTTTTAGCTTTAACCTTAAAGAGGGAGCCTGCTCTCAATGTCAGGGAATGGGCATGGTTCGTGTAGATATGGATTTTCTTGAAGATCAATGGGTAACATGTCCAAGTTGCGATAATCAAAGATTTGATTCTGAAACGCTATCTATCACTTATAAGGGACATAATATTCATGATGTTTTAGAAATGACCGTTGAACAAGCTCTTTTATTTTTTGAAAGCATTCCAACCATTCAACGAAAACTAACTGTTCTTAAACAAGTTGGGCTCAGCTACCTCCGTCTGGGTCAATTTTCTACAACTCTCTCAGGTGGTGAAGCGCAAAGGATTAAATTAGCTAAAGAGCTTGTTCGACCTGCCACAGGCCGCACTCTTTACATTTTAGATGAACCGACAACAGGCTTACATTTCCATGACATTGCAGCCCTACTTTCTGTTTTACATGCCCTTGTGGATAAAGGAAACACCGTTGTTGTGATTGAACACAACCTCGATCTCATTAAAACAGCTGACTGGGTCATTGATTTAGGACCTGAAGCAGGCAGCGAAGGAGGAGAAATCATTGCAGAAGGTACTCCAGAATATCTTGCTCAACAAAATACACCCACTGGCCAAGCACTTGCATCTCTCAAGCATCCCAAGAACGCTTTGCCTTCTTCTCAAGCTCATCCTATAGAAGCTATTAGTATTTATGGAGCTGCTCAGAATAATCTTAAACGCCTTAATATTACACTGCCTCACGGTAAAATGACAGTATGTACAGGTCCCTCTGGATCAGGAAAAAGCTCTTTTGCTTTTGATACCGTTTATGCAGAGGGGCAGCGTCGCTATGTAGAATCCTTATCTCCTTATGCAAGACAATTTATTAAGCAAATGCCCAAACCGAATCTAACGCATAGCGAAGGACTGTGTGCAGCCATCGCCATTGAACAAAAACAATCAGCTGGCAATCCACGATCCACAGTGGGAACCCAAACCGAAATTTATGATTATCTTCGGAT
Source organism: Verrucomicrobiota bacterium (assembly GCA_018239815.1). Classification (GTDB taxonomy): domain Bacteria; phylum Chlamydiota; class Chlamydiia; order Chlamydiales; family JAAKFR01; genus SZAS-3. Next base: position 6,731 of record JAFEGP010000049.1, on the reverse strand, counting down.
TATTTTTTCTAAATCGGCCATTGCATACTGTCCTAAAACAGGCGAACGGATTCAAAGCATGACTGTTGATGATGTTGTAACACTGTTAATGCAGCAACATGCCTCAAATATGCTCACTCTTTTAGCTCCTCTTAAACTGGAAAAACATCTGACATTTCAAGATCTTATTGAAAAATTGCGCAAACTTGGATTTTTACGTCTACGCTTAGACCGTACCATTTATGAACTTGATGAACCCATTCCCTACGATACTAAGCAAAAACATTCTCTTGCTTTAGTGATAGATCGCCTTAGAGTCACAGAAGCCAACCATTCTCGTCTATTTGAAGCTGTGCAAAATTGTGCCAAACATGGTTCTGGCAATATTTTGGTAGCTCTAGAATCCTCAGAGTTATTTTTTAATCTTAATTTTGCTGTACAAAGTACAGGAGAATCTTACCCTCCTCTCACACCTCACACTTTTTCCTTTAATCGATCAGAGGGTATGTGTTTAGATTGTTGTGGATTAGGATTCTTATATTCCCCCTCCTCTCATAGCACAACTGCTTGCCCTAGTTGTGAAGGTACACGTCTTAATCCGCTAGCCAGAAATGTACGTTTATCCCAGCATTCTATCGCCTCCTTATGCCAACTTTCTTTAGAGGAAGTAAAAAAGTTTTTGCTCTTACAAAGACAAGATCCTGTTCTAGAAGATGTGTACAAACAAATTCTCTCACGCATAGATTTTTTATGTGAATTAGGACTTGGGTACTTAAGTTTAGATCGAACAGCTCCCACTCTTAGTTATGGAGAAGCACAACGGATACGCTTGGCTCGTCAATTAGGCAACGCTCTGACTGGAGTTCTCTATGTTTTAGATGAACCCACAGTTGGTTTACATCCCTATGACAATGTCAAATTGAATAAAGCTCTTCAACAGCTCAAAGATCTGGGCAACACTCTACTGCTGGTTGAACATGATCCGCTGACAATTCAAAAAGCTGACTATATTTTAGAATTTGGTCCAGGTGCCGGTCATCATGGAGGGCATCTTGTTGCTCAAGGTAGCTATCAACAGATTTTGGAACATCCCAAATCTCTAACAGCTGATTACCTCAGCGGTCGTAAGACAATTTCTGCTCCTCGAGTTCCTAGACAACCAAAAAGCTCCCTTCGCATCGAAAATGCCAAGATTCATAATCTAAAAAACCTCACCTTCGACTTACCTATTGGAGGTATCTTATGTGCACTAACAGGAGTTTCAGGGTCAGGCAAATCTACCCTTATGCACGACGTCATACGCCCACGTGCTGCTGCTTTGTTATCTAAAAAACAACCTTTTGATAAATTATTAGTGGTGGATCAAAATCCTATCGGTCATACCATTAGAGCAGATGTAGGCACTTACACAGAGATATTGGCCGTGCTACGTCAGTTTTACAGCAAACTCCCTGCCGCCCAAGCCCTTGGATTACAATCTCGTTGTTTTAGTACAAACCACAAAAAAGGCATGTGCAGAAGTTGTTGGGGCCTTGGCTATCGAGTGATAGACCGTTTATTCTTACCTGCTGTAAAAATCGAATGCGAACAATGTCGTGGACAGCGTTTAAATCCTCTAAGCTTATCTATTCATTATCAAGGTCTAACATTTGGCGATATTTTACGAAAAACTGTAGATCAAGCTTTTGAGCTTTTTTCTGTGATCCCCAAGGCAAAGCGGTTATTACAAACTCTGCAGTCTGTAGGATTAGGTTATCTAAAACTAGGACAAGAAATCGCTTCCTTGTCTGGAGGAGAAGCACAACGCCTTAAGCTCTGTAGCGAGCTTTCGAAACGTTCTACAGGTAAAACACTATTTTTGTTGGATGAACCCACAACCGGCCTTCACCCAGATGACATTCAAAAACTACTTATTCTCTTAGATAAACTTGTCAATCAAGGTAATACGTGCATTGTGATTGAACACCATACCGATTTCATTCGATCTGCTGATTGGATCCTTGACATAGGTCCTGGCCCAGGGCTCTTGGGAGGAGAAATTATTGCGATGGGAACGCCTCAACAAATTGCCCTTCACCCCTCCTCTTTAACAGGAAAGTTTTTATAGATAAAGCACTGAACACCATATGCTTTTGAATTTTTTTAAATATCTATGCCGTGCATAGAACTGTTTTGATTCTTTGATTTTTTTTTATTCACCACTGAGCTGGCATTTATCATTTTACAAAGCAAGGTCTTTTAGCTATGGTAACCGCATATCAACTGTGTGTGAACTTTGACCAAACAACCTGGATCCCAAACATTAGGTCGTTATCAACTTCTAAAAATTATTGGAAAGGGAGGAATGGGTGAGGTATGGCTTGCCTATGATCCTCTCTATAAAAGAGAAGTTGCCATTAAATGCATTCGTCCTGAGTTAAAAAAACATGAAAAGCTCTTGTATCGCTTCGAACATGAAGCTCGTATCAGCGCTTCTTTGACACATCCAGGTATAGTCAGCATTTATGAATATACACCTGACTACTATGTCATGCCTTATATTGCGGGTAAAACTCTCAAGCAACGTATCTATCAAGATCGCGCTTCCATTGGACCTTTAGTAGCAGTCTTTTTTTCCGTTTGTCATACCATTGCTTATATCCATGCAAAAAGAATTTTACATCGTGATCTTAAGCCTGAAAACATCTTAGTTGGAACATTTGGAGAAGTCATTTTATTAGACTGGGGATTAGCTCAGGAACTCGATGTTCCTATGGAAGATGATGACGAAGACATCACAGTTGAAGAAGGATTAACGCATCCAGGAAAACTAGTTGGAACTGTTGCCTACATGGCACCTGAGCGAGCTCTTGGACAGCCTGCTAGTATGCAATCTGAAATCTACGCCTTAGGTGTCATTCTCTATCAAATTTTAACTCTTCAATTACCTTTTGAAAGACCCTCCCTTAAGGAGTTTGCCAAGCAACTTCGTCCTCGTTATACCGAAGCCTTAGACCCCGAAGAAGTCGCTCCTTATCGAGGCATTCCTCCCCTTCTTTCTCGTATTGTCATGCGCATGATCCATCCTGATCCCAAGCATCGTTACCAGGACATGGAAAGTGTACTTCATGACCTCACCATGCATAGTGAAGGTCGCTCTGATTGGCTTGAGAATACCAAGCTTTCCATTACAAGAAAAAGTGATTGGCAATTTCAAGAAAATGTTCTGATCTCTAAACATATCGCTTTAACAGGTAATGTAGAAGAAAGCGACTGGGTCAGCGTGATGATTTCTAAAGCAGCCTTTGCAGAAAATACGCGCCTTGAAACTCGCATTTGGATTGATGAGGAAGGGGCTGGTATTGGATTCCTACTTAGTATTCCAGAACCCGCTGAACGAGAAAGCCCTTTTGATGGCTATTGCCTTTGGTTAGCCGCCTCACCTCATTCACTAAGCTTGCTCTTTCGCAATACAGTAGAAGTCATGAATTTACCTGAGCTGTATTTGAAAAAAGGAGAATGGCATACGATCGCCTTAGAAAAAATGGGACGTTCCATCCGTCTATTTGTAGATGGTAAGGAAAAAATGACCTACATCAGCTACCTTCCTCTTCTTGGTACACATGTAGGCATTATCTCTAAAGATGCGAACTTTAAACTAGATGAGTGTCTGATTAAAACAGGTGGGCAAACCTTAAAAGTGAGTTGCCTAGCTATTCCAGATGCTTTTTTAGCTCACAAGCACTACAAACATGCGTTAGCGGAATATCGACGTATCGGTTCTTCTTTTGCAGGCTATGCAGAAGGCAGAGAAGGTTTATTTCGAGCTGGTATTACACTGATTGAACAAGCCCGTAACATTAAGCAACGCGTCAAAGCAGATCGCCTTTTTCAACAAGCTCTAGAGGATTTTTCTAAACTACATGGCACTGCAGGCGCTCCGTACGAGTATCTGGGTAAATCTATTGTCTACCAGGAATTAGGAGATCATTTAGAAGAGATCAAATGCTTAGAATTAGGACTAAGACGTTATGCCAAACATCCTCTGATTGACTCCTTACGCGATCAAGTCACTTATCGTATGCATGAGGCAGCTCAAACAGATCGACGAAGTGCCTATCAGCTCATGTTGCTAGTCTTAAGATTATTACCAGCAACTCTACAACGTGATGACACACAACGCCTGTTTGCTTATCTTCTTAAACACTGGGAACCTCTAGCTTTTTTAGAAAGCTCCTTAGATGCTCATTTTACGGAAGGAAAACTCTCCGCTCTACGTTTTGCTATTCCCTTAGCTTTTTGGTTATCTGCTCCCTATATTTTGATGGAGCTTTATCAAGATTTGCTTGCCTCTACAGTGCAGGATGAGGCAGCTTTACAAGATATTTTATTTGCTCTTTGTGAATTAGGCTCTTATCAACTTGCGCATAAACTTCTTGCAGAACAGACAGCTCCTCTGCTTTCACCTATTTTTTTATGTCATCAGACTTCCTTAAAAGAAGCTTGGCGCACCTATCAACAACTTTCCTTGGTTGATATGGGAGTCAAAGAATTACGTACCCTTTGCTACTTAATGCGTTTTGCTCTGTATCAAGATCAGGAAGAACAAGTACATCACATGGCAGATTTAGCTACAAAATTTCCCTTATCTAAAGAAGATCAAATTCAGATTGATGCGTATCGTATTTGGGCTTTTCTAAAAGCGGAAGATTGGCGTTCAGCTGGGAAGATTTTTGATCTCTATCCCTTAGAACTTTTAAACCAGGAATCTACTCTTCTGCATCCTTTATTTGGATGTTATTTATATGTCACAGAAGGCGAAGAAATCGCAATGATCCATTTTTCTGGCGTCATTGAAACTCCACATCCTCGCTCGTTTGCTTTAGTGGGTCATGAACTTTCTGATCATATCTCCCAAGCGGCAAACTGGTACCAACGCTCTTTTATGTGGGAGAGACGTTTGCTCTATAGTTTGCTAAGCTTATATTATTCCTTAGCCGAAAATCCAGAACAAGAATCTTACTACAAAAAACTTGAAAGCGAAGAATACATCTTTGCAGATTAGAAGGAGTTCTTGTCTAACAAATTCAGTAGACGAAAGAACACCTTCTTATCAACGCTACTCTATTCTACTCAGCTTGTCTTGCAAATGTAATGATGACTCCAAGTGCACAGAGAGTTCCAACAGTATACGCAGCTCCTGCCCCTATGAAAGCGTATTGCAGATGGCTAGGCAAAAAACCACACTGTGTAGAAACAGCGCCAATGACTAACAAAGCAATCCCAAGAATAGCATCAAGGGTAATTGACGAAACAATTTTACAGCCACTATTCTTTGCCTCTTCCTGGCTAATAAGATGACAAGCTGTCGATGAAATAAACATATCCTAACTCCTTTTTTTAAAGAGCATTTTACTAAAAAACAATGCTGTAACTTGTTCAAAAACACACAATTGCATAAATAAAATTTATTTAAAATAATTAGACTCTATCTGCGTTTGGCAGTAGAGAAGTCAAAAAAAATTTAGAAATATCAAACACAAGAAACTATAGAAGCTTTTCAAACTGTTTTAACCAGGAACGAGCAGAGTCAGAGAAACCTGTTCTTGTTATTACATTTTCAATGAATTCAATAATCGGTTGGATTTTTGGATCTTTAAATGTTTGGTGTATTTTAAAACTGTCTTCTTGGACGGATATTTCACCAATTTTTCTATCGTTTTGATATACCAAAAGGGAGTCAATGTAGAAAAAATGAACAGTTTCTCCTCTACACTGCTGAGCATGCCTCTCTTCATCAGAAGATTTTACGCATGATCTGGCAGGAACAACACTTATTTTATAGCCATCTAACAAAAACTTAATTTGCTTAGGATCATACTTAAATAAGTAAGATTCACTCGGAGCAAATTTAACATGCCTCAATTTTTCTTCTACAAAAGTCTCCCATGCTTCCTGAGAAGGAGCAAGTATAATGGACTCTCCAACATGTAGAAAACCATCGTGACTATAATATGTGCTTCCACCACTTTGACGTTCGATATAAAAACTTTTAAATTCTTCAAAAGATTGGTATCCTTTAGGGTACTTTACGGGGATACCGCAAGATTGATTCATCCAATACAGGCCCTCATAATAAGGTTCTGATCCAATTTGACATCCATTTTTCAAAGCTTGACCAAAATAATAATCTAGCAATTTATCGCCCTTACCGACAAATGGTTGCAACTGAACCGCAAAACCATAACTACTCGTATATTTTCCCCATTCTTTACTTGTGAGCTCTAAAAATGCGGGAAGATAACCACGACTTGCTGCCATACGGAAGGTTTCAAGACCTCGAGCGTCACACGTTTTCCGATCAGCTTCTACTTCCATTGCTAGATCATATGCTGAATTGAAAAGTTCAAATTCTCTAGGGTAATAAGAAAACGCCTCTAAATCTCCAACAACCAAGGAAGAAAAATCTTTTGTATTGTCTTTCCCCCATTTTATCCCAAAAAGAGCGTGAGAAAGTTGAATTTGAGTTACAACATCTCCTTCTTCTACCGCTATCTTGAATAATAGTTTTAAACTTTCCACATCTCCTTTAAGTAACATCCTAATTTCGTTGATATTACCCCTAGCATCAATAACTGCAGATTTAAGAGATTTAAGATTTACTGTTGTTTCACCTGAGACTGGTTGAAAACCTAATGATATGGATTCATTACAAGAGGAGACTGTACCTAAAAAAGCCATTTTTTCTCCTTGTGACTACTCCCACGCCTAAA
>JAFEGP010000048.1 GCA_018239815.1 Verrucomicrobiota bacterium | reverse complement strand
GGAGGACTTTTTCAACACAGCCGAATTGGGATATGTATTAGTCAACAAACACCCAAATGCTGAACAGATTAAAAGCGCTTTAGCATTGTCTGCTATCACTGCATTTATAGACTCTTTGCCAGGTTATTTGTTCTCTTTATACAATGAGCAAGGGGAACAAGTAACGGGGTTAGACGAGCGGCGAGTAAGAGATCTTATTCGACAAATGAGTGTTCCTGTAGACTCTTCTTTATTAAATTTTTTGGTTTATTCTGAGTGTTCTGCCTCACTTTATTCCTATCTTCTTCAGCTTGGATGTAAACCAGATGTCTTAACAAAAAGGCTTATAGCAACTCGCGGATATTTGCAACATGTGACCCATCCTTCTTTTTTGATAGGCCGTTAAAAAACTGAATCTATTGCTCTCAATTTATACATAGGCAGGAATTGTTCTGTTTTGTTAAAATCCCTTGCCATGTCGCAACTTGAATGTGGAATCGTAGGACTTCCTAATGTTGGCAAGTCCACTCTTTTTAATGCTTTGACGCGAGCTGGAGCAGCTTCATCAAACTATCCTTTTTGTACCATTGATCCTAATGTGGGTGTTGTAGATGTCTACGACCCTCGTTTACAAGTGCTTTCTAAGATTTCAGGCTCGCAGCGTATTATTTATGCCGGGATGCGTTTTGTTGACATCGCTGGGTTAGTGAAGGGAGCTTCGCAAGGGGAAGGATTAGGGAATCAGTTTTTAACGCATATTCGACAAACTGATGCGATTGTCCATGTTGTACGTTGTTTTGAGAATGAAGAGATTATTCATGTTGCGGGTTGTGTTGATCCTATTGCAGACATTGAAACGATTAACACAGAGCTCATTTTAGCTGATTTGCAATCTGTACAGAGCATTGTTTCTCGTTTAGAAAAACAAGCCAAAACAAATAAAGAAGCTGCGCGTGCTGTAGACGTTTTAAAGCGTTTGCAACAGCATTTAGATGCGGGTAAGCCAGCTCGACTTTTGAGTTTAAGTCAGGAAGAAACAGATTTATTAAAGCCCTATCCTTTATTGACTCAGAAAAAAGTGCTTTATGCAGCTAACGTGTCAGAATCAGATCTACCTTCTATGGAAAATGAGGCTGTTAAGCGTGTTAGAGAATACGCAGCAAAAGAGGGTAATCAAGTTGTGCCTATTTGTGCTCAGATTGAAGCAGAAATTGCTGAGCTTAAAGATGAGGAGCAACAGGCTTTCTTAGAAAGTCTTGGTTTGCAGCAGACAGGTCTTAACCGCTTAATTCATGCTTCTTTTGATATGTTAGGATTGATTACTTATCTGACTACAGGAGAGATAGAAACACGTGCCTGGACGGTTTCTAAAGGTTCTACAGCTGTAGAAGCAGCAGGTAAAATCCATACAGACATCCAAAAAGGATTTATCCGAGCAGAAGTCGTCAGCTTTGATGACATGGTGCGTTATGGCGGTCGTCAAGGGGCTCGAGAAGCAGGCAAACTTCGAGCTGAAGGCAAAGAATACATTGTGCAAGATGGTGATGTGATTCTCTTCTTACATGCCTAGTGGTGTTGTTCATAGCAAAAATGCAGACTTACGAACTCGTAACAAAATATGTTCGACTCTTTAGGATGTCTTGCTGGATTTGTTCTTTGAGTGCCTGCAAAGAAGGAAAGCGCTGTTCTGGGCGTAAAAAATCCAAAAATGAAACCTCAATCTCTTTGCCATATAGATCTTCTTGATGTTCCAAAAGATGAACTTCTAAGACAGGAGTCTGTCGTTGCAAGGTTGGAGCGCAGCCAAGGTTAGCAAGCGCTTTGAAACGCTGCTGTGCAAATTTAACCCAAACAGCATAGACACCAAAAGGTGGAAGAGCAAGCTGGCTAATATCCAAATTAGCAGTAGGACAATCTAATATTCGTCCCATCCCAGCTCCTGGGCATACACGCCCCTGAATCGAGTAAGGGCGTCCCAATAAACTTTGAACTTTGTCCAATTGTCCAGCTGTTAAGGCTTTTCGAATAACGCTGCTGGATACAACCTCTGCGTTCAAGGCTACAGCAGGTAAATAAGTAAGGGCAAACCCAAGTTCAGATGCCAGTTCCAGAAGATGTTGCGCAGATCCCTGTCTTTGATAACCGATGACAGCATCATGACCTAAGATTAAACGAGAAAAAGGAATCACAGAACGCAAAGATATTAAAAAAGAACGCGCCTCCATTTTAGCAAGTTCAGGAGTAAATGGAATCTGGCAAACAGTTTGAACTTGCAGTTCTTTGATTAAGTTTATTTTATGTTCAGGAAGCGTCAAGAGGGGAGGAGATTGTCCTGTCAGAACAGACTGAGGATGGTTCAGAAAAGTTAAGACAACACGGTGAGGATTGAGGCTTTGTAAGATTTTTTTATGGCCTATGTGTACGCCGTCAAAATTACCAATAGTTAGATCTAGATTACCTTTAGGTAGCCTTAGATGACGTAATGCTTGAAAAGGATCCATACTAAACACTCACTGTAGTAAGCGGAAAGTCTCCTAATGCCATGAGGTAAGGGGTAATATCAAAACAAGGGTCATTAAATAACAAGTTCCCATCGATGCAGCTATCAAGACGAAATTGCCCGCTGCGGGTACGCTGTAATTTAGTTAAATGAGCACCGCATCCTAGTTGCTCTCCAATATCATGAGCTAAACTGCGGATGTATGTGCCCTTGCTGCAACTGATTTTTAAAATAACTTTTGGATACTGATAGTCAAGTAACTGAGTTGAGACATCCACTTTAGCAGCAGAACGCTCAACAGTTTTGCCCTGACGCGCTAATTCATAAAGTTTCTGACCCTGAATTTTTTTTGCGCTAAACATGGGAGGGATTTGCTCAATGCTTCCCTGAAACTTTTCTAACACTTTTTCCAGAGTTTCTAGATGAGGTTTGCGCTTGGAACTGCCAACAATTTTTCCATCACAATCATAACTGTCAGTTGTAACACCCAACCATAATTCTGCTAGGTATTCTTTATCTGCACTCAACAGCTGATCTGAAAGCTTGGTGAATTGCTTACCAATAAGTAAGACCATCACTCCTGTTGCAAAGGGATCTAAAGTGCCTGCATGTCCTATTTTGGCAATACCCGTCAATTTTCTTAGAGCGCGAATCAAGCTAAAAGAAGTTTTTCCCTCCGGTTTGTTAACAAGCAGTAAACCCTCTTTAAGATTCGTGCACACTAGCTCGTCAATCATGAAGCAGGTCTCCTCTTTTTCTCTTCCTCAATCTCTTGAATCAACTGTTCAATCCTTATCTGGTCATCTAATGAAGTGTCCAGATAAAAAGTTAAAGAAGGAAAATAGCGCAAAATAATCTCTTTGGACGCTAATTGAGCAATAAAACCAGCAGCTCTGTTTAAAACCTTGATGGCAGTTTCTCTACGCTGAGATTCGATCACACTGACATAAACCTTAGCATAGCTTAAATCCCTTGTCACCTCAACCTTAGTCACTGTGATCAGCTCAGGTAAATGAGGATCTTTAACGCTTTTGCGAATCACATCAGAGATGACTTCTTTCAACAAAGAGTTTAAACGTTCAATGCGTCGTTCGCTCATTCTTTATAGCTCCTGAGAGAGATAAATAAGTTCATAGGCCTGCAAAAGATCTCCCTCTTGTAGGGCGCTAAAACCTTGTAGTACAATCCCGCATTCAAAGCCTTTTTTCACTTCCTTGACATCTTCTTTTACACGTTTCAAGGAGTGGATTGTACCTTTCCAGATGACTTCACCATTACGTACAACACGCATACGGTGATTACGCATAATTACACCTTCTGTCACCATGCATCCTGCAATAATACCCAGCTGAGAAGACTTAAAGAGCTGTTTTACTTCAGCAACCCCATTTTCTTTTTCTTCTTCAATTTTATCTAGAAGTCCCGTCATTAAACGTTTTACATCGTCGATAGCATGGTAAATGATGTCATGTTGACGTACCGTAATGCCCAGTTCTTTGACTAAAGACTCAGCGTGAGCCTCAATCGCAGTATGAAATCCTAAAATTACAGCGTGAGAAGCTGCCGCAAGCTGGATATCAGACTCTGATATTTCTCCCACACCTGTAAAGATAATATTAGGTTCAGCCTTGCTCGATTGGATTTTCATGATGGAAGCTTTCAGAGCCTCGATAGAACCTTGTACGTCAGCACGTAAAATAAGGTTCAAGATCTTCTTGTCAGCTTTGACTTCCAGTAGGTTATCAATATTCATAGACTTGCGTTGACGCAATTGTCTTTCCACAAGACCAGCTTCCCTAGCTTCCACAATGTCTTTAGCTTCCTTCTCATGTTTGACAACAATAAAAGGATCCCCAGCAGCCGGTAATCCGGAAAGACCTGTTACTTCCACAGGTTGAGAAGGGCCAGCCTCTGTTAATTGATGACCATGTTCATCGCACATTGTTTTAATACGACCGTAATGACGCTCAAAAACAACTGCATCACCATGTCGTAAAGTACCGTTTTGTACCAAAATGGTTGCTACACAACCCATGCCTTTGTGCAACTCTGACTCTAATACAGTGCCACGAGCTCTGGAATGAGGATTAGCTTTAAGCTCCATGACCTCAGCTTGTAGAGCTAACATTTCTAATAATTCCTGAATGCCAGCTCCTGTCACTGCAGAAGTATTCACAGTAATAGTTTGACCACCCCATTTTTCAGGTAGTAGCTCGATTTCAGCCAATTGTCGATAAACATTGTCAGCATCAAAATTAGGTTTATCACACTTGTTGATAGCAACTACAATCGTTACTCCAGCAGCTTTAGCATGCATCACAGCTTCTCGAGTTTGCTCACGTAAACCTTCGTCACCAGCTACAACCAGTACCACAATATCCGTGACTTCTGCTCCACGTGCTCTCATGGCAGAGAAAGCCTCGTGACCAGGTGTATCCAATACAGTTAGATTTCCAACAGGTGTATGACACATAAAGGCACCGATGTGCTGTGTAATAGCTCCTGCTTCTCCTGAAGCAATGTTACTCTTACGAATCGCATCAATCAAACTTGTTTTGCCATGGTCAACGTGACCCATAAAAGCAACAACAGGTGGTCGAATAACTAGTTTGTCAGTATCTGTTTGAGCAATTTCTTCTGTTACAGAAGCATTGGTAATCTGAATACGTTTCTCTTCGCTCGTGTCAATAGTAATGACACAGCCAAACTCTTCTCCTAAATACTGAATCGTTGTCTCGTCTTCCAAATAGTCGTTAAGAGTATAAATCATGTTTTGCAAAAACAACTTCTGAATAAGCTGAGAGGCTTTTAGTTTCATCTCGGCTGACAAATCTTTAATTGTAATTGGCATACGAATAGTTAAGGAAGTAGGGCGCACAACTAGCTCTTCCATGTGTGAAGCAGATGTTTTAGCTCCACGTCGCTTGCGCCAACGCTCATCATCAGATTCTCTTAGACCAGCACGATCTCGGGCATCAAAATCCCTGTCCACAGTTTTCTTGGCAGGACGTACATCTTTAAAATCGCGTACTTTTTTACCCTTATTAAGAGCCTTTTTGTCACTGTCTTCGGCAGCGTCTTTTTCACTCTTTTCTGAAGTAGCAGGAGGTTGAGAAACAGCCTTGTCTGATTTTACTGCAGGCTTGGCTGGTGATTGTTTGGTCTCTGTTTGGGCAGGAGCTGGCTGAGGAGGCGTTTCTTTTTTCTGCCGAGCCGCCTGTTTCTGTTCCTGAGCCTTACGTAACAAATCATTAACGTGTTTTCCTGTAGGACCTAAACGCTCTTCACCAGGCTTCTGACGAAAAGGAGAAGGGGGAGTAGAAGAAACGTTTTTTTCTTCAGCATCTGCATCAGCTTCAGAAACATCAGAAGCAGCATCTCCAGAAGCTGTTTCTTTTGGACCAAAAGAAGATTTAGTTTTAGCACGGATCCTACGAGGTGCATCACCCTCGCCCTCCTCTGAATTAGATACTTCTAATTCAGGTTGCGGAGCAACTATTGGCTCTGGTTCAGGCTCTGCAGGCTTTTTTGGTTTGGCAAGCTTGTCTTTAAGTTTGTCAAGTCCAGCAGCCTTTGCTAACTGTGTGTTTTTAATATTGAGCTTAAGATTCTTGGCCAAGGTTATGCGCTCCGGGGTTTGCTCGCTTCTTCTAAAATCTTGTAAGCTAAGTCTAGGCTAATGCCTGGTACTGCAGCAACTTGATCAAGACGAGCTAAAAGAAGTTTTCTTAATGTATCTAAACCAGCATGAACAAGGTTTTGTATAATCAACTTGTTGATTCCCTCGATTTCTAAAGGCTGATCTAGAATCGGATCGTTAGATTCAGCAAGCTGTAAACGTTGTAACTCCAGAGCTTTGTTGTATTCACTCATGCGTTGTACTTCAAGTTCATAGCCTAATAGCTGACCTGTTAAACGAGCGTTCATGCCACGTTTGCCAATCACGGCAGCGTAATCTGCATCATCTACGACAATGGCAATGACATTCTCATCTTCATTGATGCCAATTTTTCTGATCTCAATAGGAGAAAGAATGTTTTGTAATAAAGTTTCTGTATCTGCTGCCCAAGGAATAATGTCAATTTTCTCATTATTGAGCTCGCGGATAATGTTTTTCACACGGCTTCCTCTCAATCCTACACAAGCTCCTACAGGATCCACTTTTTGATCGTGAGAACGCACAATAAGCTTGGTACGATAGCCAGCATCTCGAACAATAGCTGCAATCTCTACAGTGCCATCTGCTAGTTCTGGAACTTCATGTTGAAAGAGTTCTTTGACAAATTCAGGATGGCTGCGTGTCAAAACAACTTCCGCTCCACCATTTTCTAAATCTTTTACTTCATAGAGAAGAGCACATAATTTATTGCCAACCTGGTATTTTTCTGTTTTGGGATAGTTGCGCCCAGGCAGAATAGCTTCTACTTTTCCTAGGTCTATAACAAGATTAGGCCCTTTAAAGAAACGCTTGATTACTCCGCTGACAATCTCTCCAACTCTGTGACGATATTCTTCATAAATCACATCTCGTTCGGCAGAACGTAGATTTTGAGAAATAATCTGTCTTGCTGTTGCTGCTGCAATACGCCCAAATTTTTCTGGTGTAACGGGTACATCAATAAATTGACCTACTTCACAGTCTGGATCAAGTTCTCTTGCAACAGATAAACGAATTTCACGAGCAGGGTGTTGAACCGTTTCTACAATTTCTTTTTCACAGAAGACTTCAATATCCCCAGACTTAGGATGGATTTGGACAGAAACGTTAGCTTCATCCTTAAGACTTTTTTTGGCCGCAGCAGTCAAAGCTGTGATAATTGCCTGCATGACAACTTCGCGCTTGATGCCCTTTTCGCGTTCCATGTATTCAAATATGGCCACGAGATCTTTGTTCATTAAATTAGGCTCCTTAACACATTTAAAAAAAAACCGAAGGTTATAAACCCTTCGGTTTTGAGGATAGACAGGTCAAATCCTCAGTAGAAGGGATTAACTCCCTTCTACCTCAACACGGACATTACGGCGACGTTTCGCGGCAGGGGTTTTGTCTTGAGCAGACTCAGAAGACTCCTCTCCCACAACAATATCATCTCTGTTCATACGGTTTCTCTCAATCAGGTATTCTTTAATAGAGAGAGAAACTTTCTTATGATCAGGATCCAATTTCATGACTTTCGCCGTGACCTTATCTCCTGTAGCAATCACATCTTCTACCTTTGCAAAAGGTTGATCTGAAAGCTCTGTAACATGAATCAAACCTTCGATTCCATTGTCGAGTTCAACAAAGGCACCAAATGCTGTAACTTTTGTTACTTTGCCTGTGACCAAAGAGTTAACAGGGATCGTGTCCTGAATTCTTTCCCAAGGATTTGTGCTTAATTGCTTTACGCCAAGAGTGATTTTTTTACTTTCTTTGTCAACAGAAAGCACAATCGCTTCTACACGATCACCCTTCTTGAAAAGCTCAGATGGATGAGATACTTTCTTGATCCAACTTAAATCGGAAATGTGAATCAGTCCTTCAATGCCAGGCTCTAACTCAACAAAAGCACCGTAGTTTGTTAAACTTTTTACTTCTGCTTTAACATTTGTTCCAGAAGGATAACGCTCTTCAACATCATCCCAAGGATTAGTTTGAGTTTGCTTGATGCCTAGTGAAATCTTGCCTTCTTCTTTTTGGACAGAGAGAACGATAGCTTCAACTTCGTCACCTTTATTCACAACTTCGCTAGGATCATTGACGGTTTTTGTCCAAGACATTTCAGAAACGTGAATAAGACCTTCAATACCGGGCTCGAGCTCGATAAAGGCACCGTAAGGTAAAAGTTTAACAATTTTACCTTTAACGCGAGTTCCAATCTGATACTTTTTCTCGATTTCATCCCAAGGATTATGTTCTTTTTGTTTCAGACCTAGTGCGACTCGACCTTTATCTTTGTCAACACCCAAAATCATTACTTCAAGCTCTTGACCCAATTCAACGATTTCAGAAGGATGCTTGATACGTTTCCATGTCATGTCTGTAATATGTAACAATCCATCGATACCATCGAGATCTAAGAAAACACCAAAATCCGTGATGTTTTTGACGACCCCTTTGCAAACATCTCCCTCTTGGATTGTTTCAAGGAGCTCAGCTTTCTTAGAGATGCGCTCTGCTTCGAGAAGTTCGCGGCGAGAAACAACAATATTCTTTCTTTCAAGATTGATTTTGAGGATCTTAAATTCACAAGTTGTTCCAACAAATTCATCGAGGTTTTTGATACGCTTGTTGTCGATTTGCGAACCAGGAAGGAAAGCCTCCATTCCAATATCCACCATCAAGCCACCCTTAACTTTGCGCAGGATCTTACCTTTAACAATAGAGCCTTCTTCGCAGTGTTGAATGATGTATTCCCATTGACGTTGACGAGCTGCTTTTTCTCTAGATAAAACGATTTGACCTTGCTCATCTTCTGTATGATCAAGGTTGACTTCGATTTCATTGCCTAAAACTAGTTCGTCCGGGTCAGTAAATTCAGCGATAGGAACGAGACCCTCAGATTTTAAACCTACGTCAACAACCACGAAATCTTTGCTAATTTCTACAATCGTACCGCGTAAAATAGTACCGGGGGCAATAGCATCGGCACTAGCTTCGCCTTGTTTTTTGCCAGGGAGTCGTAATAACTCTTTAAATTTTTCTGCGTCGTCTTGGCGATAGTGGATATCGTCCAGAAGATGACTCGCAGTCCATGTGTAATCAGATTTTTCTGCCATTGAAAATAGTCTCCTAAATCGTAAAGCAGCCAGTCTAAAGGGGACGTAAAAAAAAGGCAAGTCGAAAGGGTAATTAGTCAAAATTTTAACAAAAGCACGCAAATTTTTGACAAAGAGATTTTTGCTTTTGCAGTTGATGTCATTTTTCCGGAAAAAACTCTTGGAATTTTATTTTATCCAACGCTTTAAGGAAGCAAAAAATCACTTTCTAAGACTTGGGTGGGTAGAAAGAACAGGGATGCGAGATTGACGCTGAGTCGTGGAAAGAAGAGAGCGGGGTCTTCTTGTGCTAGAACAAGGAGATTGGTCAGATTTCAAGGAGTCTGGGGATGGGTGGGGAACAAGAAATGAGTTGAAGTGAGCAGCAGGTCTAGGTAAGCGAGATACGAAGATAGGAGGAATCCTGAATTTCCGAGTGGTTTGGCTTTTATCCCAATGTTTTCGTCCAGGGCTGGCAGCACTATCTGCAGAAAAAGGGGGAGAGAGAGCTGCGAATTCTTGTCTGCGTTGTTCCCATGTTTTGCGTTTGGGACGAGGAGTTGTGGCGTTTGAGGGAGCAGAAGATCCTTGTTCGAATGAGGAGGAAGATGGTGGATTGGATATTGAGGTAGGAACGATGGATGGAGCCATTTGTTCAGATGCAATAGAAGGGAGAGAGGAAGGCAAAGAATTTAAGCGAGCTTTTGTTGAGCGATAGAGTTTAATGCTGCTTATGATCACAAGCGTGAGTCCCACACCACTAAATGTTAACATGACAATATGGCTTGTGTGGCCCATAGAGGAAATCCATGTAAAGGAATGGGCGAGTAGCCCGTGGCTTTGCAAGACTCCGAGAGTGCCAACTGTACCAAAGAATACAACAGCCACAGATCCTACAACAAGGGTGATTAGAAGTGTTTTGCTAGATTTTGAGGAGGGTATGGATGGGTTTGGATTGCAGGGGGAGAGAAGAAGTTGTAAAGCAAAGCATAGTTTTTACCGTTAATTTGTTAACAAATTGAAGACTGTGACCATAGTCTATTTGTTAAATTTCGATTAAGGTCTATTGAGTGTACGTTATATTTTTTTTTAAAAATTGGGAAGAAAAATAAAAAAGAATAGGTTTCAGAAGCAAAAGGTCTTGTCTGAATTTATTTTAGCTAAGTTATTTTTGGATTTTATAACTCACTACTTTCCAATCTTCAGATCTGTTTTCCAGCATCAGTGTTATAATTTCCGTCATGTTACCACCTTTGGCAAACTGTGTTTGATAGGAAATTTCAACAAAATGACCTCTTGTTCCATGAGGAAGTTGGGTAACTTTTTTTTGAGAGATCATTTGGCGTGATTTTGCAGGCCCTAAGCCAGAGCGAACGCTGTCCATTGCAGCTGCCCATTGATCCTGAGAAATGACATCCTGTAAGAAGCTGCTAGCTCCTAACCAAGAAGCTCGATATTGTTTTTGGTCATTGAGACTAAGCCAATACATGACTTGTTGGTTTGCGTTATCTGTGCGAATCGCTCTTTCTGTTTTGCCTGGTTCGTTGGCTAAGTTAGCGCGCCGATCCACAGAAGCAGGAGGAGGATTAACAGGTAATTTTTGTTCACCAGGAGGTGTTTTAACTTCATTTGCCTGGTTTTCTTGCTGTTGTTGTTGATAGATCATGGCGTCGGTCAACCAGCCAAATAGGAGAGGAAATGTAAAAAGTATAGAAATCATATTGCACAAAAGTGAACCCTTTCAGTATGTTCTAGCTCCTTACACCTTATTGGGAGTAAGATTTAAACACAATGGGGGCTTAGCTCAGTTGGTAGAGCGTCTGATTTGCATTCAGAAGGTCAGGAGTTCGACTCTCCTAGCCTCCAAACCCATCGCGGTTATAGCTCAGTTGGTTAGAGCGCGACACTGATAATGTCGAGGTCCCAAGTTCAAATCTTGGTAACCGCATCTTCGTTGATTATTCTCCAAACAAATTTAAAAAAGCTTACAGGAACTAATTCGAATTTGTAATTAGTCGTCTTCTTCGGCACCATTGATTTTTTTCATGGCAGCATCTATGGCATCAACAATTTTTTGTTCTAGGGGATTGCGATCAGCTTCTTGTTTGGGATATTTGTTTCTTAAGTCTGTAAGAATTTTAGTAGATTCAATAGTTGATTCGGGAAGATCCTTAGAGATGAGATCTATTAAATCTTGTTTTGATGCGTTAGGATCAGATGTGTTAAGAGGCTCGTGTAAGGCCTCTATAAACTGCTCTCTAATTTGTTTTTCTCTAGAATTGTGACGAACTGCCTGAATAAGGAAAGGCACGCAGAATATGATAGCAATTAATGATGGCAAGATGGCTGGATAGAAAACCTGAGTCATAGCATTCACACCGGGGATTGCCAGGCACAATGAGGCACATACAATCACAGCAAGGGCTGCTGTGGTGATTAAAATAGCTGGTGCAACGCAACAAACCTGGCGATGAGTTTGTGTTTTTAATTGCTGATGTAGAGATTGAGCTGCAGTTGCCATGGCAAGGATTATAGAGTGTTATTCTTTATCAGGCAGTTTTTTTCACTGTATAGGTTGTAAAGAGGCATGCAAAAGAAGTTTGATCTGTTGGGTAATCTGAAGAGCTGATGTCACAGCGGGGGAAAATTCTGCAACCAACTGGCCATGCTGCAAAACAAAAATGCGGTCAGCAAGTTCCAGAGCATCTCTAAAGTCATGAGTGACTAAAATAATCGTTTTATTGAATTGCTGACGAACATCAAGCAAAAGAGAATACAGCTGCTCTCGAATGGCAACATCCAAAGAACCAAAAGGCTCATCAAGGAGCAGAAGAGAGCGATTTTGTAATAGGGCTCGTGCTAAAGAGGCGCGTTGTTTCTGTCCACCAGACAACTGATGTGGAAATAAATTTTGAGATCCTTCTAATCCCACAACTTTCAACATGTGATGGATTTTTTGAGGGCAAATCGTTTGTTTGTTACGTCCAAGTTCTTGCAAGAGTAATAAGTTGTCGTAAAGGGTGCGCCAAGGTAAAAGTAAGTCTTCTTGTTGCATGTATGTAACAGGACCTTCCGCAAGCTCAATTTCGCCTTGTGTGGGTTGAAGAAGGCCGGTAATCAGGCGAAAAAGGGTTGTTTTGCCTGATCCTGAACAGCCAATTAAAGCAACAATTTCTCCCTTAGAGATGTGAAGGTTAATCCCCTTTAAAATCGGATTTTTGTAACGGAAATGAACATCTTTAAGTCTGAGCATAATCGGTCAATTATAGTCTCTTATCTTGAGGATTGTTAACAAGAACGTTTTCGGTTTAGAAAAAGAGGAGTGTTATTTTTGCAAAACCGGCTTTTTTGCAAAAAATTACTGTTGGCGTGGGTTGCGTTGTGCCCAAGATCTAAATTCTTCTATATCTAGCCCTAGACCAGCTAAACGGCTTTCATCTATGAGTGCGATGTCTTCCAAAACATCTTCAACAAAGTCGCTCAAAGCTTCTTTGGGAACGAGTTTCATGGCCACGTTTCTTGTATAGGAGGCAATTTCTTTTTGTTCTAAATTTTGTAAAATAATTTCTCGTACTATATGTCTGCGTTCCTGACGGTAACGCATGCGTATAAGGTCTAGATTCATTGATTTGATTGTTGAATCATAAGCAGCACAGGTGCGCATATAGGAATAGACATACAAGTCTATGATAGGCTTTACATTTTGTAGTTCATAGACAGCAAGCATCGCTGACATATAGTCTTCAGTCAGAATATTATGGAACGCAAGAGGCACTAAATTATTTTTGATAAGAGGAATGTTGGCAGCAAGCCTTGCTGTGCGTTTGTTTACATCAACAAAAGCTTGGATATAACTAAGATGGATCAATAGAAAAATACTTTGTTCGAAAGGATCTTTGATTTGCGAAGCTTTAACTACTATTTTTTCAAGTTGTTGTTTTAAGCGTTTAGGGTCCTCGAAAGGAAGATAAGCTGATCCACTAATACGTACACCGTATAAGCGTATTTTACCTGCTTCTGAAGGTTGAATCAAACCATCTGCAAGAAGATAATGCAGAGTACAAATAGTATTATAGCTAACTTCTAGTCTAGGGGCTTGATCAACAAGATAGCGAATAGCCTCTTTATGATTCAAAATCATAGCCTTCTCTTCGTCTAGTTTGCCCTCGGCACTGTTGCCGTGCAAAAGCAGTCGTTCTGTATCAAGTAGAGAATAAGTGTTGCCCTCTAAGCGTGAAGAGTTATAGGAAAGATCGATCAGTAGTCTATTTAAGATTTGGTGAGCATAGGTACCCGCTGGATCTTGGTTGCTGGCGCGTTGGCCAGCTTTTAATAATTGCTCACGTAGAGTAGAACCAAGATAAAAATAGCTGTTGGGCTTGTAATGATCGAACCATTCATCAGAGTAGGCAATAGGCTCTCGTTCAAAGATGGGTTTTTTTATCAGTTCTATAGCTGCCAGGCTAGCAGAACTGAAACAGCTGCTTGTTTCCTTCTGATTTTGTAGAGAAAGGTTTATGGCAAGATATTTTGTTGATCGTTTTTGGCCTATTTTTTTAATAGATCCTTCTTGAATCAGATCCCTTAGCCACCTTCTGACCGAACGCTCTTTAAATCCTAATCCTATTTTTTTGAGCAAATCACTGAGACTGATAGGTTCGGATTCTAGGCTTAGTTGCCTTAATAAGGCCATTTTATTGTCGCGCAGGCTCATTATAATAGACCTACATTAAAAGATAAGGTCATTTTAGCAAAAAATACGGTCATTTCCAAGGTTTTTTTGGCCGTATTTATTGGAATACGGTCATTTCCAAGGTTTTTTTTGGCCGTATTTATTGGAATACGGTCATTTCCAAGGTTTTTTTTGGCCGTATTTATTTATAAGAAAGCAAATTTTAAATATTAATTTTTTTATTTGTTTTATTTTATTTTATTAATAAATAAAACAATCAATTAAATAAATTAATTACTTCTTAATAAAACTTTGATATTATGAAATCTGGGGGAATTGCAATGAGTGCTGTAGTAGGAGCAAAGCCTAACACTTCTTTTGTTGTCGACTCTGTAAGAGCCTGCGATCAGTGGGGTATGCTCGCCTTGCCCGGTACTTTAGTCGGGCTAGCTGGTCAGGTTTCTCAAGTTTTTAATATCTTAGCGCCCCAAATCCCTTGGGCAGGGATTGCTGTGGCTCCCATCTCTTTCCATGGTGTGGTTCTTAAGGTCCGAAGTCGATGGGCCAATGCTTACCATGCGCCAAAAATTTCCGATAAAATCTTTTGGGGGATGCAGGGGATCGCTAGCGTTGGTAAAGCTGTTTCTAGATCTATTCAACCCCTAATGGGAAGTCTTGGTTTGGCCGGTTTTCAAACAACTGGTACAGCAGCCTTTATCTTCCAAAAAGTTTTGCCTCCTGTTATGTTAGCTACTTCAGGAATTGGTTTGCTCGCATCTGTGTGGGCTCTTGGCAAAAAAAATCAGGATTATCGTCGCTGTAAGCTTCCAGAAGATCCTAGCCAAATAAGAGAGTTTTACAATCAACATAAACAGGAAGGATATTTTAGAAGACTATATAGCCTTCATAATAAGAGCTTAGACATACTCTCGGATCAACAGCTTTTAAATGAACTTAAAAAAGGTTTGTATTTTAACAACATCAACCATATCCGTAATATTGTTGGAACCATTCTTGGGTTGGTGGCTTCAGTGTTATTTATTGCCGCGCCCCAATGCCGTGTTGTCAGCGGATCTCTGTTGATAGCCTCTTCTGGTCTTGAGCTTTTATTTTTGGCAATCAAAAACTCCCTCATGTATAAATCCCAGCGCATGATAAGATCATCTGTATGCGCACAAAAGCCTCTTTAAGAGTTCTCTACCTCTCTGCTTTCATTGATTATGCGGGCATAGCAATTGTTTATCCTGTCTTTGCGCATCTTTTTTTTGAAAGAGAACTTGGTTTTTTTTCTCCAGAAGTAACTGAAACTGTAAGAGGCGTATGGTTAGGCGTCTTGATTGCTCTTTACCCCATCATGCAGTTTTTCAGCGCTCCTTTTTTTGGGTCTTTATCAGATGCTAAGGGCAGAAAAAAAATCTTGTTGATCACATTGTCGATTGCAGCCGTAGGTTATCTCTTTGCTGTTGCTGGCGTATATTTTAGAAGCATATGGTCTTTGGTGTGTTACCGTATTCTTGTTGGGATAGGAGCGGGCAATAGCTCCATTTTAAGCGCCATGATAGCAGATCTAAGTCGACCTGAAGAAAAATCTAAGCATTTTGGACGTTTAAGCATGAGCTTTGGTTCAGGGTTCATTTTGGCACCATTTTTGGGTGGCTTTTTGGTAAAACGCTTCGGCATGTTATGTCCCTTTTATATTCCTTTCTTTTTGGTGATTTTAAATCTTTTTTTTGTGCTTTGGAAAATCCAAGAAACGCGTGCGGTCTCTTCAGCTAAAAAAAGCGGGGTACTCAGCAGCCTTACTTTATTAAGACGTGCAGCAGAAATGAAAAGCTTAAGAGGTGTTTTCCTTTCGCTGTTTGTCTTTACATTGGGATGGGCTTTTTTTACAGAATTTACCCCCTTATTTTTGTTATATCAATACGGTTTTGCTCCTAGTCAAACTGGAATTTACTATGGGTACGCAGGCTTATTTTACGCTTTAATGGTGGGCTTTGTTGCACCAGCAGTTGTAGATCGTGTGGGAGCCGAAAAAGCCCTGCCTATAGCTCAAATCGCATGCGGCATTACTGTTGCTTTATTGCTGATGATCGAAAATTCAGCGATTTTATGGTTTTATATGCCAGTCATTCAATTTTTTATGGCGTTTATTTACCCTACAACTTCAACAGTAATTTCTAATTGTACACCAGATGATGTGCAAGGGGAAGCTATGGGTATCTATCAAGCAGTAGGAGCGCTTGGCATGGCTATTTGCCCCTTTTTAGGAGGGGTGTTTGTAGGTGCTCATCCTTGGCTTATTGTTGTGATTGGGGGAGGCTTAATGCTAGCCGGCGGAGTCCTGCTCTCACTGTGTCCATTGAGAGCCTCTGCGCCGGCTGATAAGATGACTCTTATTGATCGTGGTTAAGGCGCATCGGCATAATAATAAACAAACTTTGCGTAGAATCGCGAATGATGCCAGGATTGTAAGGATCGAAGACGCTTAAAACGACAGTTTCATCTTTACTATGTTTAAGTATGTCCAAAAAGTAGAAGGGATTTAAGGCCATTTCTAGGCGATCTCCAGCATAATTAACAGGCATACTGACCTTACCTTCTCCCACATCTGCACAATTGGCAGTAAGAACCAATTCTCCTGGTTGGAATGTGAAGCGAACAGACTGTGTTGTATCATTAGTAAACAGGGAAATTTGACGCAGGAGGGTGATAAGTTCTTCCCGGTGCAATTCCATGCGTTTTTCATTGTCATTGCCTACAGGGATAATTTGCTCGAAGTCAGGGTATTCTCCTGCTAATAACTTTGTAACAATCAGAGTTCGGCCAGACTCTACAGCAATTTTATCATTCGCTAAATAGATCGTGGCAGGCTCTTCTTCATTGAGAATTTTAATAATTTCATCTACCGCTTTGATAGGAAGAATGTATTCTCCAACAAGATCTGAAGGAACAGGAATGGCTATTTGTGTTCTGGCTAAACGTTTTGCATCTGTTCCTACAAAGATAGCTTTGCTATCAAAGATGCGCATCAGTACACCAGTAAGAACAAAGCGGCTCTCTTCTTTTGAAACAGCAAAGGCCGTACGATAAAGCATATCTTTTAGCACAGCACCTGGCAAAGAGAAACGAGTAGCTTCTTCAAGATTGGGCAGTTGAGGATATTCGTTTTTATCGATGCCGTGTAAACGAAAAGACGAAGTGCCTGAAAGGATCTCAGCCATTTCACCATCCACAGCATTGACCGTCAAGGTCTGATCAGTCAGTTCTCTGACTAATTGAAAAAAACGCTTAGAAGGTACGGATAAACCACCTGGTTCTAATACTTTGGCTGGAGCATGACAACGCGATCCTACAGTGAGATCTGTGGCTGTAAAGACAAGTTCATTATCCGCAGCTTCAATTAAAACATGGGAAAGCACGGGAATAGGGGCGTTTTGAGGCACAATATTTTGGATATTACGAATCAATTGAGCGAGTTCTTGGCGAGAAACAACAAACTTCATAGGGGCTATCCTTCGTGTAGATTCTGATGCAGTATAGGAATTTGATTTGGGTAAGTCAATTGACAGAATAGCTTCTCGGGTTTTTGCTATCTATCAAATTAAGCATCAAGATTTTTTTGTTTATTGAAAATTTGATGTTAAAATTTTTCATGAATAGGTCTGTGTAAGAAGTTTGAATAGGATAATAAAGGCCATAGCTTGTTTAAATTGTTCTTTGTATAGTACGATCTTTGGTCAAACCCTGCAAAAGTGGGCATAGCAAATAGACTTCTTAGCCATAGATAAAAATTGTGAGTAACGAACTAGTTTCAAATCGAAAAGCCTATCATCAGTACCATATTCTTGAGACGTTCGAAGCCGGGATTGTGTTATTGGGCACTGAAATTAAATCTTTGCGTGCGCATGGAGGCAGCCTACAGGAGGCTTATGTACGCATTATTAAGCAAGAAGCTTGGCTTATTGGCGCACATATTGCCCCTTATCGTTTTGGTTCCATTCATAACCATGAGGAACGCCGTGACCGTAAACTTCTTTTGCATAGCAGAGAAATTGAGAAGTTAGATGCTCGTGTTAGAGAAAAAGGCATGACTCTTGTTCCTTTGGCTCTATATTTGAAAAAAGGGCGAGTGAAAGTTTCGGTTGGATTAGCCAAGGGTAAGCAATTGCATGATAAGCGCCAGAGTCTAATCGAAAAAGAAAGGCGAAGAGAGATTGACCGCGCAATGAAGCGTTTTCAGTAATTTTTGCAGCGACGTTGGCAGCTGACAAGCGTATTATGGACCAGCATGGCAACAGTCATGGGACCAACTCCACCAGGTACAGGGGTAATGGCTCGACATTTGGGAGCTACTTCTTCAAAATCTACATCTCCTACCAGCTTGCCTTGTTCACGTGTAATACCTACATCAATGACAACGGCTCCTTGTTTAACGGCATGAGCTTTGATAAAACGCGGATGTCCCAAGGCTGCAACAAGAACATCGGCTGTAGCTGTCAGTTCAAAGAGATTGCGAGAATGGCTATGAGCTAAGGTCACAGTTGCATTGGCCTGAGGGTGTTTTTGAACAAGCAGCGCAGCAAGAGGTTTTCCTACAATAGAACTACGTCCGACAATGACAACATGTTGGCCGGCCAAAGAGATCTTGGATTCATTTAAAAGAGTTTGAATGCCAAGGGGTGTGCAAGGTACAAAGCCGTCACTTTGACCAAGAAGGAGTTTACCCATATTAAGAGGATGAAAGCCATCTACGTCTTTAGAGGGGTCAAGATGCTGCATCACAAGTGTAGGATCTAAATGTGGAGGAAGGGGGAGTTGAATCAAAATTCCATCGACCAAGGGATCTTCATTTAATTGATCTATACGTTGTAAAAGTGTGAGTAGCGAGATAGAGGCCTCAAGCTTGATCACAGAGGAACGCATTCCAACCTGCGTACAAGCTTTTTCTTTCATTGCAACATAGGTGTGCGAGGCGGGATGGTCGCCGATTAAGATAGCAACCAAATGCGGAGAACGAGGCAAAGTCAGCAGAGTTTTTTGATAAGTCTGCAGTAGGCTATTAGCAATGTTTTTTCCTAGCAAGAGCATATTGACGCATTCTAGAGATTTGTCGTGTTAATTGAAAGGGGAGGGCAAATAACACTAATGCGTATAGAGCATCTCCAATCGCCATTTCAAAAAGATCTGTAAATAACCAACGCCCACAAAGAACAAAATCTGAAGAAAGCGTTAAGGAAAGGATAGCATCCAAGGCAGAAAAACATATAGAAAAGATAAAAGTCATAAGAGGAAGAGTGGATAGTTTTTCTTCAAAAAACTGCTGTCTGAAGCCGTAGCATAATAAAACCGCAAAGGTTGAAGCTAGGGTATAGAGACCAAAACGATATGCAGAACTTAAAAAATCAATGATTAACCCGCAGCAAAAGGCTCGCATGGTGGATTGCAAGCGTGTCAGCCGATAACAACAGCCAACAAAATAGGGCAGGAAGAAAAGTAGATGAACAGAAGGAAGAAAGATAGGGAAGAAAATGGTAGCGGCGAGAGCTATAAGAAAACTAACTTTTAGCATATTACACGGTGTGTAGGGTTAAAAGTTTTTCCTTTAGAGCGTTAAGGTGTGCGAATAAAGGTTGAGCCGGTACTGATAAGTTATAAAGTAAATGATCGCAGTGTTGCTGAAGAAACATAGCTTTCTCAAAAGCTTTAGCTTCACCATCGGGATGGTCATGATCGATCAAATCGTCAATAAGTTGAAAAAGTTGACCAAAAGCCAAACCAAAGTGTTCTAAGCGCTGAGCATCTTGTCCTTGATTTAGGATGCCTACGCATTGCAAAGCACAGCGAAATAAAGCTGCGGTTTTTTGGATATGCATGAGTTCGATATCCTCGCTTCCTTGTAAGTCTAAAATCTGTCCTCCTACCATACCTGCTGCACCGGCAGCGCGTGCAAAGCATTGCACAAGCTGTAAGCGTTCTTCCTCAGTCAGACAAGAAATCTGTGCAAGCACTTCAAAGGCGTAGGTTAATAGGTAGTCACCAGTTAAGATCGCAACAGCTTCTCCAAAAACCTTGTGTAGAGTGGGTAAACCTCTTCGAAAATCATCATCATCCATGGAGGGTAAGTCATCGTGGATAAGGGAATATGTATGAATCATTTCTAAGGCACAAGCGCAATCTAGTGCCTTGCGCAAGGGAATGTCATAGCATTGACAACCTGCCAAAATTAAAAGAGGACGCAAGCGCTTGGCTGGTGCTAATAGACTATAAGAGGCAGCTTCAAAAAGAGTGCCTTGTATAGGAACTAGTTCGCGTAAACGTGTTTCAATGAGCTCTCTCATGTGGATCATGTATAACAGTAATTGTTAACCTAGGTCGTGTCTTAAAAATTACCACGACCTAGGCTGATATGAAACCGCAATCAAGTTATGACAAGATCTAGGTCCAGTCAAGTACAACTTTTCCAGCTTTACCTGATAGCATAGCATCAAAGCCTTTTTGGAAGTCATCGGCTTTAAAGCGATGTGTAATCACTGATGCAACATCCATTCCACCTTCAAGTAGGTGACAAACCTGGTACCACGTCTTAAAGATTTCTCGTCCATAAATGCCTTTAATGGTCAGCATTTTAAAGATAACCTGATGCCAGTTAAGCGTTGCATGAGAAGGAAGAATGCCTAGAAGGACAATTTTTCCGCCTGTCTTGATTAAATCGGGAAGCTCTCCAAAGGCTTTAGCACTTCCTGACATTTCTAAACATGTGTCGAAGCCAGAGCTTAAGTCTAATTCTTCCATTACAGATTTAAGGGAGGTTTTAGAAATATCAACAGCTCGAGTTGGCTGCATTGTCTTGGCTAATTCCAGTCTGTAAGGATTTAGATCTGTAATGACAACAGAACGAGCACCAGCTTGCTTAGCAACAGGGATTGTCATTAACCCAATAGGACCAGCGCCAGTGATCAGTACATCTTTACCGACTAGATCATAAGCTAAAGCTGTATGCACAGCATTGCCAAGGGGATCGAATAAACTGGCAATGTCGTCTCCAATACTATCAGGAAGAGGGAAGACGTTCTCTGCTGGGATAACTAAATATTCAGCAAAACAACCATCTCTGTTTACACCCACTCCAATTGTCCTGGGACATAATACTCTAGCTCCAGTACGACATTGGTAACATTGGCCACAGGTGATGTGTCCTTCTCCAGAGACTCGATCGCCTTCTTTAAAACCTTTAACATTCTTGCCGACCGCAGCAATGCGCCCATAGAATTCATGTCCAACAATAGAAGGGACAGGTAGTGTTTTAGCTGCCCATTCATCCCATTCATATAAATGAAGGTCTGTTCCACAAATTGAAGTCTTTTCTATTTTGATCAAGACTTCGTCATCACCGTGCCTAGGTACTGGCACATCTTGCATCCAAAGCCCCTTTTCGGGCTTGCATTTGACAATAGCCTTCATACAACCTCTATATAATATTTAATTCCTTGCCGACCTTTGTGAAAGCGGCAATGGCTTGGTTTAGATCATCCTTAGTATGTGCTGAGGATATCTGGGTACGTATTCTAGCTAAGCCTTGTGGCACAACAGGATAGAAAAACCCAATCACATAAATACCCTCTTGCAACATCTTTTGAGCGAAAACTTGTGTAAGTTTGGCATCTCCAATCATAACAGGGATAATAGGATGGTCTTTCCCTGCAAGTTCAAAGCCAACATCTTGCATTTGCTGTCTAAAATAACTGGCGTTATCGAAAAGCTGTTTTCTAAGACGATCTCCTTCTTTTTCTAAAATGCGAAATACCTCTAGTGTTGCAGCGGCAATACATGGGGCAAGAGAATTGGAAAAAAGATAGGGACGGGAACGTTGACGTAACCAAGCTATGATTTCACGACGTCCTGAAATATAACCGCCCGAAGCACCTCCTAGGGCTTTGCCTAGAGTTCCTGTGATGATGTCAACTCGATTAAGAACTCCGCAATATTCATGAGTTCCTCGTCCTGTAGGGCCTAAAAAACCAGCCGCATGACAGTCATCAATCATAACAAATGCTTTGTACTTATCTGCCAAGTCGCAAATAGCTTTTAAGTTGGCTATAATACCATCCATGGAAAAAACACCGTCTGTAGCAATTAAACGGAAACGATGTCCTTTTGCTTCTTGCAGTTTAGCTTCTAAATCTGCCATGTCATTGTTGCGATAACGAAGACGTGTTGCTTTGGATAAACGAATACCATCAATGATACTAGCATGGTTAAGAGAGTCGCTAATAATGGCATCTTCTGGACCTAAGATTGTCTCAAATAGACCACCGTTGGCATCAAAGCAAGAAGAATATAATAAAGTATCATCTGTACCCAAAAACTGAGACAATCTCTTCTCTACATCTAAGTGAATTTGTTGAGTTCCGCAGATGAAACGGACGGAAGCCAAACCAAAACCATATTGCTGCAAACTTTCTGCTGCTGTTTTGATGACAGCGGGATGATTAGCTAAACCCAAATAGTTGTTCGAGCAAAAATTTAAAATATTAGAACAATCTTTTAAAGCAACGTGTGCACTTTGAGCAGAGGCAATGACTCTTTCTGTTTTATAGAGTCCAGTCTCTTTAAGTTGCTCAAGCTCGTTGCTAAGATAGTCTATATAGGCTTGGTCCATGGTTGTGTATCCTCGTTATAGAGTTTTCCCCCTCTCAAAATTAGCCTGCGATCACACAAGGCAGCTAACTCTAGATTGTGAGTGACGATTAATAACCCTTTTTGATGCTGTTTAGCTGCTTGAATTAAGAGTTGGTGGATATGAGCAGAGGTGGTTTGGTCTAGGTTACCCGAAGGTTCATCAGCCAGTAAAAGATGTGGATCATTCATTAAGGCTCTAGCAATGGCAACGCGTTGTTTTTCTCCTCCAGAAAGGAGTTTAGCAAGAAAATCTTGTCGATGACTCAACCCTACATGCTCTAAAAGTTGCTGAGCTCGACGATAAGCTTTGGATCCTTTAGCAATATTGCGACCCGCAATCAAAGCTGGAATTAAGACATTATAGATGACAGTAGAATCACCAAGAAGGTGATAGGCTTGAAAAATAAACCCA
>JAFEGP010000047.1 GCA_018239815.1 Verrucomicrobiota bacterium | reverse complement strand
GGGAGGACTTTTTCAACACAGCCTTGTCTTGACAAGATGTTTGAGAATCTATAACTTCCTTAAAACATAGTGAGTACAACATGATATTTTTTGATAAAATTACAAACTCTTTTTTGTTTAATTTGTTCAAACTTGCAAGGTTTAGCTATGCTAAAAAATATCTGTTAAAAGATAGCCGTGTTCCACACGATCTTTATAAAATGCATGTCCCTGCTAAGCACAAGCAAGGCACGCTGAGTATCTGGGTATTAAAGCAAATTAAGCATCGTAAAAAGAAGTGTCAAGACGATCTTTATTTTTGGGATTTTGGTGCCGAAAGTTGGCTTGGCAATTTGAATCATGTCCAAGGGTTGTATGAATATCTCAGTGGAGCCTTTGATGATTTTTATAAGTATGAGTATCAAGGCAAAACAGTTCTTGATGTAGGTGGTTATATTGGAGATAGTGCTCGTTACTTTTGTAAAAAAGGTGCTCGTAAAGTTGTTGTTTATGAACCTGTAGACACCAATCTTTTGTGTATGAAACATAATTTAAAACAGTATCAAAATCATGTAGAGATCCATCCTAAGGCTGTAGGAAATAAGGATGGGGATATCACTATCGCCTCAGACCATCCTCCTGGAGATACGGGTTTTGGATATGGTCATGGGGATTACATTATAAAAGTTCAATCCCAAAGTTTTACATCTATCCTAACACATACTGAGGCTGATGTGGCAAAGATAGATTGTGAAGGATATGAGCGATATTTACTGGATGTTCCTAATGAGTTATTGCGACGTATTCCTTATTGGATCATTGAAATACATGGGGAAGAACTGCGCAAACAATTACAGGCTAAATTTACAGAGGCTCAGTTTAAGAAGAAAAAGATGTCTGATGCTGCTGAAAAACAAGCTATCGATCATTATTATCTTGTACAAAATTAGGAGATATTAAGCCGTTTAAGGATCTCATTATGGTCTTCTAAGTTGTGCTCAATAGCGATTCTCTCTGCTTGTCGTAAAAGTTCTCCCATATTTGGGCCAGGTAGGATGCCGTGTTCTTGCAAGATTTGAGCACAGACGAGAGGTTTTTTCTTCGTAATCCGCTCAATATGGAGATGAAGATGTTGTTTTCTTTTTTCATGTTCTTTTAAAAAAGAGGGGTCTTGTGAAGAGGCAGCCAAGACTTCCAAGCAGAGCCAGGCTGCAGGCAGAGCATAATAATGAGCCCATGCTACAAGATCTGTATCCTTAGGAAGATTAAGTAACGTTTCTAAGAGTTTTATGTCTCGATTCGATGTCTTAAGATATTGACATACTTTGATGCCCATTTCTGGGACAACAGCATGAACATAAAAAATTGCTGGGCATTGTTGAGGATAGTAAGAAAAGTGTGCAACACGTTTCTCAATATCTTCTAAAGAGAGCTCATGAAGATCCGGGAAAATTGTCGCAAGCAGACCTAGACGATGTAACATAATAAAAGCAAACTCTGGACGCGGGCCTTCTGCCATTTTACTTAATTCCTGCCAAATACGTTCCATAGAAACGGAAGGAAAAAGAGAAGAGGCATAAAGCTGGATGGCTTTAGCTGTATGCTCTTCAATACGAAATCCGAGGCGTGTTGCAAAACGCACGGCTCGCAGCATACGTAAGCGATCTTCGGCAAACCGATCTTTTGCCGATCCAATTGCACGTACAAGACGTAGTTTTAGATCTTGTTGTCCCCCTACAAAGTCATAGATATTCTCTGTTAAAGGGTCATAAAACATGCCATTAATGGTAAAATCTCTGCGTTGAGCGTCTTCTTGAGCAGAAGAAAAGCTGATATAACTAGGATGGCGCCCATCTAGATAAGTGTCTTCATAGCGAAAAGTGGCCACTTCAAATTGATGCTGTCCGATGACGACGATGACAACACCGAAAGCAATGCCAACAGCCAGCGTCTTGGGGAAAAGAGACATGACTTGCTCGGGAGAGGCTGAGGTAGCAATGTCAATTTCTGTAGGCTCTTTGCCTAACAGAAGATCGCGAACAAAGCCCCCAGCAAAATAGGCTATAAATCCAGCTTCCACGAGCTTAGAAACAATGTCAACAGCTAATTCACGCGATCTTTTCTGAGGATCCACGTCGAATGATCACAGGTGGTTGATTTTCTGTAATGGTTTTTTCTGAAATATGAATTTCAGCAATGCTGGAGTCAGAAGGCACTTCAAACATAAGATCTCGCAATAAATTTTCTAAGATCATACGTAGAGCCCGAGCTCCAGTGCCTGCCTGCTTAGCTTTTTGCGCAGCAGCTAATAAAGCCTCTCTTGCAAAAGTCAACTTGACGTTTTCTTCAGCAAAAAGATGAGTATATTGTTTTACGATCGCATTTTTTGGCTCAGTTAAAATCTCAACAAGATCTTCAATTGTCAGTTCATTACAGTTGACAATGGAATTGAAGCGCCCCACAAATTCCGGGATCATTCCAAAAGAAATGAGATCTTCGGGTTCTACACAAGCTAAAAGGCGATTTTTGTCATGGATGTCAACTTGTTGGTTAGTTTTAACATCACGAAAACCAATTGTACTACGTCCTAAGCGTTTAGCAATCACTCTATCAAGGTTTACAAAGGCTCCACCAACAATAAATAAAATATTTTCCGTATTGACTTTGATGTATTCTTGATGGGGATGCTTACGTCCTCCTTTAGGTGGGACATTAGCAATTGTACCCTCTACAATCTTTAACAATGCTTGCTGAACACCTTCTCCTGAAACATCACGGGTAATAGAAACATTGGATGTTGTACGACCAATTTTATCAATTTCATCAATGTAAATAATGCCACGCTCAGCAGCTGCTACGTCGTAATCGGCGGCTTGTAGCAAACGTAAGATGATGTTTTCTACATCTTCTCCAACATAGCCTGCTTCAGTCAGTGTTGTAGCATCAGCAATTGTAAAAGGCACATCCAGAATACTAGCCAATGTTTTAGCTAACAATGTTTTGCCTGAGCCAGTTGGCCCCAATAATAGAACATTCGATTTGGTATAAGGAATGTCCTGGTTTTTCTCTATCCCGCGGATACGTTTATAGTGATTATAAACAGCCACAGAAATCGTACGTTTAGCTTGTTCTTGTCCGATGACAAAATCATCTAGTCGACGTTTGATTTCTTGGGGTTTGAGAATACGAAATTCTCTTTGAACGGAAGGTTTTTTCTCTAATACACTGACGCATAAGCGTACACAGTGATCACAGATATAAACTTGCGGACCAGAGATGAGTCTTTCTACATCATCTTCTGTACGACCGCAAAAAGAACACGTTGGAACTTCAGGGCTCAGATTATTTTTTTTACTCATGATTTGGTCGTCACAATCTCATCGATAAGGCCATATTCAATGGCTTGTTGTGGGCTCATAAAAAAGTCGCGCTCACAGTCTTCTAGAATTTTTTTAACAGGTTGACCTGTGCATTCAGATAAAATTTCAGAAAGATACTGCTTCAGGCGTAAAATCTCTTCTGCTTGTAGTTTGATGTCTGCAGAGGTCCCCATGATTCCACCAGAAGGTTGGTGAATCATAATACGGCTGTGAGGTAATGCTTTTCTTTTTCCTTTTTTACCAGCTGCAAGTAACAAAGCACCCATAGAGGCTGCTTGTCCAATACAATAGGTGTTTACATCACAACCAAGGAAACGGATTGTATCATAGATGGCTAAACCAGCTGTGATGTAACCGCCTGGAGAATTGATATAAATTTGGATGTCTTTCTTAGGGTCCTCAGTCATAAGAAATAATAACTGAGCAATCACCACATTGGCGAGTTGGTCTGTGATTTCTTGTCCAATAAGAACAATTCTATCCTTAAGAAGACGAGAAAAAATATCCATGGCGCGTTCGCCACGGCCTGTATCTTCTACGACATAAGGTACGAGTGATTGTATAGGTCTGCCCGACATGATTTGATCCTTGTAGAATTTGCTAAGAGTCTCTCTCATGATGGCAGTGTACGTTGCTTCTTTTTAATTCGTCAAGACCGCAGACAAGGCATAATCTTGAATCTTTTTGGTCATCAAAGCTGCAGTGACTTGCGATAAAAATTTTTCCGAGTCACGAGGGTCCAATTCTTTGCCTTGATAAAGCGCATGGTGTAAAAGTTGATTAGTTAAGGCACCGTTGATCTCATCACGGCTTAACTCAATTTTACCCTGTCGGATGATCTGCTCTTTTAAAAAGTGTAAACGTAAACTAGAATCCACAAGTTTTGCTACTTCTTCTTCTAATTGAGTTTCTTTCTCTTTAATAGACTCCTCAGATTCAGTTTGTTTAAGCTGAGCAAGTTTGCGTTTTAAACGCGCTTCTCTCTCTGCTTCCTTCATTGAAGCTGGGATATCAAAATAATAGGTGGTGAGCAAAGCATCTTCCAAAGATGTCCATTGATTGCGACGCTGTTCTTGCTGAGCTTCCTGCTCTAAATTTCGACGGATCGTGGCTTTAAGAACTTCTAAGGAAGGAGTTCCTGCTTTTTCTGCCAATTGGTTATCCGCTTCTGGAAGAATGATCTTCTGAACAGTATGTACAGTTATCGCTACAGTTTCAGCTGGTTCCGCATTGGTTTGGGTCTCTTTGACTTCATCTTGTTTCATGCCTAGTAGAGCGGAGTAAAGCCAAGGCACTAAACGCTCAGATTCGACACAAAGGCGTCGGTTAGAAATTAATTGTACTTGCGTGACTACATTGGTAATAGAAACCTCAACATAGTCCTGATCTTGCACGACATGCTCAGCAGGCAATGTCTCGTAAGTCGCATGATGGCGACGGATCTCTTGGATAACTCCATCTACCTGTTCGTCTGTAATAGGGGCGCAGTCAATGACAGGCAGCTTAATAGACGTAAAATCGATCTGAGGAACTTCAGGGTAACACTCATAACTAAATGTAAAGACGGCAGACTTGCCGCGCTCACAAGATAGAAGCTGAGGACGTTTGGATAATTCTTTTTTTAGAGGATAGACCTTAGATAAAGAGAAGGCTCCATGTACACCTTCTTGAATAAGGATGTCTTTCCATTCACTTTCAATATGAGGACTATAGCGAGTTACTACGGTAGACTCTGGGGCTTTGCCTTTACGAAAACCAGGAACAGAAATTTGTTTATTAACAGCTTTAACAGCTTGCTTATAAAAACGTTCAAGAACCTCAGCAGCTACAGTCACTCTTACTGTTACTTGGCAATTAGGTTGCGTTTCGATCTCGACGCTAAAGGAAGAATCTTCAAATTTTTTTGTCATATAGCGGGTGATGAGGTTCGAACTCACGACCCTCACGTTGG
>JAFEGP010000046.1 GCA_018239815.1 Verrucomicrobiota bacterium | reverse complement strand
GGCAACGTCATATGCACCAACGTTGGGCGCAATTATTTCTGGGACAATGAAGACTGAGATTAAAACATTCATCGACAATCTAAATTCGGACTTTGATATAGTTAAAAAGCAAGTTGACAGATACTATCACTTTGACAATAAAGCTAACTTGAGACATGACGGAGCAGTAAAAGTTTTTAATAGGACTTGGGTTGCTCCAATGAATTACGGACTGCTTTTGTTTCCACCGGCTGACAAAACAATAATTGATAAATTTGAGAAAAAGGAAAAGTTAAAAATACCGGACCTCTATAGAGTGATTTTGACTATAATGAATGGGTGTTTCATTTATGACTTCAGCCTATTCGGACTGCCTAAATCTATTTATGAAAAAGGACTTCTTGACAGGTCAGACTTGTACCAATTTGACCTCGGGACAGCAAATAAGTTTTGGGCACTTGATTACGACATTGAACCTAATTTATTTCATTTCGGTGGCAGGGCTTATTCGTTTGACGAGAATACAGGTTACTTTATAGACCAAGAAAATAAAATTTATTCTATACTTCCTTCTGGACAAATTATCAAAACATGGACTTCATTCAAACAATTCATGACGGACGAAGTATTGGAAGCGGAAAAAATGATGAGAGAAGATTTACCGAAAGAGTTGAGTAAGAAATAACAGCGCCCAACAAAATGTATAGTAAATGGCCCCGATAAGGAGGACTTTTTTTTATTTTTGCTCGGGGCCACTTCCTATACATAAACGTTACCGCCAATGCCCCTCGTCCGCAGACAGTGAAGATATAAATTTCAAAGACTCATTTCCGCAGACAGTAAAAATATGATCTCTAACAAATTCTGAATTTTGGACAGCTTACAAACTCCGTTAACATGAATCGACTTCTTTTAATTATCGTTTTTGCGATCTCTTATGACATTTCATTCGGACAAATTACTATTCAAGGACGAATATTGAATAAAGAAACGCAGGAACCCGTACCCTACGCAAACATTGGAATTTCAAATTCAAATGTTGGGACACTAACAAATTTAGACGGGAGTTTTTCAATTCCAATTCCGAACAAGTTTAAACGAGACACATTAATATTTTCGGCACTTGGCTTCACGAAGAAAGAAATACCTATACAGTTCATTAGTCAAAATGAAAAAGTGACAGTCTTCCTCTTTGAAAGGACAACCCTATTAAATTCTGTTACAATTAGTGAGAGGAGACAGCGCAATAAAACTTTCGAGTTAGGAAACTCCTCATTCAAAGGAGGCGTAATCATTACTGATACAACCTATGCCGGCAGATCAGTATCTCTTCTTATTGAAAACAAACAGCCCTATTTTCAAAAGGATCTTACTTTTCCTGTTTACTTAGAAAAAGCACGTCTTCGAATTTTTAAGAACAATCTTCAATCGCTTAAATTCAGATTAAGAGTAAATGATGTTGACAGAGTTACTGGCAAACCAAGCTACGACCTTCTTTCACAAAGTATCATAGTGGAATCTACCATTCGACAAGGTTGGTTGGAGTTTGACCTTTCCCATTTAGATTTTCAAGTTTCAAAGCCATTTTTTCTAACCTTCGAGCAAATACTCGATTTAAAGGACAGAACGTTAATCGCAGACGGTTATAGAAATTTCATCAGTGAATATCCTGAAAAGATAAAATTTGACACCGTAGAAATTGATGGTAAAAAAGAAGTGCGCAAAATTATAAAAGGGAATGGAATGGATTTACCTGGGACATTTATCGCAATAGCCGTCTCAAAAATAGCTTCTGATTACTATGCAAGTTATGTTAGAGAAACCAGTTTTGGTGAATGGAAAAAAGTAAGGGGAATAGTAACAGCGACTGCAACATTAAGCAACCAAAGTAATACTAATACTAAGACTGAAGTAAAATCACCGTGTTTGAATGATTTGGCAGTTTGTGAGGCAAACCAACTTTGCAAAAGTTTCATTGAAGAGTACGGACTGAATGGACTCCAAATAAGCGTTGGTAAAGGGGACAAAGTTATTTGGACAAATTCATTTGGGTATGCCGATTCAGAAAACAAAATCCCTGTTAGTGATTCAACACGATTTCGAATTAATAGTGTCTCTAAATCAATGACATCTGTTGCGTTGATAAAGCTAATTTCAGAAGGTAAACTTGACTTAGATGCTCCTATTCAAAAGTATGTGCCTAATTTCCCAATAAAAAAATACCCAATTACTACTCGACAATTGGCGGGACATCTTGCTGGCATTCGTGACTACAAAGAAGAAGATTTAAGGGACTTCATACGAACCGAGCATTTTGAAAATGCAATGCAAGCCATGACAATCTTTAAAGATGATTCAATCTTGTTCAAGCCTGACACGAAGTTCCATTATTCAACATTCGGCTGGAATCTTATTGGTGCTATAATCGAAGGAATAAGTAAGGAAAATTACTTGGACTATATGAAGAAAAAAATATGGAGACCAATTGGACTATTTAACACATGCGGAGACGATAGCAGTTCACCGATTCCCAATAGAAGCAAATTTTATGATTTAACAGGACAAGCGAACGATTTAGGCGACTGGAGTTATAAATATTCAGGAGGCGGACTTTTATCCACAACAGAAGACTTGGTGAAATTTGGCAATGAGTTATTGAATGGCAAGTATTTTGACCAAAACGAAAAAATGGTCTTGTTCAAGTCGCAGATGACTTTAGACAATAAGGCGACTGGTTACGGACTGGGTTGGTACATTGGAGTAGATAAAAACGGACACAGAATTTGGTATCATTCGGGTGACTCTTTTAGTAGTAGTTCACATTTGGTTATTTACCCTGACGACAATTTAGTTGTAGCATTTTTAGCTAACTCGCAGGACGGAGCAGCGTTTGACATTCAACAAATTGGCGAACTATTTTATAAAAGTTCAGGGGACAAGTAACATTGAGGAAGGGGGCACAGGCGGTAACAAAATGTTTACGCAATGGTGGGGTTTGGTGTAAGCTATTAGTTTCTATCTTCGTTCAACGTTTGGTCACGTGGGACAAATACGTTTTCAAAAGCCCACCACTGCGCAAACACAAACGTTGGCAGCCACCCAACGGGCACACTCTAATATTTAACAGTACCCAAAAACAAAATTACCTACGATTCAAATGACAGTAACTAATAGTAGCCCTGACAAATTCAAATACCCAAGCCTGAACGGATTAAGGGCAATCAGCATATTGCTTGTTATTCTGTATCACTCAGACCATAAATACCATATACTTGAACAGGCATTTCAAAATAAACTACTTCAACCATTTGTTAATATTCTTAGAGATGGGCAGTTAGGAGTAAATGTATTTTTTGTTATTTCGGGTTTCTTAATTACCTCCTTACTATTGACAGAGGAACGAAAAACACAAACTGTTTCTTTAAAATACTTTTACATCAGGCGGACACTAAGAATATTTCCAGCTTATTATTTCTATTTGCTTGTTTTATTGGTTTTACACTTGTCAAATATCATCTACATTAACAATCATGCTTGGTGGACAGCCATTACTTATACAAAATATTTCAATTGGAATCTTGATTGGTTTACTGGTCATGCTTGGTCGTTAAGTATAGAAGAACATTTTTATCTTCTATACCCTCTGCTCTTTATTTCAGGCGACAAAGTGAGAAAAACAGCAGCAATTTCCTTTGTATTAATTGTTCCAGCCATTAAGGTGTTTATGTATTATCATCCTGTGCATTTACAATGGATAAACGACTTGACAATATTTAAAAGAATTGACGCAATAGCAATTGGCTGTTTAATTGCTTTGTATAAAGACAAGTTACTAAGCTTGCTTAGCAATAATTTTAAACTTTTATTTTATGCATCTTGTTTGGGTATTTTTTTACTTCCTTATTTGCCGGGAATTAATCAAAAACTGAATCTCCATTTAGGATTTATAATACTTCCTTTTGGTTCAACAATCGGTACTATTGCCAATATACTTATATGCATTATCCTGTTATACTCGGTTTTCGTGCATCAAGGTTGGTGGTTTCGTTTGCTTAATTCCAAAGTGCTTAATTACATCGGGCTGCTTTCATACAGCATTTACCTGTGGCAGCAGTTATTTATTAGTGGGAAACTTTTAAATTATTGGGTGACATCATTTCCACAAAACTTAATATTTGTATTTGGTGCAGCCTTGTTTTCTTACTACTGCATTGAGCGACCATTTTTGAAATTAAAAGACAAATTCCAAAAAACAAAAGGCGATCTGCCAACAGGCACATTGGCAGCTATGCGGGCGGACATGGGTACTTCAGCATCACATCACTAGTCAGCAGCAGCTGTCGGGTGACACGTCCGTAATCGGCATTTTTGTAAATTCACGTTCACTAATCCTAACGGGGTGACAGCGCCAGGCGGACGGAATCCTAAGTCCCGCACAGCGCCAATGCCTTACCGTTGGGCGCAATTAAATGGCG
>JAFEGP010000045.1 GCA_018239815.1 Verrucomicrobiota bacterium | reverse complement strand
GGTGGAGGATTGTGCAAAAGATCCCTTAAATTATAAAACTTATCAGCTAATTTAATCTGAGCTGCGCCTGCAGATCTTTGAGGAGCATGCAAGATCTGTAGAGCCTTTCTTTTTTTTGTTGAAAAGGTCCTGTCATCAGTGACTTCTTTCACAAAGTTTTTGACTCGATGTCCAAAGGTTGCTTGAATTTCTTCAAAAGTTGTGTCTGTATCTTCAACGGTGTCATGCAAAAGCGCTGCGATCAAAATGTCTGGATCACGAACTAAACCAGTTGTAAGTAAATGATCGGCAACGCCAATAGGATGGACAATATAGGGAGTGGCTTGACGGTCTTTACGTACTTGATTGCGATGTTTAAAAGCAGCAAATTCTACCGCATGTAGAATACGTAAAAGATCTTGATCAATGAAACCCTCTCCTTCTTCATATGCAACAATAAGATGAGTAAGGAATAAAGCGCTCTTTTCTATCACATGCGCATTGTCTTGAGCATACTCTGCAACGATACGTTGTGTATGCGCAGTATATTTTGAAAGATCTGTAGCAGAGGGTTGATGATGAATTTCTGTTTCAGGAAAAGAAAGATCCGAAGCATAGCTCATAGAAGAAAGAAGAGCTAAAGCAATAGAATTTATTAATAATTTTTTCATGTTTAATTAAGTCTTTGGTGTAAATAAAAAGAGATTGATTTTAAGGTGTTTAGATATAAATTACAAGGGTTGTCTTAAAATTTTATGTTAGAGATTTTTTTCTGATAAGTGAGGAAAAACACCCTGTCACGAGTTCATTTTTAACAGGTATAAGTTCAAGCAAAATAATTGACAGATAGATAGGGAGCTCCTAGACTTCTTGCGTTTTAACAATCGAGAAATTATGTTACAGCACGATCAAGAGACTGTATGTAGATGCGGGAGTGGTCTGTCTTATGAAGCCTGTTGTAAGCCCTATCATCAGGGGAGTCAGTGGCCAGAAAATGCTTTAAAATTGATGAAGTCTCGTTATGTAGCGTATGCTCTTAATTTGCCAGAATATATTATTCGCACAACACATCCAGCTAGTCCTCAGTATCAGGCTAATGTATTTGCTTGGAAACGAAGCATTACAAAATTTTCTCAATCTCAAGTTTTTCAAAAACTAGAAGTTGTAGACTTTATTGAACATGATTCATTTGCTACAGTTGTTTTTATTGCGCACTTAGCCTCTGATCATACAGACAACACTTTTTGTGAAAGAAGTTACTTTGAAAAACTAAAAGGTCATTGGCTATACAAATGGGGAGAGTTAATAGAAGGGCACGAGCCTAATTTTAGCCAAAGAGGGCAACTGCAGCTTTTGCCTTTAGCCTATTACGGCGATCCCATTTTGACAAAGCAAGCAGAGCCAATTGAGCATATCAATGAAGATTTACGTATCTTGGTTGACAAAATGACTCAAACAATGGATGTCTGTCACGGCATGGGTTTAGCAGCGCCTCAGGTGCATCATTCCATACGTCTTTTTATTATGCGTCAACCAATCCTTCAAGAAGGACATTTAGATTTAGGGGACTTAAAGGTGTTTATTAACCCCAAAATTCTACCTATGAGCTCGGAAACATGGAAGACAGCTGAAGGTTGTTTGTCTATTCCGGCATTGCGCGGAGATGTGGAGCGGGCTAAATCCATTTGTGTGGAGTATACCGATCTAGAAGGACAGCGTAAAACAGCCGAATTTTTTGATTGGGAAGCCAGGATTATCTTACATGAATATGATCATCTCAATGGTGTTTTGTTTTTAGAACATTTAGATGCCCAACAAAAGAAGGCTTTAGAGCCTTCTTTAAAGCAACTTCAACAACGTCTGCATGACAGCTTAGAACTTTAAAGAACCAAGAAATTGTTGCAACTTGACAAGTATAGAATTGGGAAGCTCATGGCCGCCGTTAAAAGTATGAAGATGTCCGCTTAATCCAGCTTCCGTAAGAAGGGCTGTAAGTGCCTGTGCTCGAGAAAAAGGTAAAATCGGATCCTCTGTGCCATGACTTTGGAAAAAGGGTAATCCAGCATGACGCTGAGCTAGCGCTTTTAAACGCGTGTCATGAATAAGAGTCGTAGACAGCAAAATAAGGGCAGCAAGATTATCAGACTGTTCTAAAGCCAGTTCTGTTGCGATGATAGCTCCTTGGCTAAATCCCCCTAAAATTAAGTGGGAGGAAGGGACGTTAAGAGCATTTAAAAAGTCATGAAGCTTTTCTTTCACATCTAGCAGTTCTTGCGGAAAGCTTCCTACAAAGCCCTCCATATCACCTTTTGCTACTTGAGCTAAGATTTTATTCAGGTCGACTTCAAACCATGCATATGCTTTGAACCAAGGTAAGGGACTTAGCTTTAAAATGCCCTCAGGAAATATCCAGCAAAAATCATCCGGAGCAAGGTTATGAAGAGAATATAGGTCATCCGCAGAAGCTCCATAACCATGAAATAGGACAATAGTAGGTTTGTGGGGATTGCCTGCCCGCAAGACGTTTAAAGGACCAATTTTTTCTTTATGTGGTTTCATGTTTGATAGGGGACTCTGGGTTAGTATAACGTGCTTCCACAACAGACCAATTGATGTTATTAAAGAAAGCTTCAATGTATTTTTTACGATCTAAACCGTAATCTAAAAGGTAGGCATGTTCAAAAACATCCATGATAAGTAGAGGTGTGCCTCCAGCTAGGTGACCTGTATCATGCTCATTAATCCAAGTGTTGACAAGTCTTCCGCTCACAGGATCTCGATATAAAATAGCCCAGCCAATACCGCGCATAGCACCAGTTGCTTTAAAATCTTCAGCCCAATTTCTGTAGCTGCCAAATTCTTGTTCTAATTCTTGATATAACATGCTTTGAGGATCTAGTTTTGAATCCTTTCCTCCAAGATTGTCAAAATAGTCTTCATGTAAACGCATGCCATCGTATTCCCACATTAAACGTCGTTTAACTTCCGCATAAAAAATCGATGCACGTTTTTCAGGGTTTTGCATGTCTTGAAGTAAGCTCAACATGTGATTAGTCTGTGTCACATAACCTTGATAGAGTTTGAAATGAAGTGATAAAGCATCTTTGCTGAAACCTGGCATCTGTTGAAGATAGGAGTAGTCTTTTGCAACAAAAGGTTGCTCATGATCAGCCTGAAGAGAAGAAAAGAGAGAAAAAGAGCACAGGAGTGTAAAAAACAACTTTTTCATGCAGTTCCTTTTGTTGATCTGTGAGGAGAGTCACAGAGGCTTGAGTTTAATTTCCATGCTTCAGTATGGTGCTGATTCATTAAATGCTTCTGCTTTTAAAAAAGAAGAGTCATCAATACGAATTTTAACCTATAGGAAAAACTTATCATGCGTACTGTCACACTACAAGGCAAATCTTTTCATTTAAAAGGTTCTCTGCCTAAAATTGGTCAGCATCTTCCAGATTGCACATTGGTCGATACAGACATGAAACCCGTTAAGCTCTCTTCGTTTCATGGTAAAAAACTTGTGCTCGTGGTTGTACCTTCTCTAGACACACCTGTTTGTCAAAAAGAAACACGTCACTTTCATCAGTTGTTAGCTAAGAAAAAAGATGTGCATTTAGTGGTAGTAAGTATGGATTTACCTTTTGCTCAAAAAAGATGGTGTGGAGCAGAAGGACTTGATCTTGTTGTTCTTTCGGATTTTAAAGATCGACAATTTGCGGACAAATTTGGAGTGCAAATTGAAGAGTTAGGATTATTAGCTCGTTCTATCTTTGTTGCAAAAGAAGATGGAACATTATCCTATTTGGAAGTTGTGCCTGTACTTTCGGATGAACCTAACTATCAAAAAGTTTTAGATCATTTAGCTTAATGATATTGGATAGAGTACGTCATAAGACGTACTCTAAATTCAGTTACCACAAGCCAAGGATTTTCCACCATCCCAGTCCTAATCCAAACCAAATGATGATATTGATGACGCTAAGGAAGAATCCTAATCTCCACCAATCTTGAATGTCAATGTACCCAGAACCAAAATATAGTGGCGCTGGACCACTTCCATAATGCGTTAACCCTCCAAACAGGTTGCTAGAAAAGGCTAACACAAGCACGGAAAGCATAGGAGGGGCTCCCAATGCTATGGCTACCATTAAGAAAGCAGGATACATGGCGCTTACATGAGCTGTACTGCTTGCAAAGAGATAATGAGAGTAAAAATAGATGGCAACAAGGATAGAGAAGGCAAGTGCCCAAGGCATATGTCCGACATATTTAACTACCTGTTGACTAAGCCAGGGAGTAAAACCATTTTGTGATAAAGCTCCAGCAAGCATGATAAGAGCTGAAAACCATATGAAGGTATCCCAGGCACTTTTTTCTGCGATAACATCTTCCCAACTCAATACTCCAAAAAGCAGAATACAAGCTAATCCAAGAAATGCTGCCGTGGTGGCTTTGATGCTGATGGAACTGCCAAAGATCCATAATACAACAAGTAAGACAAAAATACTTAACATGACGCATTCTTTAAATGAGAGGCGACCCATTGCGATCAGTTGAGAACGAGCTTCTTTGGCAGCATTAGGAGTGAAGTGAATGTCTGGTGGGTAGAACTTGTAAAGAAAATAAGGCATCACAAGCAGGCTTATACAACCTGGAACAGCTGCTGCAAGAGCCCATGTACCCCAAGAAATTTGAAAACCTGCATCCTGGGTTAATCCAGCAATAAGAGGATTTGCTGCCATGGCTGTGAGGAACATAGCACTTGTGATAATGGAACCTTGGTAGGCTGATTTCATAAGGAAGGATCCAATCAAACGTGCCGTGCC
Source organism: Verrucomicrobiota bacterium (assembly GCA_018239815.1). Classification (GTDB taxonomy): domain Bacteria; phylum Chlamydiota; class Chlamydiia; order Chlamydiales; family JAAKFR01; genus SZAS-3. Next base: position 10,514 of record JAFEGP010000045.1, on the reverse strand, counting down.
TTTGGCTGGATCACTACCAAAGGATTGTGCAATACCTTTTGCAACAGGATAGATAATGCCTCCTGTTCGTGCTGTGACGCTAGGAATAGCGGGAGCTAAGATAAGCTCACTAAGCAATAAACCATAGCTGAGTCCTAGTGTGCGTTTGCCAAAAATCGAGACAAAATAATAGGCAATACGTCGTCCCAATCCTGTTTGGATAAAGCCTTTAGAAATAAAAAAAGCTAAGAGCACAAGCCAAGCAATTTCATTATGAAATCCATTAAGGGCTTCTTGTAAGCTAAGAGTGTGAGTTAAGGTTGCTGCGGATAGAGCTAAAATGGAAAGCGCTCCCATAGGCAACGGCTTCAAAATTACTCCAACAATTGTAGCTAAAAAAATAGCTAAAAGATGCCATCCCTTGATCGGGACATCTTGGGGTGCCGGATAGAACCAGATCCCAAGTCCAATTGCAAAGACAAGACAAAGCGAAAGAAATTGTTTTCTTTTCATATCTAGAGAAGAAAACAACCTAGCAAGAGCTGTTGAAAAAAGACAAGAAAAAATCTCCCTCTACGGATGTAAAGGGAGATTGAATCGGCAATTAAACAACTTTGTTAAAACCTTGAGAGATAGCGTTTGCAATACTAGAGGCTACTTGAGATAGAATGTCTAGGGATTTTTGTAAGTTTTGCTCAGAAGCTTGAGTTAAGTTATCTGTTCGACCAAAGGCTTGCTGGAAAAATTGTACCCCAATTTGTAACTGCTCTTCTACAGCTTTCCATTGACCAACCTCTTGCTGCATCTTTGCAATTTTCATTTTATATACATAATCTACAGCTGCGTTGATACCTTGTGTAAGAGCTAAAAACATTTGGCTATATGTTGTAGAGTTTTGAAGAACCTTTAAAATTTTAGAAGCTTTTGATAGGCCTTTTGTGACCTGTTTGGCTCCTTTTGTAGCAGCACTTTCGCTCTCGCTAGTTCCCTGTGTAGCAGATTCGGACATATCTTCCATTTCCGTGCTATCTGCAGCTCCTTCTTCGCCTGCTTCCGAGGTGAGGGTTGCACTTGAGTCTTCTTCAGCAGCGTTTTCTGTATCTTCAGCAGCACTACCTCCTAGGGCTCCAGCTCCCATAGACAAAGCAAATCCAGCCATGCTTGTAATAGCTGTACTTAAGCTCATGCTTGCTTCAGATTCAGAAATGTCTGCCTGTGCATCCCATTCTTGTTTGGTGGCCTTTGCAATTTCCGGAGCAAGCTGGATACTAGCTTGCATTTGAGATGTCCCTTCCTTAAATAAAGTCTGCCAGAAATTGGAGCTCATTTTTGCTTGTGCAAGTAAAACAGCAGCCATAATTACAATTAAACTGACGTATTTTTCAGGTCCTGCAATTTGATTAAGATCACTAAATTCAGAAAATTCTGGAGCCTGTGCCCCTGTTGCAGAAGAGGTAGGAAATCTAAGAGCGGAAGGGCTTACCAGTTTTGGGGTTTCTGTAGTTTGAGTATCTTCCAACAGACCACTCATTGTCGAAGATCTTGCAGAAGAAATAGCATCCTTAGTTGTTGCAGGTTGGCCAGCTCTGACTGTCTGAGCTCCGCGCCTGGAGGTCGTTTCAGTTGTTTCTAAAGTGCTGTCTTGTTGCTGACCCACCTGTTGTTGTTTTGTTTGCTGGCGTTGCTGCAAAGCTTGCTGCGCCAATAAAGACTGAAAAAAGCTTTCTTGATCGCTACCATGCGTGCCGCCTGCTCCGCTAGACATAGCCAACTCCTTTAATTTCCTGGATTAATATAATAGTATTATATCAAAAATTAATTTTAAACTCAATAATTGCAATAAGATTAAACTTTAGTTAATTACGTTTTTAGTAATTATTTAGAATTGTTTTTTGTGGCAGAAATTGCGCTATCTGGTTGTTTTTTAATTAGAGTTTTTAAAAGAGACAAAAAGAAAATATTAAGCTTAGTAAGCTGGCAGATCGTAATTAGGGTGAATGGGGGTGGTCAGCCACTTTTCCATTTCAGAGACTGTATCATCAATAAGTTCTGCATTTGAAAATAATCGAAAGAGATGCACATCTTTGCGTTGAGTCAGGATAGTTGAAACATCTTCAAAACTAATAAAGCTAGAATCGACAAGGCCTTGTTCATAGCTTTTTTTGATAAGATCATAAAGATCTTCAGGATACAGGTCACAAGCTGATAAAATAAGGGTGTCCCAAACAAAAGAAGGTTTCTTTTCAAGTCTTTCTTCTAGAAGCTTTTGAAAGTAGTTTAGGATTTCCTTTCGAGGTCGCAGGCCACAGCCTACCAAGGTAACCAGGGCACAAATACAGGCTGCTCTTACGTATTCATTTTTAAGAGGATCTTCGATTAACTGTTGCATAGCAGCGATATCTCCATCACAAACGCTAGCCAGAATTCGACTAAGATCTTCTGTAAGAACATCTCCTGCAATCAAAGTAGGGATATCACCTGGAAAAGAAAAAAGCTGGAGAATGAGTGGGTAAGCGCGTTTTTCTCGAAATTGTGCCAAAAGGTAAAGGGCATAAAGATGACCTTGATAGCAGTCGTCTTGTACAACCTCGTCAACTTTTGCCAGAGTTTCTTCTAAGATATTGATTAAATAGGGGGTAATAGCTTGCCGTTGAACAACGGCAGCTTCAATGGCCTCTCGGGGTAGTTCACCCATATCGTAAGCTAATTCTTCAAGGATGTGAGCAATTTCCATGGGATGAACGATGATCGATCTGTCGATGTATATAGAAGGTATCGAATTGAAAAAAAAGCATTTTTTTGTTAAGACTTCTCAAAATGAGAATAGTTGTTATTTTAGCTACCTGTCTGTTATCCTTCCTTGGTTGTCAACACAAGGAATTTAAGATGACCAAAAATCCTACTGTAACGCTTTGTACTTCGCAAGGAAACATTAAGGTTGAGCTTTTTCAAGATAAAGCGCCTGATAGCGTTAAAAACTTTTTAACGTATGTGCAAGAAAATTTCTACCACGATACGATCTTTCATCGAGTGATTGATGGATTCATGATTCAGGGTGGTGGTTTTACGGCTCAGATGCAACAAAAAAAGACGCATGCCCCAATACGTAATGAGGCTCAAAACGGTCTGCCTAATAAAAGAGGAACGCTTGCCATGGCACGTACCTCTGAAGTTCACTCCGCTTCTTCTCAATTTTTCATTAATCTTGTAGATAATGATTTCTTAAATTTTCAACATCCTTCGCCATCAGGTTATGGTTATTGTGTTTTCGGACGCGTAGTCTCTGGGATGGATGTTGTAGATAAAATTGGCAAGGTTAAAACAAGTTCACAAAAGGGACATCAAGATGTTCCAGTTGAATCTGTTAAGATCTTAGATATTATTCAAGATTAAAAATTTTCAAAAAGATGACAAGCTACATAGTGATGGGCTGAGATTTCTTTAAGGGAAGGTTTGACCTCTTTGCATCGTTGTGTAACGTGTGGACATCTTGATGCAAAGGGGCAGCCTTGAGAAGAGGTTTTTGAGCTGGAAATTTCTGTAGACAACAAGGGAAGGTGGGTTTGTTGTTTAGCTTTAATGGGGTCTGGAATAGGAATGCAGGAGAGCAAAGCTTGAGTATAGGGATGACGAGGTGTTTGGTATAAAAGCTCATTAGGAGCAAGCTCTACAAGTTGTCCCAAGTACATCACAGCGACACGATCACACAAATATTTAATCACAGACAAATCATGAGCAATGAATAAAAGGGTTAAATTCATGGTTCTTTGCAGATCACGTAAAAGATTGATGATTTGCGCTTGAATCGAGACATCCAAAGCAGATAAGGATTCATCACAGACAATAAATTCAGGATGTGAAGCTAAAGCTCTTGCAATACAAATGCGTTGGCGTTGCCCTCCACTTAGCTCATGAGGAAATCGATAGAGGTAAGAAGCGTCTAATCCAACTAGGCGTAATAGTTCAACAACTCTATCTGTACGTTGAGCAGATTTAACAAGACGGTGGATATCCAAAGGTTCGGCAAGAATGTCTTCTACGGTGAAACGAGGATTAAGAGAGCCAAAAGGATTTTGGAACACCATTTGCATTTTTTGACGCAAGTGCTTAAGACGAGAGCGGGAGCATTGATTTAAATTTTCTCCGTTAAAATAGATTTCTCCACTTGTTGCTTCGTGTAAACGTAGAAGCAAGCGACCAAATGTGGATTTGCCGCAGCCACTTTCTCCTACAAGCCCTAGAGTTTCACCCTTGTAAATTTTGAGTGAAATGTCACGTACAGCAAAAAGATAATCGCGGCTTATTGGGAATTTTTTGCTTAGGTTTTTGGTTTCAATAAGAGGATGCGGTGACATATTTCATCGATTCTACTGTTTGTGGTATTTCCAGCAATGCACATATTGAGTGTCCATAGAATAAGAGGGAGGGCAATGGTTTTCGCAGATAGGTAGAGTAAGGCGACAGCGAGGAGAAAATGCACAGCCTTTCGATGGTTTGATTAGTGAAGGAGGAGAGCCGGGAATGGGTTCAAGGATAGCATTGCGATCTTGATCCAAACGGGGAAGAGAACTCAATAATCCCTTAGTGTAAGGATGGAGAGGTCGATAAAAGATTTGTTCGGCAGAGCCGCTTTCTACAATTTTTCCACCATACATCACAAGTACTCGATCGCAGAGTTGAGCAACGATTCCTAAGTCATGAGTAATGAGTAAAATTGTGGTGCGCATCTGTCTTTGTATCGATTTTAAAAGGTCTAAAATTTGAGCTTGAACGGTGACATCCAAAGCTGTTGTGGGTTCATCAGCAATTAGAAGTTTAGGTTGGCAAGTCAGTGCAATGGCTATCATAACACGTTGTCTCATACCACCGCTTAATTCATGAGGGTATTGTTTGAAGCGCTGTTCAGGTTGGGAGATTTCAACAAGACGCAATAGTTCGATGGCTTGTTGCTTGGCTTGTTGATGGTTAAGATGTTGGTGATGCTGCAACCCTTCCATGATTTGTTGTCCAATACGCATGGTGGGATTCAGTGCGCTGCTTGGGTCTTGGAAAATCATTCCAATTTTTTGACCTCGAATCTGTCTCATAGAACGACCGGATTGTTTAAGCAGAGATTGACCATCAAAAAGGATTTCGCCCTGTTCTATCACGCTACCATCTGTGGCATGTAAACGCATTAAAGAGTGAGCTGTTGCGCTTTTTCCACACCCAGACTCTCCCACAAGCGCAACAGTTTCTCCTTCATATAAATTAAAATTAATGCCTTGTATAGCTGAGATATGACCAAAAGCTGTAAGAAAGGTCACGCAAAGATCATGGACAACAAGTAAAGGAGCGTCTGAGGAAGGTAAGAGCGGTAAGTTCACAAGCAAATATCCTATTTTTTTAATTTTGGATCAAAGGCATCGCGTAGTCCATCTCCCACTAAATTAAAAGCAAGCATCGTCATGCTAATAAAAAAAGCAGGAAAAAATAATCTCCACGGATAATAACGCAAGGCAGGTAAACCATCGTTAGCCATCGATCCCCAGCTTGCCATAGGAGCTTGGATCCCAAGACCTAAAAAGCTTAAAAAAGCTTCAGCAAAAATTGCTGTGGGGATGGTTAGCGTCATGGTTACGATGATAGGGCCTAGAGCATTTGGCAGTAAATGTTTGAAAAATATACGTCTGTAACCAGCACCTAGTGCGATAGCTGCTTCAATAAATTCTGCTTGTTTAAGCTGAATCAGCTGCCCTCTGACAATACGTGCCATGCCGATCCATCCAATGATTGTTAGAGCAATAAGAATGGGAACCAGACCTGAGCCTAGGACAACCATTAGCATAATGACAATAAGTAAATAGGGGATTGCATATAAAATATCTGCAATACGCATCATTAAGGTGTCTAGACGCCCTCCTGCTAAAGCAGCAATGCCTCCCCAAAGTACTCCAATAAGAACATCAATAAAGGCTGCGCTCATGCCCACAAAAAGAGAGATACGAGCGCCCATACAGGTGCGAGTGAAAAGATCTCTGCCCAAGTCATCTGTTCCGAACCAAAAATGGAGGTTAGGTGGTTGATTTTTGAGTTCTAGATGAGTTTGATAGTAGAGGTAGGGGCTGATGATGGGTCCTAGGATAGCTAGAACAAAAAGAAAGCAAAGAACAAACAGTCCAAAGCAAGCTAGTTTATTTTGGCATAATCTTTTCCACGCTTCATACCAATAGGTAGATTTGAAATATTTTTTTTGTGTTGAGGGTGTCTCAATAGCTGTAGAGCACAGAGAAGCTTCAAGAACGTGAGAAGGGGAGTGATTAGCTAATAGCTTACTGAATAATTTGAATCTTTTTCTGGCCACTTGGGCTCTCCTAAGTTATATCGCTTTTTTCTTTTAGCACATGTTTAGAAGATGTTTTTTGTAGTTTGATACGAGGATCAATCCATACATAAGCAATATCAGTAAGAAAAGATGCGGCTAAAAGAATGAGACTATAGAAAATTGTAAGGCCCATGATAGTAGTGTAATCACGATTTGTTACAGAATTGACAAACCATTGCCCCAATCCCGGAATACCAAAAATTTTCTCAATCACAAAACTGCCTGTTAGAATGTTCACTGCTAACATGCCTAGATAGGTCATAACAGGAAGCGCAGCATTGCGCAAGGCATGTTTCAAGATGATGCGCATGTTAGACAAGCCTTTGGCCTTGGCGAGTTTGATATAGTCTTGATTTAAAACTTCAAGCAAGTTTGAACGTATAAGACGTGCAATAAAAGCTGTAGGTAAAGCTGCAAGAGAAAGAGCAGGTAAAACAGATTGTTGCCATGTTCCCCAACGTGCTACAGGAAATAGATCAAGTTTAATAGCAAATAGGTATTGTAGAAAAGCAGCGAGTATAAAACTTGGCAATGAAATGCCAAGAACAGCTAGTAACATCGCCACATAATCTTGCCACTTTCGATGTCTAAGCGCTGCGATGGTTCCTAAAAAAATTCCTGCGAGCAGAGCAAGGCAAGCTGCTTCTAATCCTAAAGTTAAAGAGATAGGAAAGCCCGTTTTAATGATTTCATTGACACTTCTGTTTTTGTATTTAAAAGAAGGTCCTAAATCACCCTTGATCAAAGAAAACAGATAATTTCCGTATTGAGTAAGAAGGGGAGCATCTAATTTGTAATGAGTCTTTAAAGACTGCAAGATTTCTTTAGGCAGAGCTTTTTCTTGAGTAAAAGGATCCCCTGGAAGCGCTTTCATAAGAAAAAAGGTAAGGGTGATAATAATCCACAGAGCAAGAAGATTAAACAATAGACGTTCAATAAAATAGCGTGTCACAATAACCCTTTTGCAAACTATCCTAAAACAAGGCGCAGTATAACACTAAATCACAATACACACTATGTTTCTGCGTAGGCTTGTGTTGTAGATAGCTACATCAAGGCACACGATGAGTCAGCGATAGAAGAAAACAAAGATCCCATCAGATCTACTGTTTGTTGTAGATCTTTTTTTGTAGGTTCTGTAGCTAACAAAACATACCAGTTTGGAGGGGAGTAAATAATCTGATTAACGGTGCTATCAAAACACACAGGTGAACTTATTTTTTTGCCTTCTAAGGTTTGAAAACGACAGGTGTTTGAAGCGCCTATTGCTAATGTAGAATTTGCAAAGGCAAATAGATATTCACTAGAATTCAGTTTGGAAACAGAGATTTTTTTTCTTGTCGTTTGATTATAAATATGCAGATAGTTCTGAACTTGAAAGCAGAGATATCCTTGACAAGAAGCTATGATGCTCACCGGCCTTGGTAAGTCCTCAAAACCTCGCATATCCCACATTTCTAATTGAGAATCGACATAGAACAAGGATTGTAGCTGCTTACTACCATAGAGGCAGTCAGATGCAACGGCAAAGGCTTCTATGTGATCATCTACAAGAACATATGTAAGTAACTGAAGATCTTTTGTTGAAAGCAAATCTATGTCAGTGGAAGTTGTTTGCACAGCAATGATAGAATCGTTAGATCGTACGGATCCGACAGCTGTTCTATAGAGTTTTTTAGCTGTTTCTACAGCCTTATCTTCATTCTTGCTATCTTCTGCTTTTGAAACCATCACATACTCAAGATCCCATAGACTGATTTGATGTCTACACGCCGCAATTAAACACGATCCAGGATTAAAGGCTAAATGTTGAATTGGAAAAGCGCTATGTTGAAAACAAAAGAGAACAGCATGATCAACGCGATTTACAACTTTGATATTTCCGCTAGCTTCTCCAAGGTAATAGGTATCATCCCCAAAACAAATAACTCGAGCTCCAAATGGTATGACTTGCATCGCATTAGCTCCTTTCTAGATATTAGGATCAATTAAGATTTCATAAAGAAAAACGAGTGTTTTTGACAAGAATTTTTTTGCAAACAAAAACAGTCTAAAAATTAATGTGTTAGATAAATTAAATGAAATGTGTTACGAATATGACCCTTCTTAAAAACTCCAGGCAAAAAATGAGCCAAATACCACAACTTTTCGGCAGAGAATCACTCTATCTTGAAGAGCGTAATCTATATGTAACGTATGATGCAGCAAGTACAGATGATATAGGTTATTGGGTATGCATGGATTGTCGGCTTGCCTATATTTCCACAGAGCTAATTCCTGACAGACATTTTTCAATTTGTAGTGCGTTTCAATCTTCTGCACATTCTCAAATTCTTACAAGAAAAAATGTCTATGTATTTGTGCCAAATGACACCAGTGGCATGTTATCTCCTTTTCGTGATGGAGATTTTCAAGAAATGAAGCACATTGCTTACGTGGCTTATCAGGCCTTTCAGTTTATGAGAGAAAGATTTGCGCAGAGGTAGCCATTCATAGGGAAATGGCAGCAATCTCTTGCCTTTAGGTCAAAGAGGTTCAATGAAGGGATACAGATTTAAAATCTGCAAGACCTAAAGGTGACAAAACAACATTTTCCACACCGTCTCGTTTCACATAATCGAAGCAATAATGGTAAAGAGGGATGATGGGCATATTGTCCATAAGGAGTTTTTCAGCTTCTTCTAATAGGACACGTCGTTGCACAGGATCTGGTTCGTTGCTAGATCTTTCTAAAAGGCAGCTATAGTCTTCGTTGTGCCACATTGTATCATTCATTCCCAATCCCTCAACATTTTTATCTTTGAACAGTTCTAAGAAGCTTAAGGGATCGTGGTAATCAGCGATCCAATCTCCTGGGCCAATTTGAAAATGGCCCAGACAGGTTTCCTTGCGAAAAATATGTTCTTCTATCGCTTGTAAATGAATAGGAATATGAAAGGCTTCTTGCCATTGTTGCTGGATCAACACTACAAGCTTATTCATGCGTTCTTTAGGAGCATAGCAAAGAGTGATGCTTGGTAGTGTATCGCGTGTCCAGTTTCTCTCTTTTAAAGCTTGCTCAAAAAGACATTGTGCTGTTTTTACATCTCCATCTTGGAAAAAAGGAGTGTGTTGAAGAGTCATGGAAGGAGGAATCGGAGAAGTTGCAATCTTTTGATTGCCTTGTAAAAGGTGGGAGATCATGAGTTGCCGATTAAGGGCCAAAGCAAAAGCTTTTCTTATTAAAAGAGAATCAAAGGGAGGTTTTTCAACATTGATTTTAAGCCAACACGTTCCATCGACATCATAGGATTTCAAAAGACCTTTTTGGCGCAGCAAAGAGATGAGCTCTGTGGAAATGTTATTAGAGATAGGCTGACCTAGCCAATCAAGCTCCCCTCGTTGGTAAAGATAGCTTTCTGTGGTATTATCAGAAACAACACTCAGTTCAATGCCTTGTAGATAGACATGTTCAGCATCCCAATAGTTATTGTTTTTTTCTAGAATAAGTTTGTAGGTAGGTTCCCAGTTAATGAGCTGAAATGGTCCTGAACAAAAACATTCCGTATCTGTTTGTTGAATATGGACAGGGAAAAGAGTGGGAAAAGCTGTAAGTTCTAAAAAGTAAGGGGTAGGCTTTTCTAGATGGACAATAAGAGTATAAGAATTGGGAGTTTCAATGCCTAGTTCTTGTGCTGTGACGTACCCAGAGCGTAGCGCTTTGGCATTTTTAATAGGATACAGCATATGTGCATAACTACAGGGAAAGGTAGCAGACAAAGTTTGTAACCATGAACGTGCAAAATCATAGGAAGTGATTTGTGAATCATTTTTCCAATAGGCTTCCCGCAGATAGAATGTGTAAGTAAGGCCATCTTCAGAAATATCCACGTGTTGAGCTAAGGCAGGCTGTAACATGCCTGTATGATCAGCTCGCATAAGGCCTTCATATAAATGTCGCATAAGAGTTAAAGCGGGAGCTGTGCTGACAAGTCTTGGGTCTAGAGAAGGAGGATCTATGCGTAAATTAAGATGTAGAATGTGTTTGGAAGATTTAGCAGAAGAGTGTTGACAAGCTGTTAAAACTAATAGGAACAGGAAAATAGATAGGCGCATCATCAAATCCCATTCAAACTCAAAAAAGTGTTTTTAGCAAGAGCAAGCCATTGTGTGTTAACCCAAAATAGAGATG
>JAFEGP010000044.1 GCA_018239815.1 Verrucomicrobiota bacterium | reverse complement strand
TTTCTGATTTAACGCCAGTTAAGCGGCGGAATTCTTCTGGTTTCAGGTTTTTAATGTTCTCAAATCTCATATCACCTCATTTATGATGGGATAGAATAGCTGATATGACAATTAAAATTTAGGTTTCAGAAGAACTCTAATACTGCGCAAAACATATTAGCTCTCGGACTAGATGGCTTGGGGGTATCCCCTAGAAGCCCACTCCTTTAGGACTGGGAGTAGTCATAGGTAAAAGAAGTTGAGAATGTGTGAGATGTGAAGGACAGACTGGTAAGAGGACCTGCCCAACTATAAAATAGTAGGCTAATTTTTCTAAGCAAAAGTTGTAGCGGATGATCAAATTTTTTTGGCTGCCATCGGACACATCATCTTTAAGCTGTCCTAGCACAACGTAATGAGGGTGGTCTGTGAGCAAACACAGGCTATATTCAATTAAATCAACTGGAGGGGCTAGGATGTGGTGGTCGAGCATAAGGTGATACAAAAGGATAGCTAAATGATGAGGATAGTAATTGCCAGGTTCTAATGTGACCAGAGCTTCATGCATAAAGCCTCTGGATTGTTCTTCTGTGACACTAATCTTAATTAAGGCAAGTAGATTAAGAAGGAGTTTTTGAGTTAATGAAATTTTGTAGTATTCTTGGTCGATGATTTCACTTGTTTTATCGATCTCATGTGTTTTAGTTTGAGCGAGTAAGTAATCACGAAATTTTTGTTTTGTAGTGGGTAAGATGGGTAAAACTTGATGCATGCTTTGATTAAATGTTTTTTGGTTTTCTGATAGCCTAAGCAAAATTTGACCAGCTTTGTCTGCATTAACTTCTGTTTTGAGATAGCGTTTGCCGTATTGGTTTAAAGAGGCTGGGGAAAACATAAGAATTTTATGAGTGGATAATAAAATTAATCCACTTTTAATGCGTAGTAAAGACCAAATATGAGAAGCATTAAGATGTTTGTTAAGTAGTTTAAGTAAATGAGAAGCATCTTTAATGTGCAGAGGAATTTCTTGGCAGGGGATTTGGAAAGAGGGATGAGAGCGTTTCATGGTATGTCCTAAAATGTCATAAAAATTCTCTGGGGTTCTTTTTTGATGTAAAAAGAACCCCAGAGTTATTGAATTGTTAGCTATGCTCTGATGTGTCCTGCAAAAACAGAAGCATCATAAGGTAAAATCAGTTTAAATTGACCGTTGTAAAAAATTTTATCAACTCCTTTTTCAGAGGTCCTATAACAACATAGTTCCTCTGTGGCTAGGTCAAATTCTAAGATGAGGTGCATATGCAGAGAACCTTCTATGTAGGCATCACCGCTATAATGGTTGAGATCTCCTATTTCTAAGTGTTGTTTGATTTGAGCGACTCGGCTCAAGCTCTGTTGAATTCTCGAAGTAGACACGTGGTAGCCATATGTCATGAGCACTTTTTGTATAAGGCGGCAGATATGATAGGGATGCAAAGGCTGAGGATGAGCTTCATAGATAAAATGTTGTTGGATGCGTGTAGGATCTAAAGGTAAGCGTAGTTCTGTTAATAAAGCATCAAAGGGGATACGGGAGGGTAGATAGCTAGAGTAGTAATCGTTAAAAGCAATGGCAACTCTTTTTCTGTCTATGGGATCTACAACAGCAAGGATAGCTAATAGGGCGCTCTTAAGATTAAAAATGCGTTTGTTAAAAAGTCTTGCTAAAATGATCTCCGCGTCTTGAGAATTGGGATAGCAAAATCCTACAAGAGAGGAGAGCTGTTCTCTAGTTATTCTTTGGCTTAGACAGTATTGCCCCTCTTTTTTTAGTTGGTCTAGTTTATCTTGAAAGACCCGACAAGATAGGGCTAGAGGATGGTGATCTGTAAGGTGTATGTTAAAATGATGACCTCCACCGCTGTCATGACTCAAAGCTAAACAAATATAAGGAGGCAATCGATGCGGAGTATGGTATTGAATGAGTTGGTGCATTTTTCGCATTAATGCTTCCGGAGCTTTGGGTTGTGTGTCCACAATCTGCTTAGTCGAAATGCGTATAATATCTTTTAAAATGGGAATGCAGTGAGAACCTGGGTTATACAAATTATAGTAGTCCAGATCTAGAAACACTTCTGTTAGAAGTCGTCTTTGATAGACAGATAATTCAGATAAATGGGGTAGAGATTGTAAGGACCAGGTCACAATATCTTTAGCACAAAGATAATTGGATAAAGGAGGAAAATCGTGAATACTAAGATCAATTTCATGGTGAGTATCTAAAAAGCTTCTAATTTTCTTAGTCATGAGTTTATCTAAAGCAGAAATCAAACCAGCAGGAGAAGTGATCAAATGAAAACGTCTCTCATCAAATAAGCAAATGTGGCAAGGTAGTGAGCAGGCTCTTTTGTATTCTTTGAGTTCTTCTCCATTTAGTCTCGAAAGATTTTCATCCATAAGATGTTTGAAATAGGCTTCTGGAACGCAAAAAAAGAGGCAAGCAGCATCGAGTTCTTTTGCAAGATATAAGGCATCTTTCTGGGAAAGTGGGGTTAAACACATGCATACTCTACGCTTTAAATTAATTAAAAAATTTTTAAAAGAATGATTAAGATTAACATTTAAGGCCCACGTTTCCGTTGAGAGAATAAAAAGTCTTAGCAAGAGGTTTTCTTTGTATCCCTGTAAACGTAAGCATAGGCGAGAATAAGCTTGGGGACTTAGGCTCATAGCTGTCATTTCTTGAAAAAGAACAGGAGGAGAATTAGGAATAGAAGAGGATAGATTGGGATGAATAGAGCACGCTCTTAAAGCATCTTGAACAATTGGAACAGAAGATAATTGTGAGACTGTTATGTTATTCAAAGCTTTCCATTCCGCGTCTAATTCCATTAAGACTAAAAAAGAGCTTAAGCTTACTTGATGATTTAAAATCTGGATAAAACCCCGTGACAAGAGTTTAGAGAGGTAGTGAAGAAACTCTTTAGGATGGTTGCCGATTAAGTAAGGGATTGTTCCAACAATAACGCAGTTGCCCTCAAAATTTCTTTGTCGAACGCAAGATAGCAGAGTGCAAAGAAGAGCCTGACACACATGTTGCAGCTCTACAGCTGTTTCGGAAGGTAGGGCAACTGTAATGCGAACGAGCTCTTCCAAGCTAGGATGGACAGGTTGCACGCTGAGCAAAGGCTGCTCAAGGCTGTGTTGTAACAGTACTAAAATTTGATCAACATGTTCTCCTTGAAGATGAGCTCCTAGTTTGTAATGAGTTAAAAGTAATCTGATTAAATCTTTAGCTCCTTCATTCCAAAAGCCTGGATAAAGCATCTTTGCAAAGTTATGAAGTAAAAGATGCGTAACACCTTTTGGTGTAAAATGATAAAGATCATAATTTTGAATGATGTCGTGTGAGTGAGCTCTTATGCGCTCTGTGATTTGAGATTGAAGAATCTCTGCAACTTGTTCTGTAAGAGATAGGTGTGGATCGTAGTCATGACCAATATAATCAAAATACGCTCTAGCGGCTTCCTCGCTTTCAGCAGAATTAAGGGGGCTTCTGCAGGCGCGGGATGTGGCAGTAGGCAGAGCTGGTAAGTGTAGTTCATAAGTGTGTGTACACGTTACTCTGCGTGTAAAAGATGGAGAACCTGGAATAGGGTAGGAAGTAGAGGAAGATAGAGAGACTGTTTTTTTTAAGCCTATAGATGATGTAGTCATGTTTTATGCCTCCTTGTTATGGATAAAACTTTATAGTTACAGACGGTCATCTGAGCCGCTGACATGCAAGAAGGACGGAAGCAATTTGTGTTTTTTAATAGTTTTTTTTTCGCAAAAGAGTCGAATATGGGAGATGTTTTTTTGAGTTGAATGGGTAAAATCCGATGCTGTTTGGTGTAGATATTTTCTGAAGATAAGATGGAAAGAATACCGCTTTTTGTTCCTAAAGCATTTCTTTTTTGAAGTAATAAGGCACCTTTTAAAAGTGCCTCAAGCCTTGTCATGCCGTCCTCCTTGACACATGCTTTGTCTTTAATCAAATCTTAATAATTTATGTGATTTTATCAAGAAAAATTTACGTTGCAACAGAAAAATAGAGTTTTTCTGAAGTCTAAATTTTCAGTTCGTAGTTGTACAATCCGGCATAATTTTGGATTGTTTCAACATATTGATCACGTTTTCTACAGAAACTTAAGGGATAAGATGGGGACAAGACTTTATTTTTAAGATATAAAATAAGGTTTGTTCTATCCGGAGGTTAGATTGTTTTTTAAACAGTTGCAGGTTCTAATGATTTATAACTACTCATAGAAATGTTACTTCCTCTCCTTACAGTTACAGGATTTCTTATAAGTGTGACAACTAGATCTGGAATTACAAAGAGAAGGCCTGCACCTATGAACTCAAAAAAGCCACGTACAATTTGAGAAATTACAAAGGCAGTAAATTCCCGTGTACCCTGCTCTTTTTCATTTGCTCCGGATGGGGGACGCGAATTCCCATAACGCATCATTTCGACGCGAATGGAGCCCATCACAGCTCCCACAACGGGTATATAACCCAGGAAATTTAGCCTGTTAAGATATTTGAAGGCAACGTTTTCGTAACTCACCAGGCCGGGTTTAAAATAGAAGTTAGTCACGGTAGATCGATAAGTGTTCTTTGTGTAATAACCCAAAGAACTAGAAATCCCTGCTATCATTTTTACCTTTTATTTTCTTGAAGAAATTTTAATAAAAATAATGAGATTAAAGCAATTAAAATAAAAATAAGAATTTAAATTCAGGCAAGAAGTAAATATAGTTAATTATATAAAATTTTAAATTACAACCCGATCCTTTATCTACAAAAATTCAGTGTTGTTGGATTGTGCAACCATGAACTTAAAAATTAGGTTTTAGCAGAGAATAGAGCAATTTTTCAGAACAGTTTTGTAAGGAGCTATTTGGTATTTTGATGCTTGGAACAGAGCAAGTTGTTGTGTAACAAAATCAAATTCCACAAGAAGGTGAATGTGTTTACTTGTTTCTTTATCTAAAGGTGTGTGGTTAAGATCAGCAATAACCAGATAACACGGATGCAGAGCAAGGGGACCAGGCTGGTAATTTTCTTTGATTAACATTCGATGTAAATAATAGCGCAGTTGATGGGGATGCAGGTAGGAAGGGATCTTATTCAACCATGCGTGGCCAAGTGCCACAGGGTCGGCAGAAGGTGCAAGTTGAGATATAAGGTCTTGAAGTAACTGTAAAGAAAGGCGTTCACGGGATAGGAATTTCTGAATTTTTTGTTTGAGAATTGCAACATAGGGCTTAGAAGCATGAGCAATAAGAACAGATAGAGCTTGTTCGAAAGTTGGAGCAGCTAAGCTTCGGAATTTTTTTTTCATATCTGCAAGTGTACTTTCGTTCTCGTAACAATACGAAAGCAATTCTAAAAGTTCTGGTTCAGCGCGTGTTCGTGTTAAAACCTCTTTTCCCTGTTGTTCCATTGTTTTTAAGGCATCTTCAAAATTTTTTGGTGTCAAAGCAAGAGGATGGTTAGGGGAGATTTGAGTAAAAAAATCATGTCGATCTACATTGATAATGAAACAGGTATTGGCAGAATCTTGGCAAAAATCATAAATGGATTGTTGTATACCTAAAACCAGTGCTTTTACTGAAGTAAGACCATGTAAAACAGTTTCTCGCAGTGGGACGCTTGGAAGAACGCGTTGTAAAATAGAAACATGAGAACCTCCTTGTTTACAGAATGCGATCACATCAAGCGAAAGAAGAAGGTCGGCGGTTACTTGGTTTAAAGAATTTGTTTCTTCACTAAATGTATGGGCTGCAAGAGCTGCTATTTTAGGAAAAAATTCAGGGCTTAATCTCAAAGGTGGCAGTAAAGGGATTTGTTTGTGAAGATGTTCAATTAAGGCTCTAGCAAGGTCTTGGAATTGAAAAAGATGATGAATGTAACCGTTTCTGAGTAAGCATAAAGAAGCAGATGTATCTTTGAGTTTATGGAACAAAATAGTTTCAGGGTAGCTCAATGTTGTGCAAGAAGCATAAAAAGAAAGAAAGTTAGCAGGATTGTTTTTAACAACAAGGTTATGAGTAAAGCTCTTAATCACGGGATCGATCACTGTAGCAGGAAGGCTTGGAAGTAAAACTCTGACTTCTTGATCGATTGCTGTACAAAGGTCTGCCAGAGCTTTGCTATGTGTTGAATTACACTGTCGTAACTCTTCGCTAAAAATGAAGAGTTGGATAATAGGATTGTGGTGTGTGGCTTGCACGTACATCTGTACGTTAGAAAATAGAGTAACAGAGGTCTTTAAATGTTCTCTTAGAAGGTTATAAGGAGAGGCTTGCGAAGCTGGGCATGGAAAAGGTGGGGGGACGCCACATAGTCTTAAAGAACCCTGAATCGCTGGTAAGGAAAAAAGTGCTGTTGCAGTCATGGTGGTATGAAGCCAGGTTTTAGGTAGCTTGAGGTAAGGGAAAAAATTTGTCAGAGAAAAAGCCTTGCCTTCAATGAAGAGATTTCCTGTTTTGAGCATGTTGTAAAGGTAACGTAGAAAAAGATGGGGTGTGTTGCTGGTCAAGTAAGGAATACAAGCTATGATATAGCAATTCGGGTCAGCATCTTGACGAGGACAAAATAGTAAAGCCATAAGAAGAGCCTGGCGTACATGGTAGGGTTTGATGGGCATGCTTAAGTGTAATCCAAGAGTGGTATGGATGACTATTTCCATAGAAGGGTGTACATCATTCACAGATTCTAGTTCTGTTTCTAAGGGATGATTTAAAAGAGCTAGGATGTGTTCAATGTGTTCTTGTTTTAAAAATCTTGTTATCTGACAACAAGTGAGTAATTTTCTAAGTAACAAAGGTCCGCCTGGATTCCAACCTGAATTGGGATATAAGATTTTGGCAAAATGATGAAGTAGATGATGAGTGGTGCCTTGTGGAAGTAAATTACGAACATCTTTATCTAGGAGATTTCTGTGTCGGAGTGTTTTTGCTCTGAATAAAAAGCAGTGTAGGCGTTGAACAATTTGTGCGTACCAGGGTGTTATTTGCGCAAGGGTGATGCTTGTGTAGGGGGAGAGTAAATAAAGAAGAGAAGAAATTTGTAAAAGAGCATCTTCTGGGTCGGCTGTCTGTGTAGCTAATGTCTGGATCTGTGTCAGGATTTCTTCTTGTTGAGGATGACGCGATAAGACTTTAAAAATAGGATCTAGGGTTCTGTTCCAACGTATAGATAATCCACGAGGAATTTTTGCGATAAGAGCTTCACAAGCCGAAGCAGGGGGGCTAATAGGTTGTGATGTGTATCGATTGGAGTTCTTCTGAAACCTAA
>JAFEGP010000043.1 GCA_018239815.1 Verrucomicrobiota bacterium | reverse complement strand
TGGGGGTATCCCCTAGAAGCCCACGCCTTTAGGCGTGGGAGTAGTCACTTTAAGGCTATACACCAAAGACTGAAGACATCTTTAGTAACAACACAGTTGAAGCATTGAATGTTGCATGCAACGCAATGGGTGCCCACAGTGTTCGTTGTCTTTCATAGAGAAATCCCAAGAACAAAGAAAGTACAAATAAGGAACAAAGCAGCGGAAAATTAGCACTTTTTTGACTGGGTGCATAATGAACGGAAGAAAAAATCCAGGCGGTCACAACTAGAGCGCCTATCCTTCCTAAAAACTTTCTAAGCCAGCTCTGTAAGAAACCTCGAAATAAGAGCTCTTCTATAACAGGTACGACAAACACAACAATCATGACTGTCCAGAAGTAAAGGGAGGGATGGGCTTGTGTATCTTTTAAATGACGTACTGCCGTTTGCTCCTGTTCTGTAGCTCCCCAGATAGAGTGAGCTATCCTGTCTGATATAAGATTCACAACAAATACCCAGGGATAAGCAAGTACCCATGTTAGCACCCCCAATCCCACACTTCTAAGCTGTCCTTTTAATCCTAAATGTCCAAAGAAGGCTTCTATGATATCTTTTGTACAAATACGAAAAAGATACCACATAAGAGCTAAAAATAAGGCCACCGTATAAGCTAACTGCACCCATCCATCATAATAAACCTTAAACACGGTCGAAGCATGCTGTGATAGCAATATCATGATTGGATAAAACAATAAAGTGATCAGCAGATAGGTTCCGAACGCTCCAACGACTTGTTTCCATGAAATCTTAGCTGTTGTTGAGCGTTCCGGTAGAGAAAAATAACGATAACGAAAGGCCATCGCTGTCATTGCGATGGCCAGAACAAAAAACAGAGTAACAGAAATCACAAGATGACGCTGACTCCAGGTCTCCATTAACGTGCAGCTATAATATAGTTTTCAACATGAGCAACTAACTCACGTACAACTTTTTGATGAGCCATACCCAACGGAGTACTTTCATAAGCTTCTGTTCCCCAACTAATTTTGTTATAATCAATATTGAGGTAAGGCTTAGCAATGACTTGTTCGTGATCGATGATCTCTTGTAAAATCACAGAAGGCTTATCCTTATGGAGGTCGATCACACGCACTCTCATTGCAAGATATAGCACAGCACCACCAGCTTCGTCTCGAGCGCCCATTTGGTAAGGTGTTTGATGCTGATCGATTAACTCTGCGATAATAACATATTCAGCAGGACCCATACGTGACTTTAAATCCATAGGGATTTCCATAGGATTAGGTATATTTAACTCTTGGGCTAGTTCCATAGAACCAGGCTCACGAAGCAAATAAAGTTTTGAG
Organism: Verrucomicrobiota bacterium; assembly: GCA_018239815.1. Taxonomy (GTDB): domain Bacteria; phylum Chlamydiota; class Chlamydiia; order Chlamydiales; family JAAKFR01; genus SZAS-3. The sequence goes on along the minus strand of JAFEGP010000043.1, from coordinate 10,682 downwards.
GAATCAAAAACTTTTTTACGAATTTCATCCGTAAATTCTCGAGAAGTGTCCCAAACGGCCAAAGGTTGTCCTGTAGCATTGATCACCGGCATGACAGAAACAATAGGTTTGATCTGTCCGGTCCTTTGATACAGAGAAGTATCTCCACAATTACGGGAACACCCTGTCCAAATGACGGATAGTATGGAAAGAGCAAATAAAACAGTTTTCATGGAACCCCAGCTTTGTTGCACAATTTAATGTTGAGCTCACGGCGCCTCTGTAAAATTCAAAGAGCTTTTAAGGATCAAGATCCACGCCGCTCTACCCAAGAGCGATAGAAGCCACCGTACTATAGCCTAGAGATTAATACAAGCGGTTTGTAGGACGGTTCAAACAATCGCTTCACAAGCTTAAAACATAATAGAAAAAGAGAAACTAAAAGAATGGTGCCGGAGATTATCTTAAAGCATAGTAACACATCTTAAGGCTGCTACCTTCCGATCCTGACCTAGTTCGAAAGCTACTATTCTACAAGGTCCCCGGCACTAAAAGAGTCTAACATGTTTTTGCTTTATTTAAAACAAAATCATGTGCTAGCAGGTAGTTGCGCCTGAGAAAAATCTCGAACTATATGCAAATAACTAGGACGGGATACAATCACAGAAAACAATTCAGCAATATCTTCGGATAACATGCGGATACATCCATCACTTTGATATTGTCCCACAGATTCACGACATTCTATCCATCGTCCTGTTTGCGGATCACAATACCAGGGCATGCCATGAATCCCAAGTCCTTTACAAGGACCTGAACATTGAGTTAATTCACAACTTAGAGGGATCCAACGCTGACCAAAAACTGTCATCATCTCGATCTTTTTTTGGTAACGAAAACCCATACTTCCTTCTTTATAAACTGCAATTTCTTGACCCAAGGAAAACACACCTGTAGGTGTTAGGCATCCAGATGCCAACTCTGAGGAGCGTTTACCAGCTGCAACTTTATAACTCTTTAGCAAAAAGCGCTGATGCTGTGTAGCATCATAGGCATATACCCACATTTTTAAACGTGAAAGATCTAAGACAAGATGAAATTCAATGTCTTTATCTGTGCGTAAAACATTAAAGCGATCTCCCTTTGAAACAACATCTGATAGATATTCTCCAATACCATGAAGGCTTCTGGATATGAAATGTTTAGAAGTCTTGTAATGTGAAGCATAATCCCCTAAGTAAGCTGCACGACCAGAAAGCCAGTCTACTTTACCAGAATAAGAAAGAGTTTGTACTAAAGGTGAAAAAGCAGAATACACTTGGAAAAGCTCTTGCATATGTTCGACGTCATTTGGCAAAAAACTATCGTCCGATAAAGAGCTGAGAACATCTGGAACTTCTTGAGAACTAGCAACAAGTGGAGCTTGAACAACGGGCGCTTGCTCCAGTTCTAGGGTTTGTTTGACTGGTTCTGATATTGCAACGGTTTTAGGTTTACTAGGCCACACACAATATGTTAAAGCCACACCACCTACAATGAGTGCTAAAATGCGTTTTGTTCCTTTTGCCACGTTTACCCCCTTAAGTGCACATCTGCGTAGCGTGCAGCTCCTCGCACACAACTCAATTCATCATGAATAACTGTAATGGAAATCTTCTCTAATAACGGACGCAACCTACCTTTGTCAAGATAACTCTGCAGAAAAAAAGGCTCTTGTAGCCTTTTCAGAAGTTTATAGACAAAGCCTCCTGCTAAGAAAATTCCGCCTTGAGCTAAGTATTTGAGTGCACAATTGCCCATTTCATCAGCTAAAATCGAAATAAAGCAATCTAAAGCACGTACACAACTAGGAAGCTCTGCTTGCAAAGCAAGCTGCGTTAGCAAAGCAGGTGCATCTGTCTGTTGAAGTTGTTGAGTTAACCAAGCTGGTTCTTCAAGTTGATAGGTGTCGCGATAAAACATGTAAAGATTGACAAAACCCGGTCCGGATAACACTCTTTCGTACGAGACATGATCCCATTTTTTACTAAGATAGTTTTTAAGTTGCCATTGTTCTTCATTGTTAGGAGCAAAATCACAATGTCCTCCTTCTGAAGCAAAGGGAAGGTGTGAAGCACCATTCCAAATCAGGCCCGCTTCCCCTAATCCTGTACCCAAAGCAAGAAGCGCATAATTACCCGATACGGACGATCCTTGATACACGGGAAGCAGACCAGATTTGTTCTTTAGGGTCAGCATCCAAGCATGTCCTTCTACATCATTGAGTAGATAGACATAAGGAAAAGAAAAGCTATCTTTAATATCTTGTTCACACAGCTTCCAAGGCAAATTAGTTGTATGACAACTACCTTGAATAACAGGACCTGGTACAGCAAAAACCGCTGCATCAAACATCTTTTGCTCACATTGCTGTAGAAATTGATGTAGGATCTCTTGCAAAGAAGCCGCGCGCTGACTTGCATAGATTTTTTGACTTACAATAACAGGTTCTTCATCCCTCATTTGTACACAGGCTAATCTGGTATGTGTGCCACCAATATCACCTGCTATAAGCATGTGCGCCTTCTTTTAATCTTGTTAAAAATGCTGCCGCATTACCATAAGCTAGTTGCTGTAATTGCTGCGCAGAACAGATTGAAGAGAGCAATTCTAAAAGACGTGGATAGCAACTAGAATCCTCAAAAGAGCGAGCATAAAAAGGTGCTGCATAAGACAAAAGATGACTAAATTGTTTATCGCAGAAAAAATCAGCTCCGAAACAAAAACCTTCCCACCATCCTTTTTTTAACACATACTCAGCTTGAGCAATTAAATCTCCTGGAAGAGAAGAACCAATAAAAGGACGAAAGAGATTCAGCCCAATAAAACCACCTCTTCTAATTATTTCCTGAGCTAGTTCATCTGGCAAATTACGTGGATGTTGGCATACTGCTCGAAAATTGGAATGACTTGCAATAGGAATAAGGTTTAAGTTTTCTTGCTCCAGATAATTCAAAACATCATAAGCCAGCTGATCGGAAGCATGACTTAAGTCAATAGCAATGTGCTTGCCTTCCAAATATTGCAATAGCTGTTTACCATCATCTTTTAATCCAATTTGAGACTGATTTCCGCCACCAAAACGATTTTCAGTATTCCAAGTTAAACTTATGTAGACAACAGGAGAACACAAAGCTAAAAATTCATCTAAGCGTCTAAAACATAAACTTAAAGGCTCATTTTCTAAAACTAATCCAGAGGCATTTTCAACAGCTGCTAAAACATGAATTTTATCATCACTTTGAGGGAGTTGCAAAGCATGACAATGAACAAACTGCTCAGGATATAAAGTCGGCAGATTCTGATAACAATCCATTTGCTTTTGAAAGCTTAGAGTAGAATTTGCAGAAGTTTCTGTGTAAAGAGCCATGACCTGCAATGTTACACACCCTTGTCGTAATTGAGGCCACGAGCAGCGAGCTTCCAAAGCATCTGCACGTCCATGCCCCTCAGCAAGATAACTTAATAAATCACAATGAAAATCCACAATTCGCATTTTTAACCTTGCCTACGCTTAAAACTACCAATAAGTCCCCCTTCCAAAATACTATGTAATTCTCTAGCAGTTAGCTGGTGTAACAGCTTAAAACTTTTACCTTGAGCTTGATCCTTCACAGTTACATATTTTTTGTGCTGGATCTCTTCATAGACATCTGGAAAATAAAGCTGAGCCATAAGAGGAATTTTTTCCCAATCTTGTTCATCTTCAAAAACAAGAGGGAGGATACCGAAATTAATAAGATTAGATCTATGAATACGTGCAAAACTTTTTGCTAACACTGCTTGAACTCCCAAAAAACGTGGAGCAATCGCAGCATGCTCACGGCTTGATCCTTGCCCATAATTTTTACCTGCTACAATAAAATGTCCACTTTTTTGAAAAGAATGCGTCCGAGATGGATAATTTTCATCAATTTGGTTAAAGACAAATTGACTAATTGCCGGGATATTGCTGCGAAAAGGCAAGACCTTAGCGCCTGCTGGTAAAATTTCATCTGTAGAAACGTTATCTTGTAATTTAATAAGTACGGGCCCCTCTAAAGATTTAGACAGAGGATCAAAGTGTGGCAAAGGCTTAATATTTTCACCTTTATCCAATTCGAATTTTTGACCCTCTTCTGGTGGGGCCATGACGGCCTCTGTGTTAATGATAGGATTTTTGGGTTCTTTGATACGGGGGTATTCCATTTTTAAATGACGAGGATCTGTAATTTTGCCTGTAATAGCAGCAGCTGCTGCAATTTCTGGGGAGCAAAGGTAGACGGCATCTTCTTTTGTCCCTGAGCGACCAGGGAAATTGCGAGGCACTGTACGTAGCGAAGGGCGATTGATGGCAGGAGCTTGTCCCATGCCAATGCATCCATTGCATCCAGCTTGATGAATACGCGCTCCACTTCTTATGAGGAGTTCAAGATAACCAAAACGCGCAAGATTCTCTAAAACTTGTCGAGAAGAAGGGTTAATATCTAAAGACACTTGATCGTGAGCTTGTAAACCTTCCAAGATTTTTGCTACGACAGCAAAATCTCGAAAACCCGGGTTAGCAGAAGATCCTACCATAACTTGATATACATCCAGTCCTTCTACTTCACTTATAGGCACTACCTTGCCAGGACTACACGGCAAGGCAATTAAAGGTTCTAACTTGCTTAAATCAATTTCATTATGCAAATCGTAATCGCATTTAGAATCTGCAATAACCTCTTTCCAACACGACTCTCGACGTTGACTTTTTAAAAATTTGCGTACTTCTGAATCTGCAGGAAACACTGTTGCTGTAGCTCCTAGCTCAGCTCCCATGTTAGCTATGACATGTCGATCCATGGCACTCAAACATTTCAAACCAGGACCATAGTATTCTATAATTTTACCTACTCCCCCTGAGACATCATGCCGACGCAGCATCTCTAATACCACATCTTTTGCACTGACCCAATCTGGGAGTTTACCTGTTAATTTTACACCCATAATGCGAGGCATTTTGACATGAAAAGGTTCTCCTGCAATAGCAAAGGCAACCTCCAATCCTCCTGCTCCAATTGCTAACATGCCCATAGAACCCGCAGCACACGTGTGACTATCCGAACCTAACAACGTCTTACCGGGCACACCAAATCTTTCCATATGTACGGGATGAGACACTCCATTACCTGCTCGGCTGTACCAAATGCCAAATTTTTTACAGGCGCTACGCAGAAATAAATGATCTTCGGGATTTTTATGATCTTCTTGCACTAAGTTATGATCGACATATTGAACAGAAACTTCTGTTTGAGCACGTTCTACTCCCATGGCCTCAAGTTCTAGCATGACCATGGTACCTGTTGCGTCTTGTGTTAAAGTTTGATCGATTTTAAGGCTGACTTCTTCCCCAGCTTCCATCTTGCCGTCAACAAGGTGGCTTTGAATCAATTTCTGCGCTACGTTTAACCCCATACTCCCTCGCTCTATCTCGATATTAGAATTTCATGGCTTTTCAAAATGAAACTAGCAAAATAGAACTTTATCCACAAAAGCACAAAAAAAATAGTAGCGCTCAAACATCAAACACGACGGTAATTAAGCCTTTACTTCTATCACCATAATTTCTATAGGTTCTTCAGATTCATTAATATCTGCATGTAGGGTATGAAGAGCGTCTTGATCAAGCCAATAGGCTTTGTCCTCTTCTAAGAAAAGCTCTGAACTTTCTCCCGTGTCTTCCATCTTCGTTAACTTTCCGCCTTTTAAAGCCACAAGGACTCGAGAGCAATCATGACGATGCATTTTTAACGATTGATGCGGCATAATAACGGTTTTCCACACTCTCACATGTTCATTTTCAAATTGGAACACACGATATGTGCCCACGCAATGAAAATTTTGTTCCGCCTGCAAACAGGTACACAAACTCAATAAAATGAAACTTAGCCAACGACAAGACATCTTTTTTTCCAAAAATTTGATATCAGAAACAGATTTAACATGTCTTAAAGAAGCAAAGCAATGAAAAAAAGCTCTGCCAGTCACAGGATCTTGTCTATAACAACTGAGCTGCTCGCATTAAGCGGTTCATCAGCGCTTCATTAGCCTGTACTTTTGCATCACAGAAGATAAACACGTGGGTCATTCCACGTAAATCTGCCTCCCTAAGATTCGCGTAGAGAGTGTGAGTTTCGGGATAAAAGCTATAAAATCTACCTGTGCACTGAGCACATGTTTGTTCTAATTCATCGCGTGAAAAACATAGTTGCACATGAGCTAAGGGGGCATAATGACGATATTTCATCCCAGGAGACTGCGGCGCATGACTTTTTTGCGTATGAAGTTTGACTTCTCGACCAAGTACCTCTCCAATTTGTTCAGCTGTGATAGCTCCAGGTCTTAGCACCCTTGGTTCGGGATCTAGACAAAGCACCGTAGATTCTAAGCCAATGCCACATTCTCCTTCTAAAACAGCTGCAATGGAATCTTTAAAGTCATGGATAACATGTTCTGCTTTTGTTGCACTGGGACGACCTGATAAGTTAGCAGAAGGAGCGACTAAGGGCATACCTACAGCGGCAATAAGGCGATGAGCCAAGGGATGTGAAGGCATACGTATGCCTATTGTAGAAAGACCTGCTGCAGCACATGCAGGAACGCGTTCTGTTTTGGGTAAAATGAGAGTTAAGGGACCTGGAAAAAAACGTTCGATTAAAAGCTGAGCCTCTTGGGAAATTTCTTTTACAATCAAGTCTAATTGCTCCACATGACTAATATGAGCGATTAGAGGATTATCGGCGGGACGTCCCTTGGCCACAAAGATTTTTGAGATAGCTTCCGGTAAAAATAAGCCCGCTCCTAAACCGTAGACAGTTTCTGTAGGGAAGGCCACTAACTCCGCTGCTTGCAGCAGAGCCACTGCCTGGTCAATATTTTGATCTGTTAAAAGTTTCATGAATACTCAATTCTCAATCCAACAATTCAGCCCCTACATCCAGACCATCTTGACCGTGTAATGCTTCTGTCGAGCCCCCGCCAAACAATCTATAATGAGCCGGCGGTTGAGAAACCGGAGGAAAGACCTCAGCAGTTGCTTCATAAGTCCTTGGATCAATACGCACACGCGATAAAATATAATACTTTCCTCTTTCATCATGATTAAGAGTGTGCAGCATATAGCCTTCTACAACATAACGATCCTGGATTTTTACAATATTGTAATAAGGAGATCTTAAATTTCTATGAGGATGTTTTATGCTGTCAGCCTCTTGAGCCTGATATTGAAAAGGAGGCAAAGCTCCTTCATGCATACCTTGATAAAAACTAAAGGTCGTTGCGGCAGCAATAGCACCCGTGCTTTGGTATAAAAATTGACGAACTTCGGGACATTCTTCCGTTTTTTCTAAGACGGCATGGAAATAAACTTCTTGGAATGCATTGACAAACTCTTGTTTGTCATTGGGACTTATATTTTCCCTAGCTTTTAAAATCCAATCTAACAGGTTAGGATCCGCAGGAAATTGACCTGTAGCTGCTTTGATTTCCATTAACAATGCCTTTAGACGAGGTAGAAATTTTTCCATCTGCCCCAATTGTGGCGCACTTAATTTGTGTCTGGAAGCCTCTGACCACTTATCCTCTTTAAGCATAAAACGCTCAAAAAACTCTTCCATTTCTAAAGGTTTTCCATCGTAGAGATAACATGTAAAGCGTTCCACATCTTTACGCATCTCTTGTTGCAAGAAAACAGGCCTTAAATCTGAAGAAGGAGCTACTGTCAAATGTTTAGAAAAAAGTGGTTTTGCTAAATTAGGCTTAGCTAGCTGTCGGATCATTTGCGTGTATTCTTGTTCATTTCCTGCTTCGGAAGGGATTCTTTCTAGATGTTGAATACCACAGCTTTCTGCGGGTTTAATATCCGCCACCCCTACAGGTTCTCCTCTGACTCTTACCATATCGCGTAAAACCTGTCCTCCATCCTGAGACTGTTCTTGAGCTACTTTAAAACTGAGTGCCAAGCAATCTGTAAGAGTTTTATAACGCGAACCGTGCATAGGAATACCTTTAATGAATAAGGCAGGCGTTTCTACCATATCCAGCCATTCTTGCATTTTTCCGCTATCTCCATGCTGTCCTAGTTGCACAAGGCTGTTATAAAGCATTAAACCCACTAGAGCCATAGCGCGATCCATAGCATCTTTACATTGACCGTGTAAGAATGATGTCTGATGATATTCAGTGAAGTATATAATTAGGTAAGCATAAACCTGATTCTGGAAAACATGTCTTTCTTTTGGTGTTAACTCTGCTTTATTAGCATAAAACACTTCATGAACCCTATTCAAAATGTAGCTGATGTCTTGTGCAATAGGATGTCTTTCATCAAAAACGCGCCCATCTCGAACAATCTGTTCTTGAATACTTCTTGGAAGAGGTAATTTAAAATGTGACCTTCCATCCGCTTCTCTTGATACACCAAAGATACGTTCAAGAAAAACACGTTTAAATGCAGCAGCATCTCGTAAATCTGGATCATACTCTTTTTTATGCTTATAAAAATTATCATCATGGGGCAAAGCCAATGGTTGATAAATATCTGCATAGCGAGAATCAGAAGCTGCTAGCTGTAACATAAGTTCGACACGAAAGCTTTCATCTCCATTATGTTCCATCCCAGGATCTCTATTTTGCAGCTGTACCGACAAAATAGATTGGCGATGCTCTTTGCAATAATCTAAGAACAAGAGAAAAGCACCCTTTAAAGCCACCTCTTTTCCATCTTGCTGAGTAGGTGTTCCAAAACGCAATAAACGAACCTCACGTTGCTGTTCTCCTCTTTGTAATCTCAGATTGGCTAAATAATGAGGAAAATTATTACCAGAAATAGGAGAGAAGTCGACATTTGCATGTCCCTTCATTTTATTAACATAACAGAAAGATTGATTTCCTTTTGCTTCGTTAGGTAGCGTTTCAATCACCCTTTGCTCTTGATTTAAAAGCGCAACGGGGTCTGCGTGGTTGTATCTTTGAGGCTCAGATCGAGCAACTACCTTTTCCTTTAAAACATCTGCGGCATAGTCCTGTACCGATACAGCTGCAAACATGAGATAACCCATTCTCTGCAAGATCTTAACTGAAGGTGTTTGGTTTCCCTGAATAAGGTATTGCTTATATTCTTCCGTTAAATAAGCTTGGTCCATGAGATCAAACAGATTTTCTCGTAGTGTTGCATAATCATCTTCCCTATGACCTCTCTGTCCTACCGAAATCAATAATTGCAAAATCTTGAGAGTTACAGCATCAAGGCTTGTTTCTTCAATTCCTTTACGTGCTAAGTTATCTTCGATCGATCTAAAATCAAAACCATAAACTTGTCCTTCTCCATCTCTAGCATCCCTCATTAATAGGCGAGGTAGTTCCTCAGCTTGCATAACAAGAGCAGTGCCTTTTCTTGCATTTGGACAAGTGAGATAAAAAGCATCCAAAAGACCTTCTAAAAGGTGCTTGTATAGACGTTTCTGAATTCTACCTGGAACAGGATCCCCAAGCCATACCCTTTTAGAAACCTTCACTCCACCTTGAACCACTTTTTTAGTAACATATCTGCCAACTCCTGCAGCGGCCATAGTTAATGCAGGTCGACTCTTAAAAACTCTTAAATTGTCATGAAATTTTGTAAGATTTACATTCCCGCCTCGGGCACCAGGTGGGCTATCTGCTGTTCCTGCAGCATTAACCAGATCATCCATATTTTCAGGAGACATGGCCGCAGCCCCCGTACCGTATCCAGAATCCATAACAACAACTGCAGCTGTGGCCGCGCCACCTGTTGGCAAAAGACTAACCTGTAAAGCTGTAAAGTGGTGCGCACCGCCATCTTGCAGCTGAACCTCTGGCTGCAGTGGAGCCTCTGGTGAAAAAGCAGCCTGATGATGACCAGCATCAGAGTCATCCCCATCAGCTCCTTCAACATCCTCATCCTGATGCTCTTCTACTTCTGCAGCAGGCGCAGCGGCAGCTAAGTTATTCTCTTCCGGCACAGGCGCGGGTCTTTCTGGAATTTCCTCTTCATGAAGAGAAGCTCCGGCATTTAGATCTTCTTCTGCTCTGGGAGCGTCTGAATGCGCTGGAGGAGCATGCTGAAGGTGATCTGCGTCCTGATCGTCTACTAAATGATCAGAAACTGTGTTTTTATCAGCAAAAAAGCGACTACATGCTTTGACACTTAAAATAACAGACGCCATACCTGCTACGCCTGCTGTGGCACAACAAGTATAGTAAACAGTTGTATTCAGCTGCCAATGCGTAATAGCAAATACAGCCACAGCACAGACAAGTGCAGCTACAACAGCTGTTGTAGCTAGAGCTGCTGTATTGCAACGGGGACCGGAAGATATGTGTTTAACTGTCTGCATTTTATTTTTTATAAATTGGTAAAATTTTATCACGTACGATAATAAAAGAAATCGTGATGTATTTTTTTAATAATCAAGTGATTAATTACTAAAATCACCAGTATTGTACAGAAAAAACATTAATTTATGATTAACAAAACGCTAAAAAATAAAATTTATTTATAATAAACAAAAATTTAATTAAATATTAATAACAGTATTGTAAAATCAGGCAATTATTAAATAAAAAAATAAGCGTTCTTATGGCTAATGTACATCGCACAGGCTGTGTTGAAAAATTCATTT
>JAFEGP010000042.1 GCA_018239815.1 Verrucomicrobiota bacterium | reverse complement strand
ACATTTCTAAATTGGGGCTACACAAGTTTTACGGCGCTATTGATAAAAACAAACGGGTCTTCTAAAATAGGGGCGCTAACTCATCGCAAATGATGGAGGTTGATATGAATTTTGCGTCTTTTACATTTCGGCGTGCGCTTTTTGCCTTTCTCCCTCATCATCATTCTCTTTTATCCTCTCATCATCGCCATAGTTAATACTTCTTGGAACGGCTTGTAACATTTTTAGTTGTTAAGCCCTGTGTGTCTCTTTTATTATTTTTTTTAGGCTGAGTTATGAAGAATTTTATTTTTGTTTTCTTGATTTATCTTGTACAACCTTTATGTGCACAACCCTGTTGTACAGACACTTTAGTTGTTGGCACAGCCAGTGGTTATGCCCCGTATGTCAGTTTAAATACTGCAGGATGTTACGAAGGATTTGATATTGATGTAGCCTCACTTCTAGCCGAAAAACTCAACAAATCACTTGTTATCAAAGATTTTGGAACTATGCCCTGTCTTATGTTGGCTTTGAAACAAAAAAAAGTCGATGTTCTGATCTGGGCAATTGATATCACCAAAGAAAGACTAGAAAAGATGGCCATGATTTACTACCACGGGCCTAAGATTGTCGAAATGCCTTTGCTTTTTTGGCAAACCATTCCCTCCAATATTTCCTCGTTAGAGAGTCTAGCGGAAGACCCTCGATGTGTGATTGCTGTGGAAGCAGGAACCTCTCAGGAAGGCATTTTTAGATCCATTCCTGGGCTGCAACTTAAATACAAAGACTCTATTATGGACGTGATCTTGGAGCTTAAATATGGCAAATGCTTCACAACAACAGTAGATGCGTCGATTTTGCCGCGCCTAACAACTCTTTATCCTGAGATTAATGTCTTAAAAGTGCCCTTGCCTAAAGACGAGCAAATTTTAGGTCATGGTATTTGTGTTAATAAAGACAATAAAGAATTGATTGAACAGATTCAGACAGCAGTCGATGCGATGATCGCAAATGGAGACATCGCTAATTTAGAACAAAAATGGCAATTGAAAAAGGATCAATAATGGAAAGTTATTTTGATTTACTCTCTCGTTGTTACCCCCTGTTAATTCAAGGCACCCTCATGACATTGGAAATTTTTTTCTTGTCTGCCTGTTTGAGTTTCTCCTTGGGTCTATTCTTTGGCATTGTCATGAGTCACAGATTGCGCATTCCTATTCTTTCCTCAGTTATAGAAGGGCTTTGTTTTGTACTAAGAGCAGTTCCTTTTTTTGTGCAGTTATTGATCATCTATTTTGTCTTCCCAGACCTTTTAGATTTTTCTTTAGGCCCTTTTGCCGCTTCTGTCATTGCATTAGGTCTTTGCTCCTCAGGATATGTATCGCAGGTTGTACGCGCAGGTATTAATTCTATTGCTGTTACACAATGGGAGATGGCTTTTAGCCTAGGTTATAGCCAATTACAGTCCTTGCGTTTTATTATCCTACCCCAAATGCTACGTAATGTTCTTCCTCCTTTTGTCAATGAGTTAGATGCTCTGCTTAAGAGTACCTCCATTACTGCTTCGATTGGCATGTTGGAACTCACACGCGCTGGCATGAATTTAGTCTCTCGAGAAATGGAGCCCGTAGCGATTTATCTTACTGTGGCATTATTTTATCTCTGTATCTCCTCCGTCTTAAATGGCGGCGCAAAAATTTTAGAAAGAAAAGTGATGTATGTTAAAAGTTAGAAACCTTGAACTAAAAAAACGAAAAGGGAAACAAGAGTTTTCTCTTTTACAAGATATGTCCATGGATTTTGTCTCGGGCAAAATCACGCTTTTATTGGGGAAGAGTGGTTCTGGGAAATCTTCTCTACTAAGATGTCTTGCTCAATTAGAAAAAGATTACAAGGGAGAAATCACCTACCTAGATCAAAATCTTCAATATATGGTCGCTAAAAAAAGATGCAAGACTGTAGGTTTTGTACATCAATCGTTTCCCCTTTTCCCACACATGACAGCCTTAGAGAATTGTGCCCAGCCCCTTTCCCTACTATGTCCAAAAGATATACGCCCTATCCGTAATGAGGCCAAAAATGTTTTGGCAGATCTAGGAATGGAAAAATTTATAAACTCATATCCTCATGAATTGTCAGGGGGTCAACAACAACGGGTTGCCATTGCTAGAGTATTGCTTCTCAATCCTTCTTTTCTTCTGTTTGATGAACCCACCTCTGCTTTAGATCCAGAAAATACAGAGATCTTGATCCGCATTCTGCAACAACTATGTGTGCAAAATCGAGGAGTGATTATTGCAAGCCAAGACATGAGCTTTATTAATAAAGTATTTGATCAAGCTCACTTTCTAGAAAACGGAGAGCTGATTGAAAGTCACCGTACTCTAGCGACAAAAGGCAGTAAACTCCACGACTTTCTCACAGCTTCTGCTTAAACGCTATCTGAAGCATGCCAAGCGGCAAGTCTTGCTACTTGGCGACTCTTTCCTTTCAAAAATTAACAATGATTGATGAACGAGTTTTGAAGACAAAACAGCCATTTTTGACCATCGACTTGTTCTGCATCAGCACCTCGATAAGAATAAACTAAGGAATGCAAAGCTGATGAAGTTAAAACAAGACGTGCAAAGCACACTTCTTCTTCTTTTTTCCAACCTAAAAGCACATCACATTCATTTTGTTCATAGATTTGCCAACTTACTCCTGGCTGTGATTTGACGGGAGCTAAAAATGCCTCAATGACTGCTCCAAAATCAACAGGTTCTTCTTGTAAAAAAGGAGAAGCTACTGTCACAAAACGCTCTTCTATATCCTGCTGGTTGTCTTTACACCATATAGCAAAATACTGGCCATTTGCTTTGCTTTTCTCTACTTTCAATTGCCACAAATCCTGTTCTTCTTCAGGAAAATCAATCACAAAATGTTCAAGACTTCCTTCTGCAAGCACTTCCTTACATTGTGAATTGGAATGATGAGCTAAATGCTCAAACATAGGTAAAGAACCAATCATAACACAAAAACCAAGAATAATAGAATTAATCATAAAAAACCTTTTTACAAACAAGAATATTCAACAAACTTATTTTGTTCAAATATTAAAAAAATAATAAAAACAAAACTAAATATTAAAAATCATATTTATTCGTTAAGGCTTTAAATGGCCATATCCAGTCAAATCTACGAGCAAGCAGTACTTCACATATCGCTTCTTTTAAAAAGTTAAAATATGATACTCTGCATTGTCACTTAGAGTAGAACTATTAATAAATAGAGGCGGTTTTGCTTCTTGAATCACAATAAGAATTAACAAATCGTTAGGATCATGACAGAAAAAACAAAAGCTGAAATAAAGAAGAAATTTGATGGGTTTGATTACCCTATCAACATCGTAGGACGTCATTTAGATGTGACTGAAGCCATGAAAAGCTATGCTTTAGAAAAGCTTTCTAAAGTTGATAAGTTAGCTGGACATGTGATTTCTGCCACAGTTGTAATGGACATTCAAAAACAAATTCACTGCATAGATTTTTTGCTTGATGTGAATAACACTTTGATCAAAGTTTCAGCTCACACTCGTGACATGTATGCTTCAATTGACCAAGCTATCGACCGCCTGAAGCTTAAAGTTAAAAAATACATGGCACGCCTTCATGATCACCATGCTCGTGATGTCCAAGCTATTGATGTGAATGTTCAAGTTGTGCAAAGAGACGCAACCGATGAAATCAATGATGCTATAGAAGAGGCGAATCTTGAAAAAATAGAAGCGTCTTTACGTCCAGGTTCAGTGATTGCTTCAGAAAAACGTCCTCTTAAAACTTTGACGACTGAAGAAGCAATCATGAAAATGGATCTTTCTGAATCTTCATTTTTAGTGTACCGCAGTGAAAGTGATCGCAAATTAAAAGTGATTCATCGCCGTGATGATCATCGTCACTATGGAATCATTGAACTACCAGAATAAACCTGAAGAACGCATTCGCCAAGCCTGGATCCAAACAATGATCCAGGACTTGGGATATCCTAAGCAATGGATTGCCATAGAAAAGGAGCTTTCTTCACTCCCTCATCTCAGTCTTATTCCCAAGAAAGAACTACCCAAACGACGTGTAGATATTCTTGTTTTTGCTCCACATTTACATCCAGACTATCCTCTATACCCGCTTTTGATGATAGAGTGCAAAGTAGCCCCTCTTGAACCAAAATTTGCTCATCAAGTCTTAGGTTATAACACCTATGTTCAAGCCCCTTTTATTGCTCTTGCTAACCAACAGGAAATCTTGGTAGGCACTTTCGATGCAGGTGCTAATCTCACACGGTTTATGCGTGGACTACCTTCTTTTAAAGACCTGCTTCACCGAATATCCAAATGAGCTGAAGTGATCACAGCAGGCGTCTGACGCACAACAATGCGTTCCATAAGATTTGCTAATTCACGGATGTTCCCTGGCCAGTGGTAAGCTTCTAGAGTTTTCATCGCGTCTGAAGCAAATGTTTTGAGAGGCTGCCTGTTTTCTAAACAAAATTTTTCTAAATAATGCATCGAAAGAGGCACGATGTCTTCTTTGCGTTCTCGCAAAGGAGGTAAATACAGGGGCACAACATTAAGGCGGTAAAACAGATCTTCTCGAAAGATTTTTTGCTCAATGGCCTCTTGTAAATTGCGGTTAGACGTCGAAATAATACGTACGTCTACAGTTGTAGGACGCGTGCCGCCTACTCTTTCAAATTCTTTTTCTTGAATAGCACGTAGCAACTTTGGCTGCAAACCAATAGGAATCTCCGTCACTTCATCTAATAACAAAGTGCCTTTGTCTGCTAATTCAAAACGGCCCAAGCGTTTTGTGCTTGCTCCTGTGAAGGCCCCTTTTTCATGACCAAAAAATTCTGATTCAATCAATGTATCAGGAATGGCAGCACAGTTCACACGTATATATGGATTCGTGGAGCGCAAAGAATGTGCATGGATGGCTGCCGCTACAACTTCTTTACCTGTACCCGATTCGCCATGAATAAGAACTGAAGCGTTGCTCTTAGCTATAGCTTTGATTTCTTCTAATAAACGACTCATGACAGGACTTTGTGCAATGAACTTTTTAGATGTTCTTTTATTGCCTATCTCTTCACGCAGATAAACATTCTCATGCACCAAAGCTAAATGCTCCTCTGCCTTTTTAACAGTGGCTAATAAAACATCTAATGTGAACGGTTTTAAAAGATAA
Organism: Verrucomicrobiota bacterium; assembly: GCA_018239815.1. Taxonomy (GTDB): domain Bacteria; phylum Chlamydiota; class Chlamydiia; order Chlamydiales; family JAAKFR01; genus SZAS-3. The sequence continues at coordinate 7,174 of JAFEGP010000042.1, read as the reverse complement.
TTCAATGCACCCAACTGCATGGCTTCCACAGCATTTTCAACAGTTCCAAAAGCTGTCATCACAATCACAGCTACCTGGCCACATACTTCTTTTGCTCTTTTTACAACTTCTAACCCTGAAGCATCTGGCAATTTCATATCTGTTAAGATAAGATCCAAAGGCTCTTTTGCTAAAAAGCCATAGGCTTGTTTCACATTTTCTGCGACATGTACAACATACCCCTTACGAGTAAGAGCCTGTTCTAAAAATTGTCTCATCAAAGGTTCGTCATCAACGATCAGAATGTTTTGAATCATGATTCCAACTTACTGTAAAAATTGTCCCAGACTCTGAAGTCTGAGTTAATTCTAATTTCCCCCCATGAGCACGGATCACTTTATGTGCCTCAGAAAGACCTAATCCAGTCCCCTGTACTTTAGTTGTAAAAAAAGGTGTAAAAATATGAGGTAAATGCTGACTAGCAATACCTTTACCATAATCTTTAAAGGTAATTTGATGCTGATCGACATACACCTCAACAGGTTTATGATCAGCAGCTTCCCAACCATTGCGAATCAAATTTAAAAAAGCTAATTTCAGCCGTTCCTTATCTGCTAAGATAGGACTACTTTTGCATAAAGCTTTAAAAACGGCCTGCCCTCCACTTAATTGACAACTTTCTTTGACAATCTCCACCATATTTTCCATCTGAAAATGCAATTCTAAAGGCTTAGAATAATCTAAAACACTTGTCACTAAAGCATTGAGTGTTCTAGATCCATCAATAATCGCACGTGCCATCTGACGATGTTCATCATTCACAAGTTCTTGCTTTAATAAAGAAGCAAATCCCTCAATGCCGCCTAAAGGATTGCGGATTTCATGAGCTAAACATGCAGCCATTTCCCCTAAGGCCTGCAGTTGCTGATTATGTTGCAAGGTTCTCTCTAATTTTAGGCTATGTGTACGATCTTGTAACAAGAGTGTCACACCTTCTTCCGATGCTGTGGCAATGACTTCTACTTCGCGTTGCTGTCCTATTGTCAATAGCACTCGATGCTCACATGCAGAACCATCCAGCAAGGCACGCATCGAGCACCCCAAATAATCATCGGTGAATACATCCCAATACAAGCATAGAGATATTTTCTCTAGCTCTAAGATCTGACAAGCACAGCGATTCACATACGTCATCCAGCCTTGTTTGGACAAAACAATGACTCCGACAGGTATATTTTGCAGCACTTTCTCTAATCTTTTGTACCCTTCCTCAAGTTGAGTAAGACGTTTACAAAGATCATAATAAAGTGGTTCAAGTTCATAGATGTTCATCAAACTGCTTTTTTCTATATTCAAGATTGAGAGAATCACAATGTAAAATGCGACCCACAACGTCTTTAATTTTCTCTAATTCCTCTGAAATTTCCGGAACAATATCTGCAAATTTAGCTTTGTAGGGAGTCATTTGCTCATCCAATTCATCGATGCAGCTTAGCAATACTTTTTTCTGCTCTAAATTAGAGATCCATTCAGGAACTGGAAGTGAAGTCTCTTCCTCAGTGAGATCTAAGATAGCCTCGAAGAAGCCCCTCTTTTGCTGCAAAAGACCTAACAATTTTTTTTCTGTCATGATGTTTTAACCATACATGTTAAAAAAAATTTAGATCAACTGCTTAGATAGGCGCTATTCTTCCGGCAAACCACGCGCAGCGGGATGCAAAAGATACCTTTTTTAAAAAAATCGATTAAGTACACAACAGTCTAAAAATCAAACTCATAACAAATAGTTGGACAAATCAGCAGTCGTATTACATAATTGTCCATATGTTCATACAAAGAAAAATAGCGCCTAGGTTAGCAAAATTAAGCTCTCAATTTCCTGTTTTAGGAATTTTGGGACCTCGACAATCCGGGAAAACCACCTTAGCAAAATCCTTATTCTCTAGTTATAAATACGTTAATCTAGAAGCTCTTGATAAACGAACCTTCGCTTTAGAGGACCCCCGTGGGTTTTTAAAATCATTGGAAGGAGAAAAAGGAGTCATTCTTGATGAGATTCAACGTGTTCCCGAACTCCTTTCCTATATTCAAGTTCATGTTGATGAATTCTCTCAACCCGGTTTTTTCATCCTAACGGGCTCAGAAAACATTTTACTAAACCAACACATCAGCCAAACTCTTGCCGGACGCATAGCACTTGTCACTCTTCTTCCTCTTAGTTTAGAAGAGCTTCAAGATGCATCTTTAAGACCTAAAGAACTCAATGAGGTCTTGTTTCAAGGATTTTATCCTTCCATTTACTCCAAAAACATAGAATCTAAAGAATGGATACAGAACTACATTCAAACATATATTGAAAGAGACGTGCGCAATCTTAAACAGATTACAGACCTTTCCTTGTTTCAAAAATTTCTTCAACTTTGCGCTGGGAGAATAGGACAGCTTTTAGATTTAACAGCAATTGGCAATGACTGTGGCCTTACAGCGCATACCGTACGCTCTTGGCTATCCATCCTTGAAGCCACATATGTTATCTTTCTTTTGCAGCCTCATCATAAGAATTTCAATAAACGATTAATTAAAACCCCAAAGTTGTATTTTTATGATACGGCTATTGCCTGTTCTCTTCTTTCTATCTATTCCCCGACAGATTTAGATACTCACTATTTACGAGGGGGTTTATTTGAATCCATGGTCCTTTCAGATCTATGTAAACAACGCTTTAACGCAGGGCTCCCCCTGAATCTCTATTTTTGGAGAGACAAATCTGGCCATGAGATTGACTGCATTCTTGACCATGGAACATCTTTAGTACCTATTGAAATTAAATCTGCCCAAACCATCCATACAGATTTCTTCTCAAGTCTGGTAAAATGGAATCTTTTAGCAAATGATCCTACTACACATAGCTATGTGGTTTATGGAGGTACAGAGAAGCAAACTCGTTCCCAAGGAACAGCTCTAGGCTGGACTCAACTCCAGCTCTTGCCTATTTTAAGTCAACCATCGCACCACAAAAGCAAATAAAGCCATGGTTTATCGGTCAATTTTAAAGAAAATTGCGAAATAAAAAAGACGGACTCTCTTCCCGTTAAGAAAACAGCATCCGTCCATGTATGCACCGAAGAGGACTTGAACCTCTAACCACCTGGTTCGAAGCCAGGTACTCTATCCGATTGAGCTATCGGTGCGTAGCCAAAAAGCGTAGCAGGGGCAAGAGTTTTAGACAAGTTTGAGAAAAAATATCTCTTCGCTCATGATACAAATATGGACGTCGAAGGTATTGTGCTTAAAGTACTCCCTTATGGAGAACGAGATCGGATCATTACTCTGTTTTCAGAACAAGGGTTAATCCGTTGTTTTGTTAAAAATCCCAAAACTCTCCAGCCCACACTACTTGCTTTAACAACTCCGTTCACACAAGCTCAATACCTTCTCACTGCACGCAAAACAATGCTCTATCAATTTGTAGATGGCTCTGTGATCGAACAACACTTGGGGCTTCGTCAGAGCTTAGAACAACTGCATACTGCCGTGGCCATGGCACGAGCTTTGATCCATACACAGTGGCCTGATAAACCCACTCCCTCCCTCTATGCTTTGTTTGTGAAATTTTTAAAAAAAATCAACGAAAACGACTGCCCTTTACTCGTCCCTTTTCTTATTAAATTATTGAAACATGAAGGAGTTTTACATACAGAACAACAGGAGGGATGGAGCCTGCAAGAACATCAGCTGCTTATGCACCTTGCTCATATGCGCTCTTTAGAATACATCCCTCATCTATCAGAAGACTTCACTAGAAAAACAGAAGATTTATTTGATAGGCTGTTAAGGCCTCACTATTCAAAGACAACAACACCATCAGCGATGTTAATGTCTAAAGTCAATACAACTTCTGCTGTATCAGCTAAATCGTTAGTGTAGGTACGCTGAACCATATGCCACCAACCTTGTTTTTTGAGAGGCCCTGCTTCAACTTTAGCGCCGAGTTTTGAGTGAACATGCGCCACAATGCCAATGTCGCTAGGAAGCTTCAACACAATGGGCTCTTTGGCGCCTTGAATTGTCATTTTACAACTGCGCTGCCAATCGCCCTTCAAATCAAAATCCATCTTTGCATTTCCGCAGAGGAATTCAATTTGCTTTAAAAGAGGATATTTTCCTGTTAAACGACTATCTAAAGACCCAAATCCGCCTTCATAAACAATTTTCTCAAGAGCGGGATAGGAACCACAGAGATTGAATTCAACACATTTTTTACGACGTGCGTCAATATCAATTTTTTCAAGCTGAGGATAGTCTCCTTCAAAATCGTAGACGTCTACCTTCTTTTGAGTCTCTCTTTGCTCAAAAGTTTTCAAAGAAGAATCCACCTTCACTGCATACAGAGGAGGCACTAAACATAAAATCAAAAGCAATAAACTACGCATTGCGAAAGGGGGGACTCGAACCCCCAAGGATTGCTCCACTACCACCTCAAAGTAGCGCGTATACCAATTCCGCCACTTTCGCAAGAGCAGGAACTCTAACAAGTTTGTAGGTTAACAGTCAAGGCTGATTCAATTTCTCTTTTATTAAAGAAATTCTCAACTGACATAAATAGAAGCCTTTATCTAAAATGAATGAAAATTCAGTTGAAAATCAATCCTACTTTTAAGTCTGATAGATGTATGCGTTGTTCCGCTTACTGCACAGCAGCCAGTTATAATTTAGCAAAACTTTTTGACACTCTCAAAAAGTTGTATGCCACCACTCTTTATCGAGATACAGTCCATATTGCCATCTCTGATCAGCAAGATGTCTTTTTTTTCTCCTACGGGGTCGCTCTTTTTTGGTCCGTTCCTGAAGAAGAAGAGGCTCATATTTTGCAACTTATCAAACCCGTTGAATCAGAACCCTTAAATCCTATAGAGCAAGATTGGTTTGACTTTTCTTACGCTGAAATAGCTCAGATTAAGAGGGATGAAATTTTACTTTCCGATAAAGAAGTTTTAACCAAATTAGCGGTTTCCTATGGGATAGCTCAATCTACCAAGCTTACTTCTTTTGAAAATCGCATTGACCGTACGATTGCTAAAACAAGTCAACTACCTCGAGACCTTGCTTTAAAAGGGAAAATCCCTCTCACGCGCAAACAAATTTCTAAAAAAATCGGGGAGCTTTTTTTAGACCGCAGTTCTGTAAATTTACATTCTGACATCTTGGATGAGCCTGAGTTTTTCTGGGAATACCCTGAGCACCATCTTTTGTACCGTAATACCATTAAGTGCTTTGATTTAGCTCCGCGTATTGAAGTACTCAATACTCGCCTGAACACGCTAGGCGACCTGTGGGATATTTTAAGCACACAATTGAATCATCAACATTCCTCTACTTTAGAATGGACCATTATTTGGTTAATTGTTATTGAGGTCGTCCTAGCATTACTAAGAGATCTGTTTCACTTAATTTAAAGGATTTTTGATGAAGTATCTGGCTTTAGCTTGCATCCGTCTTTATCAATGGTGTCTTTCTCCTTTTATAACACCCTGTTGTAGGTTCTACCCTTCCTGTTCTAATTATGCGTATCGGGCTTTTTTTCTGTATGGTTTCTGGAAGGGATGTTATTTAACCTTTAAACGTCTTATTAAATGTGGTCCTTGGCATCCTGGCGGCTATGATCCTGTAGATTCGGATCAACCTTAGACTCTTTTTGCAAGAAAGTGACGAGCTTGCTCAACAATTGCTGTGGGACGTTGACTATGTACTAAACTCTGGCAACAAGCCACGGCCTCTTGTGTTTTGACATCCAACAAAGCAAGGATATGCATCACGGTGGCATGATCAAATTCATCTAAAGAATGGCTGGGGCTATGAATTACTAATAAGTAAGCAGCTGTACGCGAGCCTGTATAGACAGCATCGACAAGAAATTCACAGGCTCTTTGTTCTGTGAGCTCTCCTTTTTGCTGCTGTTGACGATACAAGTTTTCTAACATACTCCAAGGCAGTTGCTGAGATAATACTAAAAGGGTAGAGGGCGTGCAAAGAGCTGGGTGTAATCTGCGCACTAGAGCCCGTAAAATCCGATATTCTTCTGTTTGAGCAAAAACATCTGCTGTTTCAGGAAGCCTTCTATGCAGTCCACTAGGCGTGAAGGGGTATCGATGAGTCCTAATAAATAGCCCTATCCTTTTAAAGTCTCGCCGACTTATTCCCTCAAAAACCAAAGCGTCTTTAAAGAAAATTTTAGATCTTAAAGATCTCTGTAATGCTTTCCCTATATCCATATCGTAATCTTTAACCAAAATACCTAAAGCAATATCACAGGTTTTGTATCCAGCACGCAACCGCGTGCGATCTTCAAGCAATGCTACAAGTTCCGGGTATGCCTTAAGCTTAAGCTCTTCATAACCAGCCTGATCCAAAGGAGGCACAACGAGTTGCCCCAAATAAGGTCTAAAAGATAAAAATAGGCGAGCTGGCCTCTCTTTAATCATCACAAAGCAAAGCACAGCAATCAGCACAAGATTAAGAAAAATGCTTAAGATAAATGCCTGCATAGGCCATGTTTTTTGCATATTGTCAAGATATGCCAAGCCTAACTGGCAAGCAAGAGGTTTCTTAGACCTTGTCTTGACAATCCACGCACTCTATATTCGACACAATTGTACGTCTGAAAGTCACCTATTTATCTTGTCAGCAGCAGGATTTTTTCAAAAAATTTTACACAACAACTTCATCTAAGTTATTCCCGACAAGAATTTGTTGATGCAACTTAGCAATGAAAATTTCTTGTTTTGATCTCCTTTGTGCTCTATAAGGTTAATGTGCGTTTCCCACTTTCTTGGTTAAGAGATTATCTTGATATCCAACAAACTGCCGAAGAGATCGGGCAGGCTTTAACGTCTATTGGCATTGAAGTCGACTCCCTTCATCATTGTACAGGAGACGTAATTTTCGAGATTTCTTTGACCCCGAATCTTGCACATTGCCATAGCATACGCGGTCTAGCTCGTGAGCTTGCTGCTTATTACGATGTTTGCATCAAACAACCCTCAATCTCTATCAAACAGCATGGATCTGGAACGTTAGGAGATTTTATTTCCGTGCATATTCAAGTTCCTGAAGCCTGTCCTCGCTATGGATGTCGTATTTTACAAAACGTCAAAGTAAGTGAATCTCCTCATTGGTTAAAAGATCGTCTTGAAGC
>JAFEGP010000041.1 GCA_018239815.1 Verrucomicrobiota bacterium | reverse complement strand
AAGTATGCGAAGAAGCTTAGAGTCTACTTAACCACTTATATATCGGCATTTACATTATGAAATTTGCAATTGAACAATCAATCAAAGAAAAAATCAAAGCATTGGCGAAGGAGCATGAAACCACCTTTGCAGAACTTTGGAGGAATCTGATCCTAGAGAGATTTCTCACGCGCTTAGCAAAGTCTTCCTACAAAGAAAAATTTATCTTAAAAGGAGGAACTCTCCTGGCAAAGTACATTCATATTGGAAGAGAAACGCAGGATCTTGACTTCTTTATTCAAAAGCTGTCGAACACCGAACAGTCTTTAAGGACAGTTTTGCAAGCGATTTGCGATGTCGATGCAGATGACAGCTTTTCCTTCGAAGTAGCTAAAATCAAAATTCTCGACCATTCGCAGCTTGCATACACAGGGGCTGAGATCACATTGCAGGCGCTATTCGGGGCCACAAAAACGGTCATTCACATGGATTTGGGATTCGGAGACCGCGTCGAGCCGATCGAGCATCCGATAGATTTGACAGCCACATCGAAAGGCCCGCTCTTTGAAAGCAGGATTTCTTTACATTGCTATCCAAAGGAATTTATTTTCGCAGAGAAGCTTGAAACGATTGTTTTCCGAGGAAGAGGCAATACCAGAATGAAGGATTTCCATGATCTTTACTCTCTGATACGTCTGGATGTTTTAGACAGCTCTTTAGCGAAGCAAGCCGTTGAACTTGTTTTCCATCATAGAAAGACTCCCCTCAAGAAGCTGCCAGCCTCATTTGGAAAAGATGCTTTTGAAGCGATGGAAAAAAACTGGAGCGCTTACCGTAAAAAAATCAAAACAAAGAAGGGCGCGCTCAAGCTGCCTGAATCTATTGAGGATGTTGTTTCGTCCGTGAATCACTGGCTGGAAGAAAAAGCCTTCTTCTAATCAGGATCAGCTCAGAATAAGAATTTTGATTTTCTATCACTTATTTTTGTCGTTCTTTCCAATATCCAATCTGTCATGATATCCAATGCTGAAGGCGCTATTGTTTCTTAAATTTGTTCATACTCATCCCACAATCCTATCACGCATGTTTGGAACGCATGATTGAGTTTTGGCAACTTAATGATTGTATAGTCTTTATTGTCAGCTTTAGCAAAAGAGAGCGTTACTGTAGAAAATGTGATCTGTATGTTGAAGCGATTCAAAATTATCTCTGATCGTTACAGAAACAGACGAAAAAGATTCGGCTTACGCTTTAACCTTATTGCTGGACTTTATAACTATGAACTTAAAATTTAGGTTTCAGAAAAACTCTAATGTAAATTAAAACTGCCAGAACACGAAACAAGTCTCTCTGAATACAGACAGATAAATATTTTTTAAGCATTTATCTACATCTATTTTTTTCTGAGCCGAAAGATTTTTTTTGCTTAGAAAAAACGGTTTTTTAGTAGATCCCATTTCAACGCTACAAAATCTATCCTCTTAGGTCGGATAGATTTTGTAGAATAAGGATTTACTTGAGGCATAAGATCAACGGATCTTAATCGTGCTTATCTCGATTGAGAATATCTCGAATTTTACGCTTCTCCCATTCCTCGCCTAAGAAAGAATCTTTGATCGTAAAAAGACTTAATCCTTGAATAACCAGAACAATTCCCCAGATAGCTGCAACCCAATAAAACCATAGGGAACGTGGAGAAGTTAATAGATTGATGATTAATAGCAGAATATTGATAGAAACATAGGAAATAAGATTTGTATAAAATCCTCGTAAACGGGCAACACGAGCTCTTGCTTTTTTATAGCGCGGGTCATTTTCGTCCATTAAAACACTCCATTATGATTAAAAAAGAGTCTATTCATTAATCCTGATATAAGGAAAAAAGTCGTCAAAGACAAAATGTCATTGAAAGCTGTCACAATAGGACCTGAGGCAATTGCGGGATCCACCCCTATTCTTGCAAAGAAAAATGGAGATCCTACCCCTAGGGCTGTGGCGGTAAGGGAGGCGCTAAAAAGCCCAATAGACACTAAGATTCCCAACTGCAAGGGACCACCGTGAAAATCACCTATCCCAGCTGCTGTTAAGACATAGAGCAAAACACCACACAGTAAACCAAAGGAGACTGCTGTCAAAAGACCAATGGAAAGTTCTTTAAGAACGGCCTCCCCTCTTTTACCTGAAGAAATCACACCGATTGCCATGCCTCTTACCAAAACAGTACTACACTGAATGCCCACATTACCAGACATGCCATTAATTAAGGGGACAAAGAAAAAAATCAGGGCTAGTAATTCACCTTCAACACCTTGGTAAAAAGACATGATGGAAGCACTAATTAATCCCCCACAAAGCGTGACAAGCAGCCACGGAGATCTAGCTAGAAAACGCTTAATAATGGGGTCATGTTCGCTTACATCTTCAACGGTACCTGCCATCCAACCAATTGTTTCATCAGCGATATCTTCGATTGCTTCGACCACATCTTCATACGTCAAGACGCCCACCAAAAAGTTTTGCTCATTGACAACAGGTAAGGCGGGAATTTTATAACGTTCAACGATATCTACAACTTCTTCGCGTGTTGTTTGAGGATGAACCTTATGTTCTACTTCACGCATCACTTGTTTTAAAGTTAAGTGAGGAGGATTGACGATAAGATTTCTTGCTGGCACAAATCCTTGTAACTCTCCTTGATTATCCAGAACAAAGATACGTCTTGTCATATCAATACCTGGATTATCACGAATAAAAGAAGCAGCTTCTGAGATTGTTGTATCCATAGGAAAAGCAAAAAACTCATTTGTCATGAGTCCGCCAGCACTATTGCGGCTGTGTTTTTGTAATTCTCGAATTTGAGCTGCTTTTTTTACATCCAACAGTTCTAATACACGGCGATAGCGACGATCTGGAATATCATCTAAGACCCATACTGCCTCATCAGAAGGCATATTAGAAATTAGCTCAGCTATTTCTTTTTCTTCCGTATAGCGGAAGATCGCCCATCTAGAAGCGCTGTCTGTATTAATGATAAAAGCAACTTGTGATTCAAGATCCGGAAGGTTTTCAAACAAGACATAGCGAGCGCTTGGGGGTAAGCGCGAGGCTGCATAGGCCAAATCGATAGGATTGTATTCGCTGGCAATTTTAGCAACATCTTGCAGATGAACATTAAAGGTCGTTTTATGAAAAGCTTCCTCTAAACGAGCCCCTAATTCATCATCCAAGTGACTGGTACGGGAATCCATTAAATTACCCGCTGAGACATGGTAATCTTCTGTAGTCCTTTCCTCCATGGGCTATTTTCCTCTTAATCCACTTACAAATTCCTGAAAAGCCTCTGTCTGACGCACGCCTTCCAACCACGTATCCTGCTCTAAACGCTCAATAGATGGCAAGACATGTTGCATTCTAGCTCGTTTAAGGTATTCTATTGACTCGGAGTAGAGCTTTTTCATGGAATAAAGGCGTGCAAGATGAAAACAAGCTTCTTCATCGCCATAACGTATTGCCTGCTTAAGTAAACGCTCAGCATCGGAGCGTTTGGACAAAGCTTCCTCTGGGTTGTGAGGATCTACAGCTATTTCTGAAAGCACGAGTTTACATAACCCCAAATGAGTCAGAGAACTGGCATGTTCTATGTCTCGTTTTAAAACTTGTTCGAAAAGATGAGAAGCTCTAAATAGCAAGTCTGGTTTTAGAGTATAGACACCATAATGCGTTAAGGCTACACCCAAGGCATTTTTTAAACGATAATCTGTAGGCAAGCGCAGATACAAGATTTCTAGACCTTGTATAGCGTTCATATAGCTATTGTCATCTCCTGTCTCTTCTGCTAAGGCATCCCACATCAGAGCAAGTTGCAACAGCACTTCGAAGTCCTCTTTAATTGCAAGAGCGAGTTGAAGATGTTTAATTGCCTGCTCCAACATTCGACCAGGATTTTTCATGTCCTGTTGGAAACGATAACGCAAGAATAAAAGCTGAGCTGTTTGGATGTGATAAATGGAAGAAAAAGGACGCAGCTGAGTGAGGCGCGCTGCAGCATGACAGGATTTGATAATAAGCTTAGCTTGTTTTTGCAATTTACCCCAGCCTAAATAAGCTTCCATCAAACCATACCAGGACTCAATATCATCTCCTCGTTCTGTTACCAACTTCGTATAACGATTAACAGCCCCTTCAAAATATTGAGCATCATTAAAATAAAGTGCCTTAGCCAAACAAACAAACGCTTCTGTTTTTATCAAGTTTCTGTGTTCAGGGCATAGTTGTGATATTTTTAGCAGTCTTTCCTCGCCTTCTTGAATAAGGTTAAGATCGTCTACCAGAACACCTAAAGCCATAAGAGCTTGGCTCAGAAACACTGTAGACAGAACAGGATCTGCTTCAGCAATTTTTAGAGAGGTAAGTTTTTCTACAGCCGTTTCGACAATCGCTACTTGTTGTTTCTTCCAACCTACTTGTAATAATAGGTATCCCCAATGCAACCATAGATTAGCTAGACTGGGATGTGCAGTGATGGTTTCTTCGTACAAACGGTTTGCATGTTCAAATTCTGTGGGATCATCTGTTAACAAAACTAGCTGACTTTGAGCATGAATAAGAAGTTCACGGACGATTTTTTCAACATGGGGCAAAGATGTAACTAGGGGTTGTATTTGACGCAAATTAACCAAGGATTGTCGAATGGGGGCAGGATCCCCTGTTGCTAGTGCTAATTGATGCAAGGCTTTGCTGTAATCTACAAAGAAATAGGGAGAGACCTTTTTAGTAAATTTCTGTGCCCTTGAAAAAAAATTCAGAGCTTTTTGTAAATCGCTGCGTTCGATAGAAAAATCATATAAAAGTTGCCAAGCCACGGCTTGATCCCAGAGCAATTCAAAACTCAAGCCACAACGTACTTTAGCTCTGGCGTACATTTCAATGGCCTGCTCCACACAGGTCATGTCGTCTTGCCATCTTCCTTTTGTGACAAGCAATGTTGCCCAAAACTGAAATTGATCAAAGGTAGCGGGTTCAAGTCTAAATCCCTCTTGCAAGCATGTCATAGCTCGATCTAGATAGATGGCTTTTTTGGTAGAGAAGGCAAACTGCTGACAAAGATGAGACTGCATAATCAGACTTTGGATTGTCATGCCTGTCAATTGAGACAGCCATCCCAATGCTCTGTCAAAATCATCCTCTTCTTTTTTTGCAATCACCTCTTGTTTTAGCCAACTTAAGAGGATATTTACAACTTCTTCACAGGTTTGTTTGGGAGCTTGGCAAGAAACTTCTATAAGCTGATCGAGATCACCCTGCTGATTGAGATAGGATTGGAGCTGATGGAGTAACTGTGTGGTTGTCACGACGCGTCCTCTCTCTGTGGGAAATCCAACTAAACATTATTAAAAACTAGCAGTTTACTATCTAAAAGTATTTCTCTCAAGCTTCTTAAGAAAAGCTTCTAAACGTCCTTGCAAGACCTTAATGAAATTCATCAACTAATACAAATAATTAAAAAAATTAATTACACATTACAAACAAAAACAGTAAAATTAGATAAAAGGAGTTAAAAAAATGAACGGTATTCATTCACCTTCAAATCAAGGTCCTCACAAAGGACAGGATATTGAATTAAAAACTCTTAAGCAATCTCCTGCAGATGCTACGACTCATAAATTAGCCACATCTCATTTAGATGCTGCTGCAGGCCCCTCTGCTGCCTCAAAGTCTTTATCTACCCCATGATGCTAAACCTATGTCTGAGTCTGCATCGCCTGGTTTTTTTGGCAGACTCTCTTCTATTTTAGCTAAATGTTTCCCTAACACATTTGGCCCTGAAGCACAAAAGAAAAAAGATCTTAAAGAATTGACCCAACTCTACGGGGCTTTCAAAAATGCTGAGACGATGATCAATGACCCTGAGCATAAAAGAACAGCACAGCCAGGAGAACACCA